>JBEKTJ010000060.1:0-33823 GCA_049516155.1 Bryobacteraceae bacterium
GAGCTCTTCTCGCATCCGCTCAATGAGTATCGTCACAGGGATCTCCTGTGACAACCCTATCCGCTAGCACCCACGAATGCTCGGTCGGCCGCCGCGCCAGCGGCTTCGTTCAAGTCGGCTTGGCGACGGTAATGGGTCGAGTCGCCGCGTAGCGACCACCTTTGAAGCGCCGGGCTGCTACCTAACGCATCGAAAGATCGCGGATGAAGATATCCTTGAACCGCATATTCGCCTCCCCGCCGGCATGCAACTGCAGCGCAATCGCCCCGTCGTCCACCTCGTTCACCGGGTCGGTAAAGTCGATCACCTGCACTCCGTTCAACCGCGCGCGATGGTGGTTGCCCACCACGGTCAGCACGTAGTCATTCCACTCCGTGGGCTTAATCACGAACTCGTTTTCGGGCGACGGCCACACGATCCAGCCGCGGCGCGCGGTGTAGATGCCGCCGGTGTGATGGTTCAGGTTGCGGTCGATTTCGAACTGATATCCCTCGGCGACGTCGGCGGTGCCCGGCTTGAAACTGGTGCGGTAGAAAACGCCGCTATTGCCGCCGGTCACGCACTGAAAACGGATGGCTAGTTCGAAATCCTTGTAGTGCTTTTCGGTCATCAGGTAGCCGTAGCCCTTGGTGACGCCTACGCCGTGAATCGCGCCATCTTCCACGGTCCATTGTTCGCCGCCCACGTTCACCCAGCCCGTCAGATCCTTGCCGTTGAAGAGTGAAACCCATCCCTCGTCGGAGACTTTCAGGCGGGGTTGTTGGGCGATTGCGGCGGCCGCTAGGGCCAGGGTTAGTATCAAAGTGCGCATCATTGTGCTCCTAGTGCTGCAAGCCGCCTAAAGGGCGGCTGCGGGCAGGATTGCCCGCCCTCCATTATGCTCCTATCTCGTTTCTAATTGCCGTAGCGATGCGGTCGGTGAATTCGTCCACGCGCGCCAGGTCGGGACCTTCCACCATCACGCGGGCCAGCGGCTCGGTGCCTGAGAAGCGCACCAGCACGCGTCCCGCGGAGCCAAACTCGCGCTGGCATTCTTCAATCTCGCGCGCCACTTCCGTCAACTCGTGCAGGGCGCGGCGCTCCCGCACGCGCACGTTCTGCAAACGCTGCGGATAGATTTCCAGGCCCGCAGTCAGCTCGTCCAGGCCGGCGCCCGCATTTCGCGAAATCTCCAGCACACGCAGCGCGGTCAGCAAGCCATCGCCGGTGGTCGCGAACTGGCGGAAGATTACGTGGCCCGATTGCTCGCCGCCCAGCACCGCGCCTTCACGCACCATTTCCTCCAGCACGTATTTGTCGCCGACCGGCGTGCGCAGCAGACGGATGCCATCGCGCTCCAGCGCGCGTTCCAGGCCCAGGTTGGACATCACCGTTGCCACCACCAAGCCGCCATCCAGCTTCCCGGCGGCGTGCAGCGCACGGGCGGCGATCAGCAAGACCGCATCGCCATCCACGATGTGACCGTTGCCGGCGACGAAGATGGCGCGGTCGGCATCGCCATCGAACGCGACTCCCAGATCGGCTTTCGAATTCAGCACGGCGGCGCGCAGGGATTCCACGTGCAGCGCGCCGCAACCGAGGTTGATGTTGCGTCCATTAGGCTCGCAGCAGATGGCTTCGACCTGCGCTCCCATGCGGCGGAACAGCGCCGGAGCGAGTTGATAGGCCGCGCCATTGCCGCAGTCGAGCACGATGCGGATGCCGTCGAATACGCCTCCCACGGTGGATGCCAGGTAGTCCAGGTATCGCTCGGCAAACGCGGGATCGGGCGGCAAGGGCAACGGCGCGCCGGCCGCTTCGCCCGCATGACGGAAGATTTCCTGCTCGACTAAGTGCTCTTCATCGTCAGGCAGCTTGTAACCCGAGTGACTGAAGACCTTGATGCCGTTGTCGCGATACGGATTGTGCGAGGCGGAAATCATGACCCCGGCAGTGAAGGCGCTGGAGCGCGTCAGATAAGCGACACCCGGCGTAGTGACGACTCCGGCGGACACCGCAGGCACATTCTGCTGCGCCAGGCCGGCGGCCACCTGGGCGGCGATCCACGGCCCGGATTCGCGCGTATCCATGCCGATAAGGACGGCGGCATCCGGCGAGGCGCGGTGCAGGTCTGTGCCTAACGCGACACCAAAGGCGTGGACCGTAGCAGGGTCCAGTGGATACTCTCCAGCCACACCGCGGATACCGTCCGTTCCGAATAATTGTTTACCCATCTACTTTTGTCCGACTGTAACTTTAACTGTAACTTGCGGGGAGTCTTGAAAGCGCACCCGGGCGTCGTTCACGTACGCTGCCAAAGTATAAGTACTGGTCCCAGTTTCCGGCTTCAGCACCAGCGGATCGGTCGTCACCGACGCCACCCGCGCCACACGCCTGGCCGGACCGGTGATGGCTAACGCGGAAGGTTCCGCGGTCGCATCGAGAACTCGCAGATGTTCCGGCAGGCCGTCCGCAAAGCGCACCTCCACGGGCACGCTGCGGGTGGCGCCGGGTTCGAAGTCCATGCGGATCTGAGCCGGAATCGCGCGCAGCAGTTCCACGCCGCGCGGCAGCCGGACGTCATTGCTATCGATGTTGAAAGTGTGCTGCCCAGGCTCAACGGCTGCCATATCCAGAATTACCGCGGAGCGGCGCGGCAATTCCGGCAAGCGCAACGCCTCGGAGGGTCCGCGCACTTCCAGATACACGGTCTCCACCACATCCGAATCGATTTCCACGCCCGGCGAAAGGTTCTTGTATTCCACGTGCGCCGAAACAAATGTCGCGAGTTCCGGTTCGGTGGCGACGGAGATCCATATGAGCACCGCCGCCGCCAAAGATAGCAGCTTCCATCCCATGTTGTGCGAGATGTTTTGGGTGAAGAAGTTCTTCACTTCGGCTCACTCCTGTCGGCGGGATGCGCTTCCATGGGAATATCGGCGGCGAATTCTTCGATCAGGTGCGGTGCGCTGCGGCGCACGCCGAAGTGCGTGCAGATCCGTTCGTCCACTTCGCGCAGGTTCAGGCCGGGACTGAGCTCTCCGAAGGCGGCCAATGAAATACGGCCGGTTTCCTCGGAAACCACCAGCGACAGGCAATCGGTTTCCTCGGTGATGCCGATGGCCGCGCGGTGGCGCGTACCGAAACTGGACGAGACGGACGGATTAATGGCCAGCGGCAGAAAGCAGTTAGCCGCCGCAATCCGGTCTTTCTGCACGATCACCGCGCCATCGTGCAACGCGCCGCCCGGCTGAAAAATGGCCAACAGCAGATCGCTCGACAATTGGGCGTCCAGGCGCACGCCGGATTCGATAAATGTGCGCAGCCCTATGTCCCTTTCGACGACGATCAGCGCGCCGGTTTTGTCCGCTGCCATGCGGCGCACCGCGATCAGAATATCTTCGGTGAACTCCGGCCGCTGATAACCGCGCGCGAACCAGCGCTTGCGTCCGAGGCGAGCCAGCGTGCGGCGGATCTCGGACTGAAAGAGGATGATCACGGCCAGCGCCAGATACGGCACGATATACGAAAGCACGGAGCGCAACGCTTCCAGGCCGGTATACAGGGCGACCACGTAGAGCGCCACCATGATGAGGATGCCGATTAGGATGTGGCCGGCGCGGGTGCCCTTGACGATCATCAGGGCTTGATAAATCAGGAACGCAACCACCAGGATGTCGATGATGCTGGCGGGCGTGGGGCTGGGCAGCGCGATCAGGGCGGCGCTACCGACGGGCGCCGCGCTATTGAAGTAGACCGCGAATTTCAAGCCAGTCCTTTAGCCGCGCGGCCCAGGTGGCCAGAACGGCGTCGGTTGAGGCGAGGCCCACGCCGTGCGGGCCGCGCTCGTAGATGTGCAATTCAGCCGGCACGCCGGCCTGGCGCAGAGCCAGATAGAAGAGCACGCTGTTCTCGGCCGGCACACCGCTATCTTCGTTGGTATGGAACAGGAAAGTGGGCGGTGTCTGGGCGGTCACTTGTGTCTCATTGGAAAGGCTGGCGAGCAGCTTGGGATCGGGGTTATCGCCCAACAGATTGTGCAGCGAGCCGCGGTGCGTGTAGGGCGTGGTGAATGAGATGACGGGGTAGGCCAGGATCATGAAATCCGGGCGGGAACCGGTGCGATCGATGGGGTCGGCCGCGCCCGCATCGCCGGCGTCGAAATGCGTGCCGGCGGTAGATGCCAGATGGCCGCCGGCCGAGAATCCCCAGACGCCGATGCGGCCGGGCGCGACTCTGTAATCGGCCGCGTGCGCGCGCACGAAGCGGATGGCGCGTTGCGCATCGAGGAGGGGCGCCGGATAGTGGTAGCGGGGGGCGATGCGGTATTGCAGCACGAAGGCCTGGATGCCCAAGGAATTGAGCCAGCGGGCGATCTGGTCGCCTTCGTGATCCTTAGCCAGCGTGCCGTATCCGCCGCCGGGGAAGACGATCACGGCAGTTTGGACGGCGGACTCTTCGGGGGCCGGGTAGACGGTGAGACTGGGCTTGTCGCTGTCTTCAGTGCCGACGGCGCCGGGCGCGGAACCGGTCCACAGGAGCTCGACTTTGCGGTGTGCGGCGGGTTGCTGGGCGAGCGCGGTGGCAGCGGCGGCGAGGGTCAGGATGAGGCGGGGAAATTGTGCGGTCTTGTGCACTTTTGGGCATGCGGGTTCGGCGGCGGGAGAATTCGAAAAAATAACGAATGAAGCCAATATTTCCTTTGTTTTCTTCATTACTTATAAGCCACGAAGCCAAATTGCCTGATCGCCGCGTGAAACCAACGGCCCCTGCCGGTTAGCGTTCCACATATCAGGGTAGCATCCCCCTTGACTGGCGCCCGGCGGCGAGCGGGGCTAAAGGACGGCGAAGCGGCCGCAGACCGTTGAAAGGGCTGGAAAACACGTTTGTTCCGCGGAGGAGTGACCCATTTGCGCCACGTCGATCCAGCCGTTGTAAACTAGGGGCTATGTCGAACCTTTCAAGAGCTGTTGTGTCCGGGGCCTCGATCACATTCGCGGCGGCCCTTCTGATGGCAGGGGCGATCCTGCATCCCGAAATGACGGTGCAAACCGGCACATACGATGCGCCGGCCGCCACGCTGGGAACCTCCATGGCCGAACCCTGGTCGGCGACCACCATCGCGGCGGGCGTGGACAAGAAACCGGAGGCGGGCCACGAGATCACGCTGGTGGGCGAGGTGGTGGACTTTTCGTGCTACCTGCAACTGGGCAAACATGGCGAGAAGCACCGCAGTTGCGGGCAGAAGTGCGCACAAAACGGCCAGCCGATCGGGCTGCTGACCAAGGATGGCACGCTGTATATGTTGATGCCCGAGGAACACGATCCGCGGCGGGATGGCGGCGTAGACATCCGGACGGCGGGGGCGGAGCATATGGGGCACATCATTAAGGTGATCGGCACCGAGGCTAAGGTTGAGGGGTACCGCGGCGTTTACGTGGCGGGCTTGACGAAGTAGCCTTACGTTCCCTAAGACAAATCGACACGGCCTTATCGAAAACCCGCCCTTCTGGCGTGCCCTGCGTCGGAAGCGCCGGCGTGGCCATTCAACGAATTGCTATGCCGGTTGCCCGGCCGGTTCCGCGCGCGTCCTGTTCTATCCTGGTACCTTGAGCCCCCACGCCGAGCTACCCCGAGTTGGCGCTCGGATGACCAGACACTGGGGAGCTATCGCGTCAAATCCGTTGGGGAGAAAGCATGACCAGAATTGGCGATCTGTTGGACCGCGATTTTTCGAGACCTATCCAAGAGATCGTCAAACTCGACAACCACGATCCGGAAACCGTCTTCAGAGAGCTGACCGAATACATCGCGACGGAGGGCATTAAGGCCGCGTATGAAGGCCTGTTTTCCGCGCTGGCGGCGTTTCCGAAATCGCCAAACGAGAGTGTTGGAGTCTGGATCTCCGGCTGCTTCGGATCGGGCAAATCTTATTTCGCGAAAAACCTCGGATATGTTTTGGCGAACCGCGAGGTGCGCGGCACGCCCGCTAGTTCACTTGTCTTGCACCAGGTGGAATCCACGCGGGTTGCCGAGTGCGTCGCATTCCTCAATCGAGAGATGCCCTACGAGGTCTTCATGTTCGGCGTCGAAATGTTCGGGGTACAAGTAGAGCCGCCGCTCGAAGGCGATGCGGATAAGATCGTCGAGGGCATGTACCGGGCCTTGCTGCGCGATTTGGACTACGCGGAAGACTGCGATATCTCGGAGCTTGAGATTGAACTGGAGAAGGCCGGCAAGCTGGCGGCGTTCCAGGATCTGTGCCGCGTGGAGTGCAACGAAGAGTGGCGAAAGATCCGTTCCGGCGAAGGGAATATCGAGCGCGCCAGCGCTTTGCTTCACCGGCTCGATCCCAGGACGTACGCCGCGGAGGATGCGTGGCTAAGCACGGTTAAGGCGCGACCTTGCAAAGGGCCGACGGTCGAGGATCTGGTTGCAAAATCGTTCGATCTATGCGAAATTCGGCGTCCCGGGAGGCCCTTTGCTTTCATCATGGACGAAATGGGCCAATACGCCGCATTGAGCGGCGAACGCATCGAGTGCTTGCGCGCCATCGTCGAGCAGTTTGGCAAAGAAAGCCTGAAGCGAATGAGGGCCGGGAGGATCCCAGGCCCCGCATGGATCGTTGTTACGGCCGAGCGAAATCTGCAAGAGGTCTTCGCCCACCTCATAGCCTGCCGCATCGACACATCTAAAATACTGGACTGTTTTAGGATCCGGATCGACCTGTCTCGGGCCAGCATCCGCGAGGTGCTCACCCACGGCGTGCTACATAAGAAGGAGAGTCAAGAGTCTGTCCTGAGGCAGCTATTCCGGGATTGCGGCGCCTCGCTGATTCAGAATGTCAAGCTGGAGCGATCCACCCGCCGCACTGAGTTCGACGAAGATCTGTTTGTCCGGTTTTATCCTTATCTTCCGTTTACGATCAACCTCTTCCTTGACATCGTCGAGGGCATCCTGGTACATCCCAATGCGCCAAAACACGTGGGCGCGGGAAACCGCACCGTCGCCAGGCAGGCTTTTGAAATGCTCGTGTCGGACCGGACCCGGTTTCTGGATCGGCCAGCCGGCGCTCTGGTGAGCATCGACAAGATATACGACCTGCTGGAAGGGGATATTCCGCCGGAGAAGCGGCAGGACGTAATTGACATTCGGCAACGCCTCGACGGCGACGAAGACTATCCTAAAATGGCGGGACGCGTGGCGAAGGCAATCTGTCTATTGGAGCTTGCCCGAAAGGACTTGCCCTGCACGACAAAGAACATCGCCGCGCTGCTTATCCAACGTGTAACCGAAGCTCCGCCCATACTCGCGGTTGCAGCGGCCCTCTTTCATATGAGGGAGGCGCAGTTTGCCCGCGAGACGGAATACGGCTGGTTGCTGTATGACCTGGACAAACCGCGCCGCTTCGCCGCCGACCTGGAGTGGCAGAGGAGACTCGTGGGGACCGTTAATGCCCGGCCTCCCGGGTGGCGCAGCGACGTGATCCAATATGTGAAAAAGTGGTTTGCCCGCTCGTTGAACTGGTATACGCGTCCGCTGCACGTATTCAATACTTCCGTAACCCGATCGCTTGAAGGAGTGGTCTGGTCCCTGGAACACCTTTCGCAGAACAGGGTCACAGTGGAGCAACTTTCCAGGAACGTGGCTGCCTTTGAACAACTTTCGATGGACGTAGTTGCAATTGAAGCGCGCTTGGCGCAGTCGGAGAAGCGGAACGCCGCCTTGGCGGAGGCGTTAGCCGGCTTACAGAAAACCGCGAATCCGGAAGCCGCGGCGGGCCGCGAGAATTCCCGGTTCGGCATCGGTACGGCTCCGAGAGACCAAAGAACGACTTACATAATTGGACTGTTCGGCACCGGACGCCGCTATATCAACGAGCTGCTGCTGCGGAACATTGGAGAAAGGGCCAAATATTTTAGGGATACGATCCGCTTGCATCCAGGCCCGACACCTATGATTTACAGCGGGCATGCCACAATGAGACACGTCTCTCGGGATCAGGAGCCGCCGGCGGTGATGAGCCGTATCTTGGAAGCGTTGCGGGAGGGATTCGCCAATTCGATTTTTGTCTACCGTCATCCCCTCGATTCGTTGCTGACAAATTGGGTTTGGTGGCGAACCTACATTCGCGACAACCGGTGGATTTCCGGCATCTCGCAAGTCTATAAAACCACTGACGATTTCTGTGCGGATTTGGATCGGAATTTTCTTGAATTCAAGACCTTTGCCGAAGGCGACCCGGCATTTTTTGCGGCCGCGCCAGGCCCGCCATTTCTGTCTTTCGCGGAATTTGCGGAGGAAACCGGGCTGCATCTCCAATCCGCCACGCTGGCGTTACGGCTCGAGGATTTTATGATCGATCCGCGCAAGGAATTTTCTAAGATCGCGGCAGTCATGTCGGTCGATCTTGACGGGAGGGGTCTATCTGTGGACCCTCCGAAGAGCAAGCCTTATGGGTATTGGGCTGTTCAGGAAAAAGTACCTCGATTCAGAAGTTTCATCGATGGGCTGGATGGGGAGACAAAAAGACGGCTTGAGAGAATCGGCTATGATGTGACGGTATAAAGGTCTATGAGGCCCCGATTCGTCACTCCTAGTCCGGGAGCGTCTTTGCAAACCGCTAGGGTTGGCCGACGCCGAAGAGCGCAAGACCAAGGTTCGCCTCGCGCTCGCAATCAACCGGATTCTGGAGCGGCGGCGTCTCGCCCAAGCCGAAGCTGCCGTCACCTTGGCGTGAACCAGCCGAAGATCTCCGCGCTTGCCGACCATCGGCTGGAAGGCTTCTCCGTGGAGTAGCTGCAAGTTACGTTCCAGCGCGGGGAGCCACCCGGATCGATCCGGCGCACGCGCTGCGAGTTGGATGACCAGGAGATGCGCAAATCCTGTGGGGCGGGCCGTCGGGGCGCGGCCTGATAAAACACCTAAATCTATATAGTCGATGATTTTACTTGACTGATATGCCAGCTTTGCCGTAGTATGGAAAAACTGGAGTTTCGGTGATGCTAGCCGGGCGGTTTGGATTGCCCGGCTGGCGACACAGCCATTTGGCGTGGGGCTCGCGAAGGCCCCACGCCGTGAACTCCGAGCGTTACTGGTTTGTGTCCCGGCTGGCTAACGTCTCGAACCGTGTAGCTGAAAGGATGGTCGATGCTTCAAGTCCGACGTGTACCGATTCTGCTTGCGCCGCCGGCCGGCTGTGCCACTGCCTGTGGGGCCAGAACTGCGAGGTTTCTGGGCCAATCGGGGACTCGCAAAATGGCGCGGCGCCGGTCGCCAAAGTCACTCTGACGCTCGTCGAAACCGGCGCATGCGTCCGGTGGTTTCGAGCGCAGAGGGCTACTCCACGTTTCCCCTCCTGCTGCCGGAACCTAAATTTGAAAGTGCATCCTCCTTTGCTGGTCGGTGCGGCTATCGAGAGGTGATTTAGAATGAATAACTTACGGTATTTCCTGAGAGCGCTAATCCTGCTGGCGGGTGCGCTGTCCCCCCTTATCGCCCAGAACTCCGAGATCTCCGGGCGAGTGCTTGACGCGTCCAAGGCTGCGGTCGGCGGCGCCCAGGTCATGCTGACCCGTACCGATACGGGCGACCGGCGCTCAACCGTTTCCAGCACCGAAGGCTACTATACGTTCCCTTTACTGGTCCCGGGCACTTATGAGGTTACCGTTACCAAGGAAGGATTTCAAAAGGAGAACCGCACGGGCCTCACGGTGGAGACCGGACAGGTCAGCACAGTTGATGTGGACCTGGTGGTCGGATCCGTAACCCAGACGGTGAACGTTGCCACCACCGTCCCTCTGCTGCAAGAGGAAGCCTCGGCGGTGAGCGCGATCGTCGAGAACCAAACCATTGTCGATATGCCTCTGCTGGATCGGCGGTCTTCGCAACTGCAGCGGTTAGGCGGGTTTGTAGTGCCGAACGGCGCCGGCACCGCCGCGACTTTTGCCCTTGCCGGCGGGCGCGGCAACAATGCTAATTATCTGATTGACGGCGGCACGGCTCAAAACCTCACCCTGGGCGTGCCGACGCTGGAATACGACCCTCCGGTGGAATCGATGCAGGAGTTCAACGTTGCGGTAAGCAACTATGAAGCCGAATTGGGCCGCACCGGCGGGGGCGTCATCCAGATGACCACCAAGTCCGGAACCAATACCTTTCACGGTTCCGCTTATGAGTACTTCCGCAACGACGATTTGGACACGCGAACCTTCTTTTCCAAAACGATTCCCGAGCTCCGTTACAACCTCTTCGGCGCCAGTGTCAGCGGCCCGATCGTCAAGAACAAGACCCTGTTCTTTTTCAACTATGAAGGGCGCCGCCAGATTGCGTCCACGAACGAGCTATTGAATGTGCCCACACTGGCCCAGGATCAAGGCGACTTCGCCGGGGCCAGTTACGTAGTCAAGAATCCGTCAACGGGAACGCCATTCCCGGGCAATGTAATTCCCGCGACTATGCTGGACCCGGTCGGCTCCAAACTGGCTCTCTTCTACCCGGTTCCCAACGTTCCCGGCGCGCCGTCGGGGAAAGGGAACTTCGACGCCAACGACCCATCTACGACTACCGTCAACGACTATATCGCGCGCGTAGACCACACATTCAACGACAACAATCGACTTTTTGTGCGATTCCTCGGCGAGCCGGAAACAGTCCTCACGGGCGCCGTATTCCCGAACCCTGCCGCGGATCCTTTCGGTGTGGATGACCTGGACTATTACTACAACGTTAGCGGGACCTACTATCACAGCTTCACGCCCAGCATCATCAACGAAGCTCGTTATACCTATACACTGCGCAAGGCATTCGCGATCGGCTCCGGCGTCAACACCACTGTCGACTCGGAGATCGGTTTAACCGGCGTCAATCAGGCTTTCTTCCCAACCGTAGTGGTGAACGGATTTCAGACGATGGGCAATCCCACGCAACAGCAGCGGTTGCAGGGTCCGATCCGCAGCGACGCCGCCGACGACAATTTAACTATCGTGCGTGCCAGACACACCATTAAGATGGGCCTGGAATACCGCTACTCTTCCAATCTCGACAAGTATTCGCCTACGGCGGGCGGATCGTTCACCTTCAACAACGTGGCCACCGGAAGCGCGCTCGCGTCACTCGAACTTGGCTGGGTGGACCAGGCCAGCCTGCTGGCCACCTACCCGCTCCATTCCCGCGCCGATTCCTATGCCGCTTTCATCCAGGACGATTGGCGCGTAACGCCTAAGCTCACAATCAACGCCGGTCTCCGCTGGGATATCGACGAGCCCCGTTGGGTGGAAGACAACCGCCAGAACTCCTTCAACGAGACGGCCATCAATCCGGTATCCGGAACGCCCGGCATTATCACCTTCTCCGGGCTGAACGGCGTCAGCAAGTACGCCAGCAACTGGGACCTTCACAACTTCGGTCCGCGCCTCGGCTTCGCCTATAAGGTCACCAATAACTGGGTGGTCCGCGGCGGCGGCGCTATTCTTTATACCGGCGAGTACGATCAGGCCACTCCCATCGTGGCGAACACTGGCTTCAGCACGCAGGGCAGCTTCATTTCTCCCAATAACGGCGTCACTCCCGCTTTCCTGCTCGCGAACGGCATGCCTCCCGTTTCATCCCCCACCACGGCCGATCTAACACCCGGTTACGGTGCGGTACCGGTGGGAACGAAACCGACCACGGCGGTGGCCTTCTTCAATCCGAATCGCGATAACGGATACCTTTACCAGGCGAGCCTGGACATCCAGCGGCAGTTCGGCAACAACCTGATGCTCGATATCGGCTACCTGGGGACGTTTGGGCATAAGCTGCCGGCGCCCGACGCCCAGAGCATCGACCAGGTGCCCACGAACCTGCTCGGTCCCGGCAATACGCAGGACCTTCGCCCCTTCCCGCAATTCAGCAACGTGCAGATCATCGCCGCCGACATTGGAGCATCCAAGTACGACGGGCTTAATATCGGAATCGACAAACGGTATTCGAATGGGTTGTTGTTCAAGGCCAATTACACTTATTCGAAGTTCATGGACAACACCGATTCGCGCAACGAGCTGGCGGCTTATCCCGGAACCGACTCGTTTACGAACTACTACAATCAAGCGAACGACTGGGGTCTATCCGGGAACGACATCCGCCACCGGTTTGTCTTCAGCACAGTCTACGAGCTGCCGGTCGGGCGAAACCGGCAGCTCAATATCAGCAACAGAGCGCTGGACCTTGTGGCGGGCGGCTGGTCCATCGGCACCATCCTCGAACTGCGTACCGGCACTCCGCTGAGCCCGGTAATGCTGACGAACACCACCAATTCGTTCTCGGATGGCGAGCGCCCGAACGTGGTCGGAAATCCGAATCTTTCTTCGCCTACCATCGCCGAATGGTTTAACACCGGCGCCTTCGCCGCGCCCCCGAACTATGTCTTTGGAGACGCAGGGCGCACGTTCGGTACCGGCCCGGGAGCGGTCAACTTGGATTGTTCTCTTCTGAAGAATTTTTCGATTACCGAGCGGATTGTGACCCAGTTCCGCGCAGAGGTATTGAACACGCTCAATCACCCGAACTTCGCCAATCCGAATACGCAATTTGGCGCCGCAACTTTTGGGCAGATCACCAGCCTTGTGGCCGGTAACCAGTCCCGCATCTTTCAGTTCGGCCTGCATGTTCAGTTCTGAAGCCTGGGGCTGGACAAGATCTAATGCGTGTTCAGGCATTTGAATCTCTGACATGACTGAGTTACCTTCCGGACACAAACGAGAAGCACGCGAGCGGTTGGTTCACGACCTCATCAGGACTCCGGCCGCGGGCCGCCGCCGGTTTCTTGCCGGAGCCGCCTCGGCGCTGGTTGCGGCAACCGCCGGCGAGCCACTGGCTTCCGCGGCCACGGTAGCGGCGGACGCCACCAATCTGAAGATCACCGATCTGAAGACAACCATCCTGCAGATTAACCATCAGGATTGGACCACGCTCGTCGAGGTGCGTACCAATCAAGGACTCACCGGGCTGGGCCAGACTACTTTTCGCGCGACTCCCAAAGTGTTGTATAGCATTCTGGAAAACGTTCTGAAGCCGATCGTCATCGGACACAGCCCGTTCGAGTACGAGCGCTTGTGGTCCGAAATGTTCCTGAACAACCTCAAGTACGGAACCAACGGCGCTTTGTTGCTGGCCATCTCCGCCATCGATTTCGCCCTGTGGGACCTGATGGGCAAAGCCGTCAACCTGCCCGTTTACCGCCTGCTGGGCGGAAAGTTCCGCGACAAGGTAGAGGTGTATGCCAGCCGTTCGGAGCGCCGGACGGACGACAACCCCAAGGCCATCGCGCAGCGCCTGGTCGAGGACGTACTGCCCGCGGGCTTCCACGCCTTGAAGGCCCACACCCATGTAACTTCTCCGCGCGGCTACGATGCGGACATGGACGCCGACCACACAGTCGAGGAGATCGCCGAGATCCGCCGGCTGACGGGGCCGGACATCAAAATAATGGTGGATGTGAACAACGCGTACACGCCGCAGCAAGCCATCAAGGTAGGTCGCAAGCTGCAGGAGCTGGATGCCTTCTGGCTGGAAGAGCCGGTGGAGCTACTCGACTTACAAGGTCTCGCGCGGGTTGCGGACGCAATCGATGTGAGAATCGCGGCTGGCGAGCAACAATTTAACCGTTGGGAGTTCTACAGGTTGATCGTCGAAGGACACGTCGATATCATCCAGCCCAACGCATCCATATGCGGCGGCATCACCGAGATACGCAAGATCGCGGCCGTGGCGTCGCTTTTCGAAACAGCCATCGCGTCGCATAACACCTTGAACGGCATTCCGACGACTGCCGCCCTGCACTTTTGGGTATCGACGCAGAACGTCCGCTATCCGCAGGAGTACGATTTCAACGCGACGCGGCCCGATTTCGGATTGCGCATCGTGAAACATCCCGTGGTGGCGAAGGACGGTTACCCGACTCCGCCCGAAGGCCCGGGCCTCGGAGTCGAGTTGGACGAGGTTGAAGTGGCCAAGCTATCTGTTTAATGCCGTTTGAGGGAGGATTGACAATGAATCGTAGGTCCTTGACATATCTCTTGGCGGGGATGGCATGGGTTGGGTCGTTGAATGCCCAGGCGCCCGCATCCTATCGCGTACTGTTAGGCGTGACCGATACCCTGAGCACAAGGTGGGATGGATCCATCGCCGTCACCGGAGCCGGCAGCTACACTCTGGACGGGTGGCGCTTCGAAGCCGTGGACCAGACCGATGGCAGGTTGTTTCACATCTCGACGCATCCGAATGCCGCCCAAGGCGATCCCACCATCGTCGCCAATGGTTTGATCGTCAACGCCGACAGTGTCACACCCGGCGCGGAATTCCGTTTCACCACCGCGCAGGGAGATTTTCGCTTCAGCGCCGCTGAAGTGCCCTACACCAGCGGCGTCTACAAGCTGGGTGGCCGCGTGTATATCGATAGGATCCCGCAAGCCCGGCGGCTGGCCGCAACTCCGGAGGAAGAGGACTATCCGTCGCTGGCCACCGGACGTAACGGAGAGACGTGGCTAGCCTATGTGCAGTTCCATCACAATCCCGACCACATCAAGCTGCGCCGGACCCTCAAAGAAGCTCCGCAAGATTTTTCGCAATTTACCGCGGCCCCCGGCGGGGACCAGATCTGGGCCAGAAAGTATGCGAACGGCGCATGGGGTGAGCCGATCGCGATCACCAAGCCGGGCGGAGACTTGTACCGCACCGCCATTACTGTGGATGGCACTGGACGCGCCTGGGTGTTCTGGTCCGAGAATCACGGCGGAAACTTCGATATCTTTGGCCGGGCCGTAGACGATTCCGGCCCCAAGGATCAGGTACAAATCTCGAAAGAACCCGGCTCCGATATCGATCCTGTCGCTGCCACCGATTCAAAGGGCAAAGTGTGGGTCGCCTGGCAAGCCTGGCGGGACGGCCGGGCCGCGATCTTTGCCGCCTCTCAGAATGGCAGCGGCTTTTCGGCGCCGGCTAAAGTATCGAACTCGTCGCGTAACGAATGGAACCCCGCCATCGCGGCGGATGCCACGGGACGGGTCTCGGTCGCCTGGGACTCTTATCGCAACGGTAACTACGACGTGTACGCGCGCACCTGGGCATCGAACTCGTGGGGAGCGGAGATTCCCATGGCGGCTTCCGCCGCCTATGAAGCGTATCCCTCCATCGCTTACGATCCCAGCGGACGGCTGTGGGTCGCGTATGAAGAAGGCGGCCGCGAGTGGGGCAAGGATTTCGGCGCGGATGTAACACCCGGCATCGCCCTGTATCAAGGCCGCGCGATCCGGTTGCGCGGTCTGGAGCCGGATGGCCGGCTGGTGGCGCTCGATTCGACCCTGGATGCTGTGCTGGCCGGGCCGCCTAGCCCGCGCGCCGACCGCATTGGGAGCCAAAGCGACTCCGACTCCTTCAATCCGAATCCCCGCAACGGAAAACAGCGGTTGCCGGATGGCGGATTCCCGAACGCCGCGCGGGCCGCGCGGAATACGCTGCCCCGCTTGGCAGTAGATGCCTCGGGCCGATTCTGGCTGGCCTTTCGTTCACCGAATCCCACCACGCGCAGTCCCATTGGAACTGTCTGGGCCGAGTATCTCGTGTCCTTCGACGGGAAGGCCTGGACCAACCCGATTTTTCTCAATCACTCCGACAATCTGCTGGATAACCGGCCGGCCTTGGCAGCCGGCGCCGCTGGAAAACTCTTGATCGTAAACTCGTCCGACGGCCGCCGCATATGGCACGGCACGCAGGGTTCTTCGAATCCCGGAAATCCGGATCCGAATTCAACGGTCGACCCGTTCAACGACGATCTGTGGAGTCATGAGGTGGATCTGGGCGCAGGCAGCGCAAACATCCCTGTCGTCGCATTAGTCCGCGAGGCCAGGCCCGACCCGCCCACTGTTTACGCGGCGGACGCCGCGGGCATTAAGACCCTCCGGGACTACCGCGCCGGTCCCGATAAGAATCTGCATATCGTTCGCGGCGAGTTTCACAGGCATAGTGAGATATCGAGCGACGGCGGCAACGACGGTACGATCCTCGATCAATGGCGGTACATCCTGGATGCCGGCGAATTGGATTGGGTAGGTTGCTGCGATCACGATAATGGCAGCGGCCGCGAGTACTTCTGGTGGCTCATCCAAAAGCAGACCGATATTTTCTCGGCGCCCGGCAAGTTCGTTCCCATGTTCGCCTACGAGCGCAGCGTTCAATATCCCGAAGGGCACCGCAACGTGATTTTCGCGCAGCGCGGAATCCGGCCTTTGCCGCGCCTGCCGCTATCCGATGAGAACGACGAGAAGCACGCCCCCGATACGCAGATGCTCTACGCCTACCTGAAACAGTTCAACGGCATTTCGGCGTCGCACACCAGCGCCACCGGCATGGGAACGGACTGGCGCGACAACGACCCCAACGCGGAACCCGTGGTGGAGATCTATCAAGGCATCCGGCAGAATTACGAGATGCCGGATGGGCCGCGCGCGAACAACGAGAAGGATTCCATCGGAGGCTGGCGGCCGAAGGGATATGTCAGTATCGCCCTGGACAAGGGTTATCGTCTCGGATTTGAATCCAGTTCCGATCACATTTCGACGCACATCAGCTATTGCAACCTGTTGGTGAAAGATGTCAGCCGCGAATCCGTGTTAGAGGCCTTTCAAAAGAGGCATGTCTACGCATCCACGGACAATATACTGGCGGACGTGGAGAGCGGCGCGCACCTGATGGGCGACGAGTTCACCACATCGGATACGCCTTCGCTGAAAGTCAAGCTGCAGGGCACCTCGAAGTTCGCCAAGGTGGTTGTGATTAAGGACGGAAAGTATGTTTACTCAACCGCCCCAAACACCCAGTCGGTGGACTTCTCCTGGCGCGACAATGAGCCAACCAGCAAGACCAGCTACTATTATGTCCGCGGCGAGCAGGATAACGGCGAGATCGTGTGGGCGTCCCCGATGTGGATCACTTACACCGGCAAGTGACTGTAGCGCACGTTGGAGGGCGGCCAATCCTGGCCGCAGCCGGCTTTTAGCCGCTCTACTTCGAGGCGAGCACAAGATCCACCACCGCATATGTGCCCAATTCCGGAATGGTGAATTCCGTGGCGCCGTCCTGCACGGTGTAATCTTCGAGCGCTTCACCGGGACGCGCGAACGCGGCCAGCGTGCCGTGTGCGTACGAGCCCAACACCCGCACGCGCAGGCCCTTTACGGCGGCCGTGCCATAGTTGAGCAAATCCACGCGCGCGCGTGAGGCATCGCCGGTCAGCCGCACCAGCACTACGTTACTGCCATAAATCCGCAGCAGGCGTTTGTCATCCGTAAGATCTCGGCGCGTCTTCATCGCAAATTCGTAGGGATTGGCGGCCTCCGGAACATTATGGATGTTCAAGTCATACGCGGGATCGGCCGAGGGAACCACATGAAACAACAAATTATGGCGAGCCAGCAGGTTCAGCACTTCGCCCATAGTGTCGGACCCGTCGTCGATCGCGCCGATGTTAGCCCTTACAGGCAGGCGCGCCCGATCGATTTCGCCGAGGAACTTGAGCATGCGCGCGAACGGCGCCAGATCCTCCGGCGCGGCGCGGATGGCCGCATCGGCGCCATAAGCGAAAGCTTCCGCCGCGGCGAACGCCGCACTGCCGGCGGGCACGTCGTAGAAGAACGAACGTCCCGGCGCCCGCTCGAATCGCCAACCGTTGGCGTCCACCCAGGGCACCCGCGTGGCCGACGCGACATCCATGTGGTACTCGACATTTGGCGCAACCGCCTGCACGGCGCCGGCGCGATCGAACGCGGTTGCCGCAAAGCCCTCCTTGCGCCAAGCCTGCTCCCGGCCAGCCGGCACATACAGCCGCTCGAACCCGGCTTTACGCAAGGTGTCCGCGGTATCGACGGGCCGGTCCCAAAACAGCGACGGCAACAGAATAGCCAAGAAAGCCAGCGGCATCAGACCTCGACGCTAGTGACTTTGATCTTGGCGAGATCGTATAGGCCCAACCCAAGTTGCCCCGCATACTCGATGTGACCCGGCTCGCGCACGAACGGGTTGACGTTCGGATTGTTTCGATGATCGTCGTCCCCGCCCAGATACTTGGCCGAACGGTCCCACACCGAGACGGCATGTTCGGCCTTGCGCTTGTCTTCGATGATGTCGAGCAGCAGCCGGTCGATGGCTACCGGGTCGGTGCCGAACAGCATACGCTTCGGATAGAACCGGAACTTGCGGCTGGGCGAAAACGGTCCGCCATGCCACACGCCGCGCAGCCCGTCCATCACCTGCAAAACCGTGCGCGACCGCAACGGCTCAACCGCCGCCAGCGTCCCGATGAAAGAGTAGGTGTTGGTCACCGACCCGGAATGCGAACGCGCCACGTTGGAAAAGTTGCCGTACGCGATATTCTTCAGGCAGCCCGTGACTCCGGCCGCGCCATGATCCTTCATATTCGGGACGTTGATAATCTTCGTGAAGCGCGTTCCTACCAGCCGGATCATGTTGGAACGGGTGTCGTCTTCATCGAAGAACGCCGTCTCGACATAGGTGGCTGGATCGTACGACTCCGCGGAGCCCCGCCTGGTTTCCGCCGTCCAAACGTGTACGCCCTGCGGCACGTACCGGTCGTAGTGGATCGTCTGCACCTGTTCCTCGAAACGCTCATAGATCCAGATACTGTCGGGCTTCACGCCCACCGCCGTCAGGTTCCGCACAATCTCGGCCACCACCACGGGCGACGACATAATGCCGGGCGCGCCGGAGCAGTTGACCTTGATGCCCACAACATCGGCCGGCGTGATGAAGCGCGCCCACGCGTCGCGGACATCGGCATCCCCGGTCAAGGCCTGCATGCCGCGCGCCATCATCTCGCGCACCACGGCAGCGTCCGGCTTTTCGGTGGCCGCGTCGATGCATTTCTCGGCGTGCACCGAAGCCGCCTGTCCCGGATAGGGTCCGGGCATGCCGGGCTGCGCGGCGGGCGGATAATGCGAGACGACGCGATACTTCGGAACCTTACGGTCCGTGGCGGCCAGCGCTGCGGGCGCGGCTGCGGCCATTTGAAGAAATGTGCGGCGATGCATCACTATCGATCATAACCGAGGGCGTTCCCCGATGCGGTCCGCACGATGCCCGCCAAAGGCGTGGATGGTCCGGGTGCCAGCCACGACTTCGCCGCTGTGGAGCACGCCCCGCGGGATGAACTGCTCCTGGCCGGCATGCACGGGAATCCGCTGCCCATCGATCACCAGCGTATAGCAGCCTTCGACCACCAGCATATATTCGTCGAAGTCGTGGGCATGCGCGGCGGACACCGCAGTCTCCTGGCAGGTCCAGAACGCCATCTGGCTGCCGTCCGCCCCGTCGAAGACGTAGCCCTCGACCCCTGGCGTGGCCTGGGCGGCCTTCGCGATCCTGTTCGCGGCGTGTTTCATGAATTCGGGAAAGTTCTCCATATCCGCGAATCATTGTCGCATTGTTGTACGATGGACTGGAAATATGTCGAACCCTCTTTCTGGCGCCGAGTTTAAGAAACAATTGCGCGAAGGTGTCCCCAAAATGGGCCTCTTCCTGAATGGCCACAGCCCCACGGTCGCGGAGCAGTTGGCGCACAGCGGCTACGATTGGCTGCTGGTGGATACGCAGCACGGGCCTATGGATCACGAGAAGCTTTCGGCCATGCTGTGCGCCATCGCCGGCGGCGGGGCGAAGTCCATGGTGCGTGTGGCCGGCTACCACGACCGGGGCGGTATTCAGCAGGCGCTCGACCTGGGTGCGGACGGCGTGCTCATCCCTTACATCAACACTGCCGCGGAGGCGCAACAAGCCGTGAGTTGCGCACGTTACCCGACGGTGGGCACGCGCTCCGTGTACTTTCCGCAGCGCAGCACCAATAAGGCGGGGCTGCTGGGCTACGTGGGGAACGCGAACGCCAACATCGTCGTGGCACTACAGGTGGAGACCGCATCGTGCATTCATAACATGGCGGAGATCGCCGCCGTACCGGCTGTCGACATCCTGTTTCTTGGTCAAAACGACCTATCCATGTCCATGGGGCTGTACGAAAAGTACGAGTTCCCGCACATGTATACGTCGCCCGAGCTGAATGCCGCAACGCAGACGCTGGTGGACGAGGCGCGCAAGAACAACGTCATCCTGGGACTGTTTCTTTTCGGCACCAGCCGCGTCGGCGAGTTTCTGGAAAAGGGCTTCACGTTTATCAGCGTCGGCAACGATTTGCACCACATCCTGACGCAGGCGACGGCGTATGTGAAGGATATGGAAGCGGCATCGGTCGAAAAGGGCAAGCCGTGGGTGCGGCGCCCGACGGCGCTAATGTAGGGCAACATGAACGAGGAAGAGTTCGACTCACTCATCCGCGGTCGTCCCTTCGGACCTGCGGATGTCAAGCTGCTGGAAACTCAGGCCGGCCGCTGCACAAGTCTGGGTGTCGCGCTATGGCATTTGCCGCTTTCTTCGCTCGACCATTTCCGCTGGTACTCAACGCTTTTCGGAGTGGGAGGCACGCAGGGAAATAGTCCGGCGTGCGATTGAGTATTTAGAAAAGGGCTGAGAACTGCTCAGGCTTCACCTTGGATTCAACTATATAGGGAAAAGGCGGCCTTGAGGGCGCCGTGGCTTCAACCGTAGCGCGATGCCGTCCCGAAACTCGGGTGTGTGCAGGACTTTGTCTCCGCCTGCGTGGCTGAATTGCTCCGGCCGCAAGACGGCGCCGCTTTTGACGTCGATCCATTTACCTGAGTAAGTGCCTGCGGGCAGAGCGAGAGTCACATCGGTGGCGCCGGTACCGTCGAGATAGATTCCATACTCGTGTCCAGCACTCGATAGTACCCGCGCGTAGACTCCCGCCGCATGCTTGACCGTGCGCATGTCCGGCGCCATTTCCTCCAGCGGCATTTCTTGCAAAAACTCACTCAGAATTCGCAATTGCCGTCGCAATGCCGGGCTACCACCTCCCGGACCATTCGGCTCCGTGTCGCTGCCATCCTCGTGTCCGGGCGAGAACGAGTAGTCGAGGCTGTCGAAGATGCCGCCGCCCGACAACATGAAGTTCCACGCCTGCCGTCGATACGCTGCGTCGTCATGGCCTAGGAAGCCCGTTTCATCGTATGAGATCGCTTTTCCATGTCCATAATTCAGCAGGACGGCTTCGGGGTAGGCATAGTGAAAATTCACGATGCTCACGCCCGGCACAAGCTGCCGCACGGGGAACCGGAAATTGCAATAGTTCTGCGCGACCAGATGACGGTTCGGCAGTGCGGCCTCCTCGCTTGCAATCCATTGCGCGACGCGCGCCTGCCACGTCGTTGAAAGACCGTCCGCCACGTCCACCGAGTTCGGGTATATATCGCGCGCGGGCAATTGCAAATATGGGTTCACTACTTCGGCGAGCACCGGCCGGTCCGACCACGGTTCATTCTGTATCTCGAAAATCACGTTGTCGAATGCGTTGGCTTCGCGCACCAACTTGCGCGTATAGCGCTCCTGGCGCTCCAGGATGTTGCCGTTCTCCAGGGTGTGGAGTTTCTTCCAGTCGATGGCATCCGTGCCGTTAACGTTGTTGGCTGGGTTCAGTGCGCTGATCTTCCACTGCATTTCCTGGTAGTGCGAGGAGAACAGCGTGATCTCCACCACGATGCCGCGCTTGGCCGCTTCGGACAGAAAATCGCGAAGCCGAGCGAAGAATTCCGGATTCCAGCGGTCCAGGTCGAACTTGTTTCCGCCGCCCTCATAGCCGGCCGTCTCGCTGCGCGCCCACGGCGCGACGAATCGGCCCGGCGCGGGGGCCAGTGTGTTTCGCAAGATCCCGAACGACTTACCGGGCACCTCCCGATAGCTGCCTCCGAACAGCCGGGTGTAATTCATGCCGGCGGCGGCCAGGGCCGCCAGGTAGCGGTGGTAATCGAAGTCCGCGTTGATCACCGAGCCGTAGTGCTCCGCGCTGGTGACCAGCGCGACGGCCTTTCCGCGGTACAGGAAATAGTGCGGGTTCTTGGGGTGCAGGCGGATGGGCTGCGCCGGCGCGGGGGACAGGGCGATGGCAAGCAGGGTCGCGGCGCGAAGTGTGACGGTCATGGTTACCCACCGTCGATTCTATCAGTGGTTCTCATAGACTAACGATTGCACCCCGGCGGCGGATTGATGTGTGGGCGGCACGGCCGTGCAGGCCGCTCGATCCGTTCGGGAGGGAATTGGTTTCCAAAAGGGAAACATGGGTTGAAACGATTGCACGATGTAAATCACTATTAACCAGACACGCAGATGTGTGTACGGTCGCTTGCCGCCGGGATTTCATGAAGGAAGGGCCTGCGGCATGGTGTTGCAGTCAAACTACGGAAGGAACTCTACAATGGCAGTCGTCCCCAAAAGTTACGTACGTCTCAACGGCAGCGAACGCAAACCGTCCCCAGGGGCCAGGCTCCTCGGGCCGGCAGACGAGCATGAAACTTTTACGGTAACGATCGCAATCCGGCGCAGGCCCGACGGCGAGCCGTTACCAGACTACGACTATTTCCTGAAAACACCGCCTTCCCAGCGTCGACGCCTGTCGAGCGGCGAATTCGCCGCCAAGTATGGCGCGGCGGCGGACGACCTCCGGAAAGTGATCGATTTCGCATCTGGGAATGGCTTGAAGATCGTGGAATCGAACCAGTCTCGGCGAACGGTCGTCGTTTCCGGAACGGTCGCGCAGATGAAGAAGGCGTTCGCCGTGGAGTTAGGGCGCTACGAGCACGAGGTTTTTCTTCGTCGCGGCGACAAGCCGCAGACGGAGACCTACCGGGGACGGGACGGCTTCATTCACATACCGAAAGATCTTGACGGCATCGTAGTCGGCGTATTTGGTCTGGATAACCGGCGCATTACCAAGCGCGCGGCCGCGGATCCGCCGCCCCCTTATCCAACCTCCGTTCCACAGGTCACGCAGCTTTACAGTTTTCCGCCAAACCTTGCGGCGGGCCAGACGATCGCCATCCTCTCGGAAGACGGCTATCGACTGACCGACCTTCACCTGTACAACGCCACCCTCCCGCCGGGGTACTTCGTTCCGGATCCTACCGATGTCACCGTCCGCGGTCCCGGTAACTTAGGCTTCGATCCCGTCGGCGAAACTACACAGGACATTTCAATTGCCGGGGCGGCCGCACGCGGTGCGGCGATCGCCGTGTACTTTACGACGTACGATCAAGTGGGATGGATGGATCTGATCCTTCGTGTGGTTCATCCGGAGCCGGGTGACCCTATTTGTTCGGTGCTGTCCACTAGCTTCTACGTTTCAAACGGCGACGACGCTGCGGAACTGGCACGCGAAAGCGTCACGTACAGTTGGCTCGATGCGGTTTCGGCCGCATTGCGGGATGCGGCGGTGCAAGGCGTAACGTTCTGCACGGTATCCGGCGATTACGGCGTCGATACTTCCGCCTACGGGGGCGCCATCTCAGACGGCAAGCAGCACGTGGTTTATCCAGGGAGCGACCCTTGGGCGCTTTGCTGTGGCGGCACTACGATCGGCAATATCAGTGGCAGTTCCTTCGATGAGTACGTCTGGAACGATACTGCTTTCGGTCAGCAATGGGCTACCGGCGGCGGCGTTAGCGACTTCTTTAACGTGTTGCCTTCGTACCAGGTAAATGCCGGCGTTCCGGTTTCGATTAAGGACGGCCACGTCGGCCGTGGCGTGCCGGATGTGGCGGCGAACGCCAGCGTGAACAGCGGATACCCCATCATATTGAATGGCGCTCCAAGCGTCGGGGATGGGACCAGCGCGGCCGCACCTCTTTGGGCGGGCCTGATCGCAATTCTGAACGCAGCGCTAGGGGACAATCTGGGGTTCGTCAACCCTGCTCTTTATGCTCTAGGATCCAGCGTGTTCCGCGATATCCTTGGCGCGCCAGGTCCAGCGACTAACGGCATCAACGGCGTGCCAGGATACCCCGCTGGTCCCGGTTGGGACGCCTGTACCGGATGGGGCAGTCCGAAGGGAACCGCGCTACTTCAGGGCTTAAAGCACTTCTATGGCCCGGCCATCGTCGTCAATCTTCAGGACGATCTTCGCTTCGGCACGAGGTGCCATGTCCCGGCGTTTCTAAACGTCGAAGTGTTCAACGTCGGAACTCAGGATCTGTTTGTGACTAGCGTAAGTATCCTGGGATCGCCGGACTTCCAGGTGCTCCCTAATCCGATGACGCCGCTGGCCATCGCGCCAGGAGATCATGTCGATTTCACGGTCGAGTACCACCCGGCAACACATATCGGATCAAGCGCCACGATTCAAATCGTCAGCGACGATCCGGTCACGCCGATTCTGGACTTGCCCACCAGCGGTCTCTGGGGCGCCGGCGCGCTCGAAACCATTATCGCGGACCGAGGGGACTTCGGCGAAGTGTGCCTGGGATCGTTTGTCGATCGGCCCTTGGAGTTGAACAACAACGGTCCGTGCCCGGTAAGGATCCTGAACGTGCTTTCGTTCCCCGCGGAATTCGAGACGCCGAGCGTTATCGCATTTCCATTGGTGGTCTCCGCCGGGGTATCGATATCCCTTCCGATACGCTTCAAGCCAAGCAGCCTTGGCGCCACTAATGGCACAATCACCATCGTCAGCGACGACCCATTGAGTCCACAGACGGTCAAAGTTTACGGTACCGCCGGTGGGCCACGGCTGGTCCTGGGAATCGCGGACGATGGCAATTTCGGCCATGTGTGCGTCGGTTCGTTCGTGGATGAACCCCTCTTCGTGAACAACAGCGGTAAGTGCACGCTTTGGGTGAATAGTATCACTTCATCCTCCAGTGACTTCTTGCCGCCCGGGATATCGAGCTACCCGATTGCCATCGGGCCAGGGGATTCCGCGCTCCTCACAATCCGTTTTCAGCCCACCAATCTGGGTCCGACACCGCCCGGAACCCTGATCACAGTGGACAGCAACGATCCAGCGGGTCCGCGATCCGTACGTGTCTCCGGCTATGCGCCGGCGGGCAAGCTGTCAGTTACCGGCTCGGTCTTCTTCGGCGGTGTGCGGGCGTGCTGCCGCGAGGAGCGGACGATTCCGATCTGTAACGTCGGCGACTGCAAGCTAGTCGTTTCGAGCGTCGCGTTCAAGCGCAAAAGCCGCCATTGGAAATTGATAAACAACCCGTTCCCGGCGACGCTGCATCCGGGCTCGTGCCTGTCTGTTGCGGTCCTCTACAAAGCCACGGAGAAATATCCAAGATCCTGTGACCTCATCGTCACCAGCGACGACCCTGCAACGCCGGTAAGAACAGTGGAGCTTCTGGCCACCACGATTTGGGACGACTGCGGCTGCAGGAAATGTTGCGAGAATTGTCAAAGAGGACAATGCGAGAAGCGGCACTGCGACCCTTGCCGCTGCAAATGCAACGACGATCAAGACGATGAAGAGGGCGACGGCGACGACGGAGACTAGTGAAGGTCGCCGGCCTTGGTAGGATCAAAGGCATTCATGCCGTGCAAACCGTCTCGACTCAACGCCGGGCGTAAAGGGAGAATGGTGTCAGCGGCTGGAAGTGCCGGCTATCGCTTGTGCGCCTCTCGAAAATACTGGTCCTTCGTGGTATTCGCAAGGTGAACCAAGGGAACTTTCGGACTCGCCGCGGCCGTGCATGAGGCCGGTCGCTTGTTCAATGATTCGTTTATCGTGCTCCCACATGACTTCACTGCGATTGCTCGTCGCGTTGTCGAAACGACGGTCGGAGGGAGGCGCCGTTCTGTTGGGCCAGGCGCGCATCGCATTCCAGCAATCTTGATAATTCTCCTTCTGACGTGCCAGGCTGCCCACGCTCAGGATTGGCCCCAATTCCTGGGACCGGGGCGCAACGGCGTTTATACCGGCCAGTTGCCCGGCCCGAGTGGCAAGGTAGCGATAGTAATAGAAGTCCGCGTTCATGATGGCCTGGTAACGATCTGCGCCGGTGACAAGTGCATAGAAAGTGACGGCAAACACCGCGATGGCACGAGTCGTTATGGTCATGTCTTCCTCACGGCCGATTCTAACTAATGAATCGCACTTCTTGGTACCATGGTGAGGAGATTCATCCATGCAAACCGTCTCGACCCAAAAGGCCGCCGATCTGCCACCGGACGTGAAGTCCGCCGTCGAGCAGATCCTGGGCAGACCGATCGCGGCCGACGAGGAGGTCAGCGTCGTGGCCGTTCCGCCGCAGCGGATTCCGCCCTCTGGGAACCGCGCGATCGTGGCCCGGCAGCTTGAGGATCTCCTAAACAGGCGCGCAGCGAAGGTCAGAGACATTTGCGATGAAGAGATTGACGCTGCGATCGACGAGGCTGTCGATCGCGTGCGCCATAACCGCGGATGAGGATTGTCCTCGACACCAATATTCTCGTTCGATCCCACGCAAGAGCCAGAGGGCCAGCTCGGGAGTTGCTTCAACTCATAATTGGTTCGAACGAGCATATACTTCTTTTGTCGCCCTTCCTGCTTCGAGAATTGGAGCGCGTGTTCACTTACAAACGGGTCCGGGCCTTAACGAAACTGACGGACGAAGAGATAGCCGAATATCTCGCTTACTTAGGCGCGAGAGAAGTTTCCGAGATCGTGTTTCCCGGCCCTGCTCCCCGCATGGTGCCGTCCGACCCTGACGACGACCCGGTCGTTCACACTGCCGTTGTAGGCCGCGCCGACGTGCTGTGCACATTGAACCGGCATTTCTACAATCCGGCTGTGCGCGGTTAATGCCGGGAGCGTGGCGTGCTCGTCGCAAGCGACGTGGAGGTTCTTGGATTGGTCCGAAACGATGAGCCTTAAACCACCAGCCCGCCCCCAAAAGACAGGCTGGAACGGAAATATGAGATATTCGGGACTCAGGTACATTGTACCTTGAGATTCAGATCTAAGTGGCGATTGATTTCTCTCTCCATGTCCGATGTAGCTGGCAAGGTTACAAGATCGCGACTAACCAACGGGTTAGGAAGGCGACGTTGCGCCCGCCACCCGAAACGACTCGCGCGCGATTTCCCACTCCTCTTCCGTATGCACAGCCAGCACGCGCACGGCGGAGTCCGGCGCGGCGATATCCGTATCCGCCGCGGATTGCGCGTTCTTTGCGGCGTCGAGCTTGACGCCCAGGAACGCAAAAGCTTCGACAGCCTGGGCGCGTACCTGCGGGGAGTTCTCGCCGACTCCCGCGGTGAACACCAGCGCGTCGAGTCCGCCCAGGCTGGCCAGCATGGCGCCGATCTCCGAACGCAACCGATGTACGTATATATCAAACGCCAGTTGCGCGCGCGTATCGCCGGCGTCGATGGCCGCCATGACGGCGCGCATATCGCCGGAGACGCCGGAGACGCCGCGCAGCCCCGACTCCTTGTTCAGCACGCGATCCAGTTCTTCCGCGCGGTAGCCGCGATGGCGCACCAGATGAATGACGATGCCGGGGTCGATGGTGCCCGAACGAGTGCCCATCATCAGGCCTTCGAGCGGCGTGAAGCCCATGGTGGTGTCAATGCTGACACCGTCGCGGATGGCCGCTAGTGAGCAGCCGTTGCCCAAGTGACAGGTAATCATGCGCAGCGACTCGAGCGGCTTGCCCAGAATCGCGGCAGCGCGGCGCGAGGTGTATTGGTGGCTGATGCCGTGGAATCCGTAGCGGCGGATGCCCTGGCCGACCCATTCGTAGGGTCCCGGATAGACGTATGCCGGCGGTGGCAGGCTGGCATGGAATGCGGTATCGAACACCGCCACCTGCACGGCGTCTGGGCCCAAGATGCGCTCTATGCATTCGATGGCTTCGAGTTCCAGGCGATTGTGCTCGGGCGCGAAGCTGGCCATTTGCGCGATACCCGCGCGCACCGCGGGCGTGATGCGCGTGCTTTCACGAAAGGCGCGCCCGCCGTGGACCACGCGGTGCCCTGCGACATGGATCTCGCCGCGCTGAGGCAGCATTTCCATCAGCGGATCGAGCGAGTCGAGCGGCGACTTCACCGGGACGCTGCGCTTCGTGACTGCGCCAGCCGATTTGATCTGGATTTCGGCGGCGCCAGGGTGTTGTTCCCAATCGACGTGCGCTTCCCAGAGCGGGTTGGGCGCGGCGGAGCCTTCGTTGCCGGTGACGTCGAACAGGCTGCTCTTGAAACTGCTGGACCCGCCGTTGAGAACCAGGATTTTCATCAGTACGGCCACTTCCAGTCGCGGATCTCCGGCAGATCGTCGCCGTGAATGGCGATGTAACGCTTGTGTTCGATCAGCTTGTTGCGCAGATCCTGCTTGATGTGCGCCGCAATATCGCGCAGGCGCGGGACGCGGTCGATCACGTCACCGGCCAGGTGAAAGCGATCCAGGTCGTTCAACACGGTCATGTCGAATGGCGTGGTGGTGGTGCCATTTTCCTTATAGCCGCGCACGTGCAGGTTGGCATGATTGGTGCGGCGATAAGTGAGCCGGTGAATCAGCCATGGATAGCCGTGAAAGGCGAAGACCACCGGTTTATCGGCGGTGAAGAGCGAATCGAATTCACTGTCCGGCAGGCCGTGCGGATGCTCGGTGGAAGGCTGCAACACCATGAGATCCACGACGTTGACCACGCGAATTTTCAGATCGGGCAGATTGCGCCGCAGCAGGTCCACGGCCGCCAGGGTTTCGAGCGTGGGGATGTCGCCGCAGCAGGCCATCACCACGTCCGGCTCGACGCCGTTATCCGTGCTGGCCCATTCCCAGATGCCGATGCCTGTGGTGGCGTGCTCGATGGCGGATTCCATGTCGAGATATTGCAGAGCCGGCTGTTTGCCCGCCACGATCACATTGACATAGTTCCGGCTGCGCAGGCAATGATCGGTGACCGAGAGCAGCGTGTTGGCATCCGGCGGCAGATACACGCGAACTACATTGGCCTTCTTGTTCACCACGTGGTCGATGAAGCCCGGGTCCTGATGGCTGAAGCCGTTGTGATCCTGCCGCCAGACGTGCGAGGTGAGCAGGTAATTGAGCGACGCGATGGGCCTCCGCCAGGCAATGTGGCGCGTCGACTCGAGCCACTTGGCGTGCTGGTTGAACATGGAGTCGACGATGTGGATGAAGGCTTCGTAGCAGGAAAAGAAGCCGTGGCGCCCGGTCAGCAGATAGCCTTCGAGCCAGCCCTGGCACATATTTTCGCTGAGCACTTCCAGCACGCGGCCATCCTCGGCAACATGGTCGTCGTTGGGGAGAATTTCGGCCATGGACTCGCGGTTGGTGACCTCGAACAATGCGTCGAGCCTGTTCGAGGTAGTTTCGTCCGGCCCGACCACGCGGAAGTTCGCGGCAACGGCGTTGAGCTTCATCACGTCGCGCAGCATCCTGCCCATTACGCGCGTGCCTTCCGCGACCGTGGTGCCGGGCTTGGGCACGTCCACGGCGTAGTCGCAGAAGTCCGGCATCTTGAGATCGCGCAGCAGCAGGCCGCCGTTGGCATAGGGGTTGTCACCCATGCGCCGCTTGCCCTTCGGCGCCAGTTCCTGCAACTCCGGGATAAGCGCGCCGCCGGCGTCGAACAATTCTTCGGGCCGGTAGCTCTTCATCCATTCTTCAAGCATCTTCAGATGGGCCGGTTTGGTGGCCAGTTCGGCAAGTGGCACCTGATGCGCGCGGAATGTCCCCTCGATTTGGACGCCATCCACCACCTTGGGTCCGGTCCAGCCCTTGAGGGTACGCAGAACGATCATGGGCCATCGCGGTCGCTTGGCGGCTGTGGCGGCGGCGCCTCGGGAATCTCGCTGGATGGTTTGGATCTGCGCCACGACTTGATCGAGCGTGGCGGCCATGAGCTGGTGCATGGTGTCGGGGTCGTCGCCGTCAACGAAGAGCGGCTCGTGGCCGTAGCCATGAAAGAGGTCCACCAATTCTTCGCGCGGCAGGCGCGCCAGCACAGTAGGACCGGCGATCTTATAGCCGTTCAGGTGCAAGATGGGAAGCACCGCGCCGTCGCGCGCCGGATTCAGGAATTTGTTGGAGTGCCAACTGGTGGCCAACGAGCCGGTTTCGGCTTCGCCATCGCCCACCACGCAGCACGCCAGCAAGTCCGGATTGTCGAACACCGCGCCATAGGCGTGCAGCAGCGAGTAGCCCAACTCGCCGCCTTCGTTGATCGATCCGGGAGTCTCAGGCGCGGCGTGGCTGGGGATGCCGCCGGGAAATGAAAACTGCTTGAAAAGGCGCCGCATACCTTCCTCGTCGCGTGAGATGTTGGGGTAATACTCGCTGTAGGTGCCCTCAAGATAGGTGTTGGCCACCATACCCGGACCGCCATGGCCGGGGCCGGCGATGTAGATCATGTTCAGGTCGTGCTGCCGGATCAGGCGGTTGCAGTGCACATAGACGAAGTTGAGTCCGGGAGTGGTGCCCCAATGGCCCAACAGGCGCGGCTTGACATGCTCGATCCGGAGCGGCTCATGGAGCAGCGGATTGTCATAAAGGTAGATCTGACCCACCGACAGATAGTTTGCGGCGCGCCAGTATGCGTTCATTTTGCGCAGTTCTTCTGGGGACAGCGGATCGGTTGTGGACTCCATACCTCCAGAATCGCAGAAAAAGATTTCAATCGCGTTTCAGGGGGGTGCACGGTGACGGACCATACGGGTTTGGCCAGTGGGAAAGACCCGATTAACCAAAGACAGGCTATTAACCCGAATTAACCAGCGTTAGTATCGAATTAATGGCGCGAGGCGTTATCCGCGCGCCAAAGGAGTTTTTTCCATGCAAGCAGTTGGAGAACATCGCGCGACCATCCTGGTGGTGGACGACGATCCAGCCGTACTAGTCCTCATTCAAGCCATCCTGCTGGCGGCCGATTACCGTGTAATGCCGGCCGTTGAGCGCGCGGACGCGGTGCGTATGGCGCGGCAGAAGCATATCCACATCGACCTGGTGTTGATGGATGTGCGACTTCCGGGAGTCACTGGGACGGAACTGGCGGACGAGATCTTGTCCATTCGGCCGGATGTGCGCGTGCTTTGGATGTCGGGTTTTGTGGACGCAGACGTGGTGCGCGTGAAGTTGGTGGATGGGTATGCCGGCTTTCTGCCGAAGCCGCTCCACCGCGACGGACTATTGTCGGCGGTGGAGCAGGCGATTCAGGCGGCGCCGCGATATCAGGGCGAGAAGCCGCTCACGGCGGGCGCCGCGGGGCGTTACTCGTGAGTGGCGTCAAGGGATCAAAGAGAAGACGTGGCGCGCGAGTGACTAACAGGGCTGTGTGAACCCGATCCCATCGTGGTACCGTAGAGCACCCCACCGGCGCCTATCACCACCCCCGCGCTGGGGCTGACGCCGTTTGCGCTGTTACGCCAACTGAAGGAGTGGAGCACCGCCGGGGTCCATACGCCCGCAGGCCCGGGTCGCAGTGAAAACACCATACCGGCATCGCCACTCCCGCCGGCGGGGGTCGTACCGTACAGTACGCCGCCTCCTCCTATTGCCAGGCTCGACTGGGGCCTGTTCGTTTGTTTGAAGGTGCAAATCACGGCCTCGGTCCATGTGCCCCCCTGGGATGGCGGCGGGGTCAACGAGAACACGGTGCCGCCCTCGTCGACATCTCCACCGAAGGCGGTGGCGCCATAAAGTACGCCGCCGCTGCCGATGACCAAGGTTGACTGGGGCTCATTGCCGTCCCCATTCTGATTCGTGAAGCTGTAAAGCACGGACTCTGTCCACGTGCCGCCCGAAGATGGCGGCGGCGTCAACGAGAAGACCATCCCATTGCTTTGCGGCGACGTTCCGCCATTCGGGGTGGCTCCGTAGAGCACTCCGCCCCTGCCGATCACAACACCCGCTAACGGATAGCCCCCATCGCCGTTTACGAGGGTGAAGCTGTGAATTACGGATTCCGTCCACGCGCCACCCGCAGATGCCGGAAGAACGATCTCGAATACCGTTCCGCATCCAAGCGAGCAGTTTCCCGCCGGCGTTCCGCCAGCGTATGTCATGCCGTACAGCGCGCCGTTATTACCGATAGCCAGGGCGCCCATATCTGGCTCGCGCCCGTCACCGTTTAGGCCTGTGAAACTGTAGAGTACGGCTTCCGTCCACGGCCCGCCGGGAGATGCTGGTGGGGTCAACGAGAAGACGGCGCCATCGTCGGAAGGGCCACCGTAGGAAGTGGCGCCGTAGAACACTCCGCCGCTTCCGGCCGCCAAACCTGCGCGGGGGTTGGCCCCGTCGCTTCCGCCCAAAAAGCTATACAGCACCGTCTCGGTCCACGCTCCGCCTGGAGATACCGGTGGGGTCAACGAGAATACGGTCCCACAGCCTGGACCGTAGTTCGTTGAGGTGCATGGACCGGCGCCTCCGTAGGTGGTGGCGCCGTAAAGTACTCCATCGCTTCCGATCACCACACTTCCGTTGAGATAGGCTCCGTCGCCGGCCGCATCCGGAGCGAAGTTGTACAGCGTCGTCAGTGTCGGCTCGGTCTGCGCTGTGCAGTTAGCCGCAAAGGCCAAGATCGCAAGCAGAGACGTTGCGCAAATAACGACGGCCTGTTGTCAAAAGTTTGTCATGTATCCTTCAGTTAGGTAATCTAATTGGTTAAGCCCAAGCCGGCCAGACTCAAGGTCTGGGGAGTGTTCCCGGTCACGTCAACGATGCTTACCGACCCGCTTCGGATCCCGGCTGCCGAAGGTTCGAAGACCACAGCTATAGTACAAGTCGCTCCCGGTGCGAGGCTCGCGGGACAGTTGTTGGACTGACCGAAGTCGCCGGTGGCAACGATGCCGCTAACCGTGACGGCTACAGTTCCGGTGTTCTTCACGGTCGCACCCCGCGGAGCGCTGGCTACGCCCACGGCTTGGCTGGCGAATGTGAGGCTCGACGGCGACAGAGTCATAGGCGCGTTGATGCACTCGACGGGCGGTATCAGCGAAGGTGTCCAAATGGCGCGGTTATAGAAGCATAGTGTCTCGACTTCGGTCACCAAGCCTCCGCTGAATCCGGCCGTGGGCGCCATCAGGAGGAAAGACGATGCATTAGTGTAGTACGATCCGACCGGCCCGTCGTTGTCGGCCCACAGTTGCGCCGCGATCCCGTCTCCCTGAGGATCGGCGGATTGAACCCGTCTGACAACGACTCCCTCCTGTGTGCTTGGATTATTGATCGCGAACCACCCCTGAGCCGAAGCCCAAGCCGGGCTTAGCGGGGCGGCATCGGGGACACTTACCGGCCCAGTGCATCCGGCATCGCAGGCGGACACGTTCATCGCCGCGAGCACGCCGCCCGTGGACGGATACAGCACCTGCGTGTAGCCAGAGTCCATATTGAGGCGGGCAACGTACGGGCGAAAGTCGTGGGCAAAAGTTGCCTCTGAGAAATCGAAGACGCGCTGCACCTCAAACCAATTGGCAGCGGAGTTGCCGGGATCGAAAAACCGGTATGTCGTTTGGACATTGATGCCTGCGGAAGATGGCGGACAATTTGTGGAATTCGAGTTGATCGTTACCTGCAAGGTTCCGGAAGCCAAGAGCTGCCCTACCCACGCAGTTGTTCCGGCGGGGTGATCGTGCCCCCACCAACCAGGACCAAGCCTCCCGACTGCGGATCTGGCGGCGCCCAGGCATTTCCGAAGTACTGCACGTTGCCACCATCGGGACCGGCGTGGCCGCACGTGTCCATCTCATAGGTATTTGTTAGGTTCGACCCTCCCATCCAGATCAGCGAGGCGATCGATGCCACCGCTCGAACGGTCACAACCAGCAACTTCTCCGTCACCTGGAACACGGGCGTCGAGACCGAAGCGAATCGACACGTGGGAAGCGGGGATTTTGCCCTTAGTCTGGGCCCAGGCACCCGAAACCGCCGAAATGGCGGTCAGAAAAGTCAGGGTAATCC
>JBEKTJ010000061.1:0-33492 GCA_049516155.1 Bryobacteraceae bacterium
CGTTGCGCTGCGGCGCTCTCGCGCGATGGCGTCACATAAATCGTCTCTTCGAAGAAAGGCCCTTCCAGCGCATCCGGCTTGTCGAATATCGCAAGGATGCGCGGCGCGCCGCGGGTCAGGATGCCTTCCACGGCGAACTCACGCCCCGGAATATACGCTTCCACTTGCACGTAATGGCTCTGATTCTCGCCCGCCATGCGGATATCCGGCGTTCTTTCAAGCAGCGCCTTAATGCGCGCAAAGGCCGCCCGGAATTCGTCCGGATGGTTGGCGCGGATCACACCCCGGCTGGCGGAAAGGCCCAGCGGCTTCAGTACGCAAGGGTAGGGGGCGCGGCGCGCGATGGCGTCCGGGTTTTCCGTGAGGGCTACGCGGAAGAATTGCGGCACTCGTAGCCCCGCCGCCTGAAAAAGCTGGCGCGCCAGGTACTTGTCGTGGCAGGCGCGCACGGCGGCTGGCGGATGGAATGGAATATCGAAGGCGCCGGCCACGTCCGCCGCAAGCACAGCGGGCGCATCCCCCACCGCCGCGACGGCGTCGAATCGCCGATCCCCGATTGCATCCAAGCAAGCGGCGAGAGCCCCAGGCACGTTCCCGAACCGCACCGGAATGGCGCGGTCGCCCCAAGGATCTTCGAGCACATGGCAGCGATCCGTGGCCAGCGTCAGATCCACGCCCAGCCGGCGCGCGGCCTCTGCAAAAACGCGGATCTGGTAGCCGGTGGTGGCCGCGAACAGAAGCAGCCGCGGCATCAGTCCTCGGTCCGGTAGGATTCCATGGTGCGCGGATTGTAAGCCCAGTGGAATTCCAACTCATAGGCCAGCGAGCGCGCGAGGCCGTCCAGATCCGGAAACAGCGTCGCGTGCGTGATGTTCATGCGGTATAGCTCGCGCAAACCGGTCTCGCGCACCTTGGCGGCCGGCAGGATGAACTTCGCCATCATATCTTTCGGATCGCGGTATTGGTGTACGATTTCTTCCATGGGCTTGTCCAGCACGCCGGGCAGCGCGAACGTGCCGGATTGCGCGATCAAGCGGCGGTTCATGGTGTCCGGCTCCCCCAACCAGATGAATTCGCGATCGCCATTCAGAAAGTAGCGCGCGAAATTGCCCTTGCGGCGCGGGTCCATGCCGCGCGTGGTGATGGCGGGCTTCTGCGACTTCGCGGAACGGCGGATGCCGCCCGCGCTGATGTTGGCGGGGTTCAGCGCCCATACCGCCGCGTCGGTGGTGGCGCGCTCCAGCGCGAAGAAGGCCGCTACGTACGGCGACCAGGTGAAATCCAGCAGGCGCGTGGGCGCGCCATGGTGCTGCATCAGGGCCAGCCACTGGAAGTCGTCGTCCGGGTCCGGCGGTTGTGCCAGAAACTGGTGGGCCTTGCGCTTGAACACCCGAAGGATGCGGCCTTCCTGCTGGGGCCAAGCGCGCCGGTCGATGCGGAAGATGCGGAAATAGCGCGAGAGCGCGCTGGCTAGCGGCCAGGCTTCTTTACGATGCCCGCGAAACGCCCAGTTGGAATACGGCGAGCCGGTAATGATCTTTAGAAAGTCGTCCCACGATTCCATGCGGTGTTGCTTGTAGACGGTGGGAACGCTACTTGCACCTGTCTTTCCGGCTCCGCGCTGCATCATCGTCCATCATTTTCCCATCATTATAGGGAGCGAATCTCCTACCGCCGCAAGACGCTGGAATTCGGGTCCAACTGCACCTTCCCCGGCGCCGAGGGCAGCGCCACGCTGAACGTCACCGGACCATCCGCCGTCCGCACCCAATGCGTCAAGCTCTTCCCATGACCCAACTGAATCTCGACCGGCGCCAGCACGCTGAAGTCGCTGGCCACGTCGCTTTGCGTCACCGTGCCGTTCAGCCGCAGCGCCCCCGCCTTACCCTTCACCGTATAACTCAGCTTCAGCGATGGAATGCCTGTCCCGTAGACCCATTGATCGAAGAAATTTTCCAATTGCGGGTCCGGCGATTGCGCCGGCAAAAAATGCGACGCCAGCAGACGGAAATCTTCCGTCGAAAGCGGCTTGCGCTCGTACTCCTTGCGCAGATCCGCCAGCATGGCCAGAAAGCGATCGTCCCCCATCCGCCGGCGCAGCATGTGCATGATCCACGATCCCTTCCCGTAGGTGATGTTGTAGTACGCGTTCGGCGTCTGGGAATTCTCCAGGCGCGTGCCCAGCACGATCGGACCGGTCGATTCCACCGTTTGGCCCTTTACCGTCTGCAGCAGGTTGGTCTTGTAAGAGTCCAGCGCCAGCGCCACCGGCTGCGAACCGTTCTTGTTCTCCAGATATAGCAGCGCCGAGTAGTCCGCCAGCGCCTCCATCAGCCATTCGTCGTGATAGCCCGCCGAGGTCACCACGTTGCCCCACCACTGGTGCGCGGTCTCGTGCGCCTGCAGGATGTCGGAAAAGAACAACCGCCCGTGCGGGTCCAGCGAGCGGATGGCCTTGTTCTGCGGCGCCAGGTACGACATCGTGGAAAGATAAATCAGCCCTGGGAAGCCTTGCCCGAACCGCCCCGGAACGGGCGCTACCATCAAGTTCGGCAGCGCTGGCGGACCAAAGCGCGCCGCCATGAATTCCAGCGCGGAAGCGATCTCGGAAGCGATTTCCTGCAAGCGTACCTCCGGATCCGGCGGCAGTTCCGGCGGCAGGATCATGATCTCCGGTTCGGGATGGCGGGGCGGTCCCGGCGGCGGTTCGGACGCCGCGGACGGAGGCTTGTCCGCCAGCGCCGGCTCGATCGCGCGATTCGCGCAGACTTCCAGCGTATAGCCGTTGCGCGTCAGGCGCACCCGCTCATATTGCCCCAGGTTGAAGCCCGCCATGCGGATCGGCGCGGTGGTCTTGCGCCGGGTGATGCGCCAATCGCCTTCGACGTGCTCCTCCACCAGCGCGCCCGCCGTCACCAGATCCAGATCCTTGGGATAGCGGAATGTCAGGTCGTATTTCGCGAATTGCAGGCCGATGTTCGGAAACCAGTTGGCGCGCGCCCCCACATAATAAACGCGATTGCCGGCTTCGAAGATCACCTTGCCTTCGTGCCGGAACTCCAGTTCGTATTCCTTGCCCCGCTCAAGCGGCGCCGGCGGTACCACCAGAAACATCTCGTTGCCTACGTTGCGCAACAATTCCGAGCGCATCGACTCGCGCTGCAGCACTTCGGCCGGCCGCCCGTCCACCAGCGCCGCGGAAATTCGCATCGGGTGCGCAACGTCAAATGCCAACACCGGCAGCGTCGCGCGGCCGGGCCTGGCCTTCACCCGCGTCACCACGCTCAGGTTCAGGTCCGGCTGCAGAGTGGCTTCAATGCGAAAGTCGTCCAGCGCCAGGTCGGGTTCGATCGCCCGGTTGCGGAACGAGCGCGCCACGAAGCTGGTCCACACGTCGAAGTACAGCAGGTTGTCGCGCGTATTCAGTTTGCCCATCACAATCTGCTCGCGCGAGCTGCGGTCGTAGTACAGGTCGAAGTTGCCCAGCGTCTTCCCGCTCATGGAGACCGCCAGGAATCCGTGGCTTTGCGGTTCGCCTAGTAGCACGTCCCACACCAGCCGCGCTTGGAAGCTCGTGGCCAGATTGCGCACCACGGGCGTCCAATGTTCGGCCATCATGGCGCCCATTTCGGGGACTTTCTTGTTAGTGGCGTTCTGGCCGATTTGCTCGCTCAGCTTCGCGTATGTATCGTCGGAAAAGAACAGCACGGCGGCCCTTAGGTGCTCGTCCAGATTCGGCGATCCAGTATAGGAAGCCAGCGACCGCCGCTCGCCCCGATTCGGCGGAAGCACCAGCACTTCCGCGTCGCCGCCTTCCACGTCCGCGGTGAAAACGGCCGACATGCGCACGCCGGCCACCGGTTTGGCGAAAATCAGGTAACCGTCGGTGAAGAAAAGGCGGGCCTCGTCTTTCGGCAGCGCCAGGTCGCGTACCCGATAACACTCGTCCGAGTCGAGCGATATCTCCCGCACCGCGCGCGCCACATCCGCCGCGCTAGTCGCGCCATACGCGAGGCAAGGCCAAAGCCACACCCCCACCGCCCAGAAGACCCACCGCATGGTTCAAGTTTACCCCGTGGCGCAGGCACGCATGCCAGCGCCGCAGGGTGAGGCGCTCCGCTAGCTGAGTTACAATCACCCACATGCGACTAGTGACATTCCAACGCGGCGCGCACCCCGAGCCGGGTGTCCTCAACGGCGACGACATCGTCAGCCTCCGCGGCGCGGGTTTCCCAGACCTGCTCTCCGTTCTGGCCGGTGGCGCCGATGCCCTCGACCGGGTCCAGCGATGGCTGTACGATCCGCCTTGGGGCGAAATTTGCAAAGCCACGGAAGTGAAGCTGCGCGCGCCATTGCTGCGGCCGCCCAAGATCGTTTGCATCGGCCTGAACTATCGCGCCCATGCCCGCGAATCAAAAATGGAAATCCCCGAAGTGCCCACCATCTTCGCCAAGTTCCCCACGGCGGTGATAGGCTGCGGCGAGTCCATCGTGCTGCCCAGGAATTCCACCAAGCCGGATTACGAGGCGGAACTGGCCTTCGTCATCGGCAAGCAAGGCCGCCACATTCCGGCCGAACATTGGCGCGACTACGTCTTTGGCTACACCAATTTCAACGATGTCAGTGCGCGCGATTTCCAACTGCGCACGTCGCAGTGGATGATCGGCAAAACCTTCGATACCTTCGCCCCCATGGGGCCCGCCATCGTCACCGCCGACGAAGTCCCCGACCCGCACGCGCTCGATATCAGCACCACTATCAACGGCGAAGTGCTGCAACACAGCAACACCGACGATCTGATCTTTAAGATCCCCGAGTTGATCGCGCATCTCTCCAGCGTCTTCACCCTGGAGCCAGGCGATGTGATTGCCACCGGGACGCCAGCCGGAGTGGGCTTCGCGCGCACTCCGCCGCGCTGGCTGATGCCCGGCGACGAGGTCGTCATCCGCGTGGAAGGCCTGGGCGATCTGCGCAATCCCGTTGTAGCCGAGGCGGTGCTTTAATATCAAAGCGGCGGGCGTCGCCTGAATAATCGGAAGGATCATGCCAGACCGGCACACTTACACGCTTGAGAGTTTGACGAGTGCCAAGCTCTCCGAGCGCAGCTATGCACTAAGCGAGTTCGTGATAAACGACACCCACTCCGAACAGGCCATCGTATTAGTTAGCGACGATGATGAGTGGAGTCGCAGCCGAATCGAAACAACCCTTCGGTATCGGCGAAGCCCCTTTGCCAACGAAGCGCTCAAGCTCAGAAAACGTCCTTCGCCGATCGACTCAGAGTTTGATCTTGTCAAATGGTTACTACTTGAGCACGTCTCCATAGGCAAATTCTGCAAACACGCCAAGGCTTTAGGTTTCACCGAATCGAGTCGGCAATTTGGGGTCAAAATGAGGGGAGCTAACGGCGAATTCACTTTATCCGGATGGGGATTGGACTGCCGAGATGACGCACTGATCTTTTCGCTGGTTTACAAAGAGGGGAGCCAGACTGCAAGAACAATTGTGAATGAAGGCGTTCTCCAATTCAAGGTCTACCCGATCGATCTCGATTTGGCGAGACTCGTCGCCCGGGTGATAGGCGAACATCGATCCCGGATCAATGAACTCAGCCCGGCTCATCGATCGTTCTTGAGCGAATGCTTATCCGATGACGTGGTTAGCGTTCTCTCGCTGCATGTATCGCCGCGGGCGGCTGCGACTTGGGGAGAAAAGGACTCGCGAAGCGTTGCTGTGGTTAAAGACTCGGTATTTTACGTCGTTCAGACAGTTCCAACAAGCCTCGCCTCGGCGCCCGAGTGGTTTTTCCGGGAATTCGGCGGTTATTCGAAGGTCGTCGAACAGTGCTGGAACTCGGCAGCGTTCAAAAGGGATCTGTCCGATGTGCTATGCCACATCACTGTGGGCTGCGCTGGCCTCGACGACTTGCCGCAGGCGAGCAGGTTGTGGGTTAATATTTCCGTGTTCCCCATGCAATCGAGCGTAGTTCGGTTCCCGGCGGTCCTCGCAACGGACCTCCTTACAACTGCCGAACGACCTGAGCATGGTTGAACGCCTGCACGAGTTCGACTGCCATCATCAGGACCGCGTGGCGCCCGTCACGGCACCCACACCCGCAGCCAACGCGCGCCATTGTGCGGACGGATGCTGAACGTGTCCGCGCGCGCCGGAACGACCCAAACCTGGCCCGGTGCGAATGTTTCACCGCCTAACTCGCCATCCCCTTCCAGGCAGATTAACAGTACGGGCCCAGGCGCGCCAGAATAAGCCGATTCGCCGGTCAGCGTAATCGACTCCGTCCGGAAGTAAGGACACTCCACCAGCAGCAGCCGCCTAGGACCCAGTTTCATGGGCGCGATGGCCCCCGGATGACGACCCAGATCCGCCACCGCCAGCGCCGCGTCTAAATGTAGCTCCCGCGGCCGGCCGTAGTCATAGAGCCTGTAAGTCACATCGCTATACTGCTGGATCTCGCACAGCGCCAGACCCGCCCCAATGGCGTGTACTGTGCCCGCCGGTACGAAGAAGGTATCGCCAGGCCGCGCCGCGTACCAGCGCAGCAGTCCCTCGATCTCGCCCGAAAGCGCCGCCGCGCGCGCCGCATCCCGATCCAAAGGCCGTTCGAACCCCAGCGCCACCTGCGCGCCCGGGCCGGCTCGCAGCACATGCCACATTTCGGTCTTGCCCGGAATCGTTTTTCCGGCACCCACGGAATCCCCCGGATGCACTTGTACGGACAGCTTCTCCGATGTGAAAAGGAACTTCACCAGCAGGCGGGGTTCCTCGGGCGCACTGAACCAGACTTCCCCCACCTTGCCCGCGCCATGCGGATACCATGGCTCCGTGTCCGGAGTGCCCCAGACCTTTTCCAGCGCCGTGGATTCGAGCCGGTGAACCCTCACTGTTCCACTATAAAGCGATGCAAGCGTTCCAAGCCGCGCTCCAGTTCGTGCATCGAAGTGGCGTAGGAAATCCGCACGTGCCGGTCGGTGCCGAACGCTTCGCCCGGAACCACCGCGACCGCGGCTTTATCGAGGAGCCTCTCGGCGAATTGAACGCCGCTGGAGATCCCGTTGCCCAAGGCCACTCCGATGTTCGGATAGGCGTAGAACGCGCCCCGCGGCTCCGCGCAGCGCACTCCCGGAATCGCGCGCAGACGCCCGATCACGAAGTCCCGCCGCTTGGCGTATTCCGCCAGCATGGCGCCCACGGAATCCTGTGGACCGCGCAGCGCCTCCACCGCGGCCTTCTGCGCGATCGAGGTCGGGTTGGAAGTTGAGTGACTTTGCAGCTTCAGCATGGCGCCGATCACGCGCGCCGGCGCCAATGCGAAACCAATCCGCCAGCCGGTCATGGCGTAGGTCTTCGAGACCGTCCCAGCCACTAACACGTTCTCCTTCGCGTCCGGCAGCGATGCGATCGAAAACGGCTCACTGTCATACAGGAAGTGGCAGTAGCACTCATCGGTCATCAGGAAAATGCCGCGATCCGAGGTCAATCGGTAGATCTTTTCGAATTCGCCGCGAGACAGCACCGCGCCGCTGGGGTTCGACGGCGAATTAATCAGCACCATCTTGGTGCGCGCAGTCAGGTACGGCGCGATCATGTCCGCCGTCAGCGTGAACCCTTGATCTTCATCCGTACCCACGAACACGCACTTGCCGCCGGCGTAGTTCACCACGTCTTTGTAAGTCACCCAATAGGGCACCGGGATTACCACTTCATCGCCCGGATTGACCAGCGCCTGCGTCAGGTTGAAGATGGCGTGCTTGCCGCCGACGGTGATCAGGCATTCCCCGGGTTGGTAATGCGTGCCGAAATCCGCCGCATGCCTCTCGCAGACAGCCTGCTTCAGCTCCAAAGTGCCGCCGGCATTGGTGTACTTGGTGAAATTTTGTTCTAAGGCCCGTATGGCGGCGCGCTTGATGTTGTCGGGCGTCGGAAAGTCCGGCTCGCCCGCGCTGAAATCCACAACGTCCACGCCTTGCGCGCGCAATTTCTCGGCGTCGGCCGCCGCCTTCATGGTCGACGACACGCTGATCAAAGAGATCCGTTCCGCGATTTCCTGATTCGTTTGTAGCAGCATCCTTGCTCTCCAAGAGACAGACCGGGAGGTCTGTCCTACCTCTAGCTTCGCCCGAACCGTTTCCGCAGCCTGACTTCCACGGGCGGCGGCACCAGCCCCTCAATATTTCCACCCAGCCCAAACACTTCCTTCACTAAACGCGAGCTGATGAATGAGTGCGCTTCGCTGGCCATCATGAAAACCGTCTCGATATCCGGACGCAGCCGCCGGTTCATCAAGGCCATCTGCAGCTCATACTCGTAATCCGAGATCGCCCGTATGCCGCGCAATAGCACAGTTGCGCCGTTCTGCGCCGCATAGTCCACGAGCAGGCCCTCGAATGAATCGACGGCCACATTCGGGTAGCAATCCACCACCTCGCGCAACATCTCGATTCTCTCTTCCACGCTGAACAGCGGCTGCTTGGTTTCGTTGCGCAGAATCGCCACAGTCAGCTTGTCGAACAGACAGCACCCGCGCACGATCAGATCCAGGTGGCCATTGGTGATCGGGTCGAAAGAACCCGGGTAGATGGCGGTCACTCGAGGCGGCTTCGTGGCCGCTCGCACGCGTTCGGTATCGTTGGTTATTCTTCGATTCTACCCTACTCCGAAAAGATTATTGTAAAGCTCGTTCACCTGCGATACCAGCGAACTTCGGACATACGGTATAAAGGCGGGCTTCAAGGTTCTGGTGGGTAGCGGTTCTGGTGGGTAGCGGCTGCCGCGGCGCTGCCGTTCGGAACCGTGCTGGCGCACACAATGTGAGATCCGGCCAAGTATTCACATTGGAGGAAAAATGAAGTGGTCTAGTGGGGCAGGCTCGCAGCCTGCGGCGGCCTCGCAGGCCGCCCCGCACTGCTATACGGGTAATTCACGGCACTGGCAACGATACCAGCCGTCACCGGATTGTTTTCAATATATCGCTGTATCCGTCGGAATTCTTCGCCACCGCGAACCAAGTGGTCATAGCTTTCATCCTGCCAAAACTGCTGACCGGTTCGCCCGAGCAGTAGGTTGGCTCTTCTTGCCGTGGTTCCTTTCAGAGAGCAAAGCAACTGCGAGGCATTGACATTCGGCGTAATCAGCAGGTGCACATGATTCGACATGATCACGAACGAATGCAGTTGGTAATGGCCGATCTCGACGCCGTAGTCGATCGATGCCATGACCAACTGGGCAATCTCCGGTTGTCGAAGAAACATCGGCCCGCTACGAGCCTGATCGAGCAGCCGGTCCATGGCGACGAACGCCTGGCCGGAAGTCAGATTCGACGGCGGGAAGGCGCGATTTGCGGGAAGAGAGCCATACAGGCGGAAAGTGACGAACAGCGGCTGGCCGATCGCATAGAGATGCGGGAGCCGGCGTTCGCTGTGGGTCATATTTCGGTAGTGCCGCGAAAGCGCGAAACGTCTCAATGTTGGCGGTCTGGGAGGCCGCCGCAGGCTTCGAGCCTGCCCCACGCTCTGCCCACCACCCTGCTGGTCACCGCCGGTGTTCTCTCAGGCGCGACTTGTGCGGTACCCTTCTCCCATCGAACTCGCCGTATCGCCGGTTGGCTGCCTGGGGCAACGCATTCACGGCGCTGGTCGAACTTACGGGACGGGACCGGCTGATCGGAATGATCGCCACGGACCGCTGCCGATCGCTCTCTTACAGCTCTGAATATTCCGTGGATCTTCCGTATGTCGCCCGACAGCGCCAGGCGCTGGCTTCGGGAGCGACAGTGGCCGGCTCAGTGCAGTTCAAAGCGCCGGGCGGGATGCGCTAGCCAATATTAGTAAGAGTATCGCGAATTGCGTAATGCGCCCTTTTCTGCGGATACCAGCTTCACCCCGCCCAGCAGTATACTCAACCTTATGAATCGCCGTGAATTCCTGTACGCCAGCGCCGCCGGTCTGGCCTTGTCCGCCACCGCCGCATTTGCCGACGACAAACCCAGGCGCGTCGGCCTGATTGGCCCCGGCTGGTACGGCAAGTCCGATCTCTTCCGCCTGATCCAGGTCGCTCCCGTCGAGGTCGTCTCGCTTTGCGACGTCGACAAACAAATGCTGGCTCGCGCCGCCGATCTCACGGCTACGCGCCAGGCGTCCGGCAAGAAACCGCGCACCTACTCCGACTATCGCCAGATGCTCAAGGAGAAAGACCTCGACATCGTGCTCATCGCTACGCCCGATCACTGGCATGCCCTGGCCATGATCGCGGCTGTAGAATCGGGCGCGGACGTCTACGTGCAAAAGCCCATCAGCGTCGACATCCGCGAAGGCCAGGCCATGCTGGCCGCCGCCCGCAAGAACCAGCGCGTAGTGCAGGTGGGCACCCAGCGCCGCAGCACGCCGCACATCGTCGAAGCGCGCGACCGCTTCATCAAGGAAGGCAAATTGGGCAAGATCGGCTTGGTCGAAATTTGCTGCTACTATCACATGCGCACCACTGAGAATCCGCCCGACACCGACCCGCCGCCGTACCTCGATTACGAGATGTGGACCGGTCCCGCGCCCATGCGTCCCTACAACAAGCTGGTGCATCCGCGGGGCTGGCGCGCGTTCATGGAATACGGTAACGGCATCGTGGGCGACATGTGCATCCATATGTTCGACATGGTGCGCTGGATGATGGGCTTGGGTTGGCCCAAGCGTGTCTCGTCGGAGGGCGGCATCCTGGTCGACAAGCGTTCCAAGGCCAACATCTCCGACACCCAGACCGCCACTTTCGACTATGACGACTTGAAGATCGTGTGGCAGCATCGCACTTGGGGCGCGGCGCCCGATCCCGATCCCAAGTATGCCTGGAGCGCAACCTTCTATGGCGACAAAGGCACGCTAAAAGTAAGTGTGTATAGCTATGACTTCGTGCCCGAGGGAGGCCAAGGCGCAGTGCATCGCGATGTCACTTACGAATTCGAGCAGTACCCGATCGACAAGATTGAGCCGGATCTGGAAAGACATGTGGCGCCCGCCATCCGGCATCACATGATCGATTTTCTGGCGGCCATCGACGCGCGCTCGAAGCCCGTGGCAGATATCGAAGAAGGATACATTTCGACGGCCAGTTGCATCCTCGCCAATATGTCGATGAAGCTCGGCCGCACGTTGGCCTGGGACCCGCAGGCGGGCCGCATCGCGGGCGACGACGACGCCAATCGGCTGCTGGCCCGGCCCTACCGCGAGTCCTATGTTCACCCATAGCTTTCCGGACATTGGAGGGCGGCCAATCTTGGCCGCAGCCGGCTTTCAGCCGGCTTCCGAGGGAGTGCGTCTCCTGCTGATTTTTCTTGCGGCGGGTGCCGCATTCGCACAGCAACCATGCACCGTAACGGGGCCCACGGCGACGCTCCAGGTTCCGTACGTAGCCGGCGATCCGCGGCTCTCCACCGACCCCTCCGCACCGGTCTGGCGCGGCGCGGGCAACATGGGCGTCACCGCCATCTCGAAGGATTGCAGCAAGCAGATCGACTACCCTGCGCTACTCACTCAAGTGCGGTCGTTCTGGACCGATACGCATCTCTATCTGCTCTTCAGTTGTCCGTACACGGAGCTGAATGTCTTCCTGCCGGCGCTCGGCGGCGGCCCGCGCGACAAGCTTTGGGATCGCGACGTTGTCGAGATGTTCCTGGGAGACGACTGGACCCACATCCGCCACTATCGCGAATTCGAGATCGCCCCTACCGGCGATTGGATCGATCTGGCCATCGACCTCGACCGCGAAAGCTACGACCAATCCTGGCGCTCCGGATGGACCACCGCCGCGCGCATCGATGAAAAAGCGCACGTGTGGTACGCCGCCGCGCGCATCCCGTTGAGCGCGGTCAGCAGCAACCCCGTGAAGGCCGGCACGAAATGGCGCGCGAACCTCTATCGCATCGAGGGCCAGGGTCCGGATGCGCACCGGCATTTCCTTTGCTGGCAGCCCACTTGCGTGGTCGATCGCGATCCCAACCACGTGCCGGAAAACTTCGGCGCCTTGATCTTCACCGGCGGCGCGGATGCATTGGCTGACGGGGGGCAGCACTTTGAAGAGCGTTGCGGCGGCTGCCACGGCGCGGACGGCATGGGTGGCGAGCGCGCTCCCGCCATTGGCAGCGTAGACCGCGACCGTCTTCGATCCGATGGCTCCGTGCGCGACCTGATTCATAACGGAATCCCCGACGCCGGCATGCCCGCTTTCGATTTGAAGGATCCCGAACTCTCGCAAATCGTCGCATTCGTGCGCTCACGTGTGAGACCGGCCGGCGAGAGCATGCCGCCGGGCGACCCTGGCGCGGGCGAAGCGTTCTTCTTCGGCAAAGGCGCCTGCGCGCAGTGCCATATGATAAACGGCCGCGGCGGGCTGACCGGACCCGATCTTAGCAACTCCGGAACCGAGCTAACGCTCGCCGAGCTAGAGCAATCGCTCCTGAAACCGGCGGTCCGGCGCAAGCCAGGATATGAAGTAGCCACCGTGCGCCTGAGTTCCGGCCCTGCGGTGCGCGGCTTTCTGCGTAACGAGAGCCTCTACGATCTCCAGGTGCAGGGCTTCGATGGCCGCCTGTATCTGCTGGGGCACGGCGAAGTGGCCGCCCTCGAGCGCGAAGCAGGGTCATACATGCCCGCGCTCCAGGCCGGCAAAGCCGAACTGCGGGATCTGATCGCCTACCTGGCCCATCCGCCCTCCACTCAGCCCACCGCAGCCGGGGGTGAGATTCCCGGCGCAATCCTGTGGGACCGCATCGCCCACCCGCAACCCGGCGACTGGCCCACGTATCATGGCCAGTTGAGCGGGAATCGCTACAGCGCCCTCGACCAGATAACGCAGCGCAATGTAAAGGAACTCGCGCCGCGCTGGATCTTCCCGGTCCCCAATGCACGACATCTGGAAGTGACTCCCTTAGTCGTGGATGGCGTCATGTATGTGACCAACGTGAATGCCGCCTGGGCGCTCGACGCCGCCACAGGCCGCGAGATCTGGCACTACGAACGGCCCCGCAGCAAAGGCCTTTCGGGCGACGCATCGGGCGGCATCAACCGCGGCGTGGCTGTGCTGGGCGACCGCGTGTTCATGGTCACCGACAATGCCCATTTGATCGCGCTGCATCGCCTCACCGGAGCGCTCCTGTGGGATTCCCGAATGGCCGATTCAAACCAAAATTATGGCGCAACCTCCGCGCCGCTGGTGGTCAAAGACCTGGTGATCTCCGGCACCTCCGGCGGCGACGAAGGCATCCGCGGATTCGTGGCCGCCTACAGCGCCTCCACGGGCCAGCGCCTCTGGCGATTTTGGACGGTGCCCGCGCCCGGCGAGCCTGCCGCCGCCACCTGGGTGGGCCTCGCCATCGAACACGGCTGCGCATCCACATGGCTCACCGGCACCTACGATATCGAAACCGACACGCTCTTCTGGCCCACCGGCAATCCCTGCCCCGATTTCAACGGCGACGAGCGCCGCGGAGACAATCTGTATTCCGATTCCGTGCTGGCGCTCGACCCGCGAACCGGGACGCTGAAGTGGTATTACCAATTCACGCCGCACGATCTGCACGATTGGGATGCCACCGAAACACCCATGCTGGTGGACGCGCAGTATGGCGGCCGCGAACGGAAGCTGTTGTTGCAAGGCAATCGCAACGGATCGTTTTACGTTCTGGACCGCACCGACGGCCGGTTGCTCAGCACATCGCCATTCGTGCGCGGGCTGACATCCACCGAGCCGACGCCGGCCGGAGCGCGCGCCTGCCCATCCATGGACGGGGCCACCAACTGGATGTCCACCGCCTTCGATCCGGGCAGGCGTCTGTTCTACCTGTTGGCGCTCGAGAAGTGCAGCATTTTCTCGAAATCGTCCGCGGTTTGGAAGGCAGGCGAATCATACTATGGGGGCGGCGCGCGTGACGTTCCCGGCGAAACGACTCGGCAATATCTGCGCGCGCTGGATGTTGCCACCGGCAAGATCGCGTGGGAGATACCCCAGAGCGGAACCGAGGAAAGCTGGGGCGGCGTGCTGGCCACCGCCTCCGGGCTGCTCTTCTATTGCGACAACTCAGGCGCCTTCGCGGCGGTGGACGCCGGAACCGGCGCGCCCCTCTGGCATATGCAGTTCAACACCGAGTGGAAGGCCTCTCCGATGACCTACGCATCCCAGGGAAAACAATACGTCGCAGTGGCCGCCGGCAGCAACGTGATCGCCTTCACCCTACCATAACGTGGGGCAGACCTCCAGGTCTGCGCGGGTCCTCCAGGACCCGCCTGCCGATGGCGCCCCAAGTGCTCGTAAATCCCGTATGACAAAGCACCCAATCACCGCAATAGCCGCAGCCGTGCTGGCAGTGGTCCTCGCGGCCGCCCCCGCCCTAGCCCGGGACCGCACCCTCCTGAACGGCGCCTGGACTCTGGTCCCTACGAAAAGCGATTTTGCCGGCCAACCTGTGGTTCAAACCGGCACTGTGACCATCAACGAGCGCCAAGGCGATATCACCGTCACCCGGAATTTCCAGTACGCCGGCGCGGGCGAAACCTACTTCTACCGCGACATGACCGACGCCGAGAATAACGCCACCATTCACAGCGGCAAAGACTTGAAGAGCAAGAGCCGGTGGGATCACGATGTACTGAAAGTCACCACCACCCAATCCGGCGTAGTTACTGTCGAAAGCTACTCACTCGCCGCGGACGGCGCCATGCGCGTGGACGTAGTGAAGCCGGGACATGCCCCGATCACCCTCGTCTTCCAGCGCCAGTAGGCGGAAATCGGAGTACAATCGTTTGTACCGGGGATCGCTACCCCGGAATCTATTTTGAAGGCTGGGATGAAACAGTCCACTCTCACGACTTTCGTCGTATCCACCTTCCTATGTGCGGCATCCGCTCAAACAACCGTTACCGAAGGTTCGACAACCACGCATCGCGCGAATGTTGACAGCGACAGCGGTGAAGTATACATCTACATCGGAGGGTCTTTTTCAATTGGAACCTCTCCGACGACATTTACGTTTCTTTGGGATTTTGTGGGACGGGGTGGCAATAGCACCGGCTACATTACGCCGCTCTTACTCGAACGCGTGCCGGGTCCGTTCTATACGGTGTATCTCGTTCGAGCAATAGGCCAAGGCTTCCCAGTTGCTATTAGCGCATCTCCGCAGACCATTCCGTTCACCATTGTGGAGGGTGTCATTACCACCAATGCTGAATTTACGTTCGGCTACGTCAATGCGATGCTTAACGCGAGCGGTCAAGAGGTCGCCAGCAGCGCCGGCACGGTCGATATGGACTACCCCGCTGACAGCGGGCCCGGTGTGGGCGGCTCGAACACCTTTAATACTTGGGCGGCCACAGGTGCTCCCCAGCCCATCACCGTCGCTCTGGGAACCACCATCGGTGGCGATTCGGGCACGGACATCGCGTGGGTCAACTACTATCCTCAGCGGACCTATTCGGCGCAAGCCCAAGGCACCGTAAGTACGCAATAGTCTTGGCTAACCCGCGGAATGTCAGTAAATCGACCAGCACCCCGGTGTGATCAGCTCCACCAAATGGCGGTCCGGATCGCGGAAATACAAGCTGCGCCCGCCGCGCGGCCAGTCCACCGTGCTCTCGATTCCGATCCCGCGCTCTGCCAACCGGCCCCGCCAATCGGCTTCCGCGGCGGCTGGAATCGCAAACGCCACATGCAATTGTCCCGCCCCATCGTGCGGCGGAATCGTGCCCCCGGGCGTCGGAATGGATTCCAGTGTCGCGCCGCTGCGGAAGAGCAGCAGCACGTTGCGGTCGGCTACGCTCAGCGCGCAAAAACGCTCATCGCGGCTCAGCCTCTTGAATTCGCAAACGTCTTCGTAGAAGCGGGTGGCGCGCTCCAGGTCGTCCACGTACAAGCACGTTTCAACGACCCCGGTCACTTCCGGCATAATATACATTGTATCCCCTGCGACTTTCGACGCCGTGCGCGCATCGAAATCTCCAGCGTCTAGTCCGCCTATGGCAAAGCCGGTTCTGTTAACGATTGACGACGATCCCGAAGTGCTGAAAGCGGTCGAGCGCGATCTCCGCCGCCAGTACGCCGCGGATTATCGCGTCCTCTCGGCCAATTCCGGCCCAGCCGCGCTGGATCTACTCGACAAGCTCCGCCAGCGCGGCGAGCCGATGGCCCTGTTCCTGGTCGATTACCGCATGCCGCAGATGACCGGCATAGAGTTTCTTTCGCGCGCCATCCCTCAGTTTCCCGACGCCAAGCGCGTGCTGCTCACCGCCTACTCCGATACCGAGGCCGCCATTCGCGCCATCAACGAGATCAAGCTGGATCATTACCTGCTCAAGCCCTGGGACCCTCCGGAGCAAAACCTCTACCCTGTGCTGGACGATCTGCTGGGCGACTGGCAGGCCTCCTACCGCCCGCCTTTCGAGGGCCTGCGCGTGCTCGGCACGCGTTGGTCACGCCGCTCTTACGAGCTCCGCGAATTCCTGGCGCGCAACCAAGTTCCCTACCATTGGCTCGACGTGGAAGCGGCCGATCACGAGCCGGAGGTGCAGCGCGCCATGGACATGCTGGCGCCTGAAGAACGGCACTTCCCCGTGGTGCTGCTCCAGGATGGCGCCCGCTTGCCCGACCCCTCCCACGCGGAATTGGCCGGCCGCATCGGCTTCAATACGCGCGCGGTTTCCGGATCGTACGACCTGATTATTTTGGGGGGCGGCCCAGCGGGCCTCGCCGCGGCCGTGTATGGCGCATCCGAGGGCCTGCGCGCGGTGATCGTCGAACGCGAAGCGCCAGGAGGCCAGGCCGGTCTCAGCGCCCGCATCGAAAACTATCTTGGTTTTCCATCGGGACTGAGTGGCAGCGATTTGGCCCGCCGCGCCGTGACTCAGGCGCGCCGCTTCGGGGCCGAGATTCTGGCGCCCCAGGAAGCTGTGGAATTGCGCATACAAGATCCGTATCGGATCGTACGCCTGGCCGATGGCAGTGAGATCTCCGCCGAGGCGCTGTTGATTGCCACCGGTGTCCAGTGGCGCAAGTTGGACGTGCCCGGCATGGATCGCCTGACCGGCGCCGGCGTCTACTACGGAGCGGGATCGACCGAAGCGGTGTCCTGTCGCGATGACGATGTCTATATCGTGGGCGGCGCCAATTCGGCGGGACAGGCCGCGCTCAACCTTTCACGCTACGCGCGGCGAGTCGTGATCCTGGTTCGTGGAGAGTCCTTGGCCGCGACCATGTCCCAGTATCTGATCGACGAAATCGCCCGCACCGCGAATATACAGGTCGAGTATCAGACGCAGGTAGTTGAAGTGCACGGCGAGGACCATCTGGAAGCCATCACCATCGAGTGCGGGCGAACCAATACGCGCGAACGCATCGAAGCCGGAGGGTTGTTCATATTCATTGGCGCGCAACCCGGCACGGATTGGTTGGATGGCGTCGTGGCGCGCGACAAACATGGCTTCATCCTGACTGGTCCCGCCCTGGTTCGCGACGGCAAGTCGCCCCAGAGTTGGACGCTCGAGCGCGATCCCAACCTGCTCGAAACCAGCGTACCCGGTGTCTTTGCGGTGGGCGACGTGCGCCATGGCTCCGTGAAGCGCGTGGCCTCGGGAGTGGGCGAAGGCTCCATCGCCATTCAGTTTGTGCATCAGTACTTGAGCAAGGCGTGAGAAGGAGAGAGGAGTCAGGAGACAGAAGTCAGGAGTCAGAATCCCGTTTTACGATCTTCCGTCTTCGGAGGGCGGCCAATCATGGCCGCAGCCGGCTTTTAGCCGGCTTCCGTCGTGTGGCAAGGGCAAATCGAAATTCTGGCTCAGCAAGGAGGAAACTCGAATGAAACGATCCCTGTTGGTTCTAGCAATAGCGCTTGGCGCTTCGGTCTGGTGGACAGCGTCCGCTCAAGACTCCACTATCCCAATCCTGAATCCCGGTTTTGAGGACGACGTGCTGGCATGCGCACCGGAGCAGTATCGCTCTCAATACTCCATCACCGGCTGGTTATGCGGTCCGCAGAGTGGCACGTTTAAGCCGTCGACCGTTAATTTCCCCACGGGAGTCCCCGGGGGAGTGAATGTCGCATACATCGGCAATAGCAGTGCGACCGGCTCGATCTTACAGGTCGCGCCCGCCGTGGTTCGGGCAAACACGACATACACGCTGACGCTGAGCGTAGGGCACCGTGCAGACTACGCATTCACCGGTTACGTTGCGGCGCTGATGGCCGGAAATGCGACCCTCGCTTACGACAGCAGCCTGTCTCCCGCGCCTGGCGCTTTTCTAACCGATGTGATCGTGTACAACTCTGGCGCAACTCCGCCTCAACTCGGCCATGCGCTGACAATCTTCGTGAAGAGTTTGGGAGCTGGACAGGTTGAGATCGACAACGTATCGCTCAGCGCCACGCCGCAATAGGCGCGTGAAGCACGTCTACGATCTTCTGACTCCTGTCTCCTGTCTCCTGCCATCTATCTTCGCCTGCATCTTACCCGCGAACCGGGCAATATTCACAATCGCCCGCTCGTGGGTACCTTCGCCGCACTTCTCCTTCTCGTCCCAGGCCTCCACCTTGAAAGTAACGCGCCGCCCCTCCACCCCGATAACCTCGGCCTTGAACGTCACCGTCATGCCCATCGGAGTGGCCGCCAGATGGTAGACATTCACGTGCGTGCCCACCGTGTCGTGACCCGCCTCCAGCAAAGGCAGCACCGCGTTGCGGCAAGTACGCTCCATCCAGCCGATCATCCAAGGCGTGGCCAGCACCCGCGCGCCCTCCAGACCCAGGAAGTTGATGGCTACTTCGTCATCCACCAGCAGCTTCTGTTCAAGTTTGGTTCCGATCGGTATCTCGGCCATGTCAGCCTTTCAACCCCGCCAGCACGCCCCGCATGTAACTGAACGAAATCTTCATCCCCGGCAAAGGATTGTCTCCGTTGATCTCGTACTCAAGATTCACGCACCCTTGATAACCGATCTTCTCGAGCGCCTTGAAAATGCCCACCACCGGCATAATTCCTTCGCCCACATCGCATTGAATAGCATGCGGCTCGAACGTCTTCAGATCCTTGATGTGCATGTCGAAGAGGCGGTTCCCGGCCTCCGCGATCGATTCCACCACGTTCGCGCCCGCCCGCGACGAATGCCCCACGTCCATGCACAGCCCGCAGCGCGGGTCCATGTCCTTCACCACGGCCAGCACCGATTGCGGGGTCGGATACTGCTTGTCTTCCGGGCCGTGCGTGTGGATCGCCATGCGGATGTTGTACTCCTTGACGAACCGCTCGATCACGCCCAGGTTGCTGTGCGTGGGCGCGCAGACGATCATAGGCATGCCGCACATCTTGGCATATTCGAAGTACTTGCGGACATCGTCCGGATCGTCCTTCGCCAGCGTGATGTTCCCGCCGCTCACAATCGTGAGGCCGGCGCGCTCGAATTCCTTGCGCCCGTTTTCCAGTTCTTCCGGGCTGCTGCGATACGGCAGGTGAAACTCCTTCACACTCACATACGGCGTGCGCAGCTCTTTGACGCACCGGATGGCCAGCGCGCGGCTATACTCCCGCAGCGAGTAGCTGGCCACGCCCAGTTTGATCTCGCCGGATCTCTCATCGGCGGCCGCGGCGCGCCTCTGTCCGCCCGCGCCAGCCAGGCCGGCAGCCGCCAGGAATCCCCGGCGATTCATTCCAAAGCTCATAATGCAACCATTATAAGGCCTGCGTGTGGGCGCCCTCGAAAGCCACCCTTGGAGGGCCGGGCATTCGTTCTCTCGGATCCCTGCCATCGCGCGGTCTGTCCGTGCGGTGCGCGAAAACTTTTCTAATTCCGTTCGGTGACGATCTTCGCCAGGTTGAGAAGTCTTGAGCTGATCTTTAGGCCCGCACGGTCCGCCGCACGCCTGTTAATCTCAAAACGGATGTTGCCTTCTTCGACGGTGAAGTTAATAATCCCTCCCCTCACGGCAAACCCTTCGGATTCGCCAACCGTCAATACACTTGCTCCCGTCAAGCTCCTCACAATTCTGGTGGCTTGGTCTTTCTCTGTGACAGGGATAAATACGATGTGGCAGGCGTTCAACGCGTCGGTTGTTTTCAGCACCACAAATTCGACGGAATGGTCCCCCGCCGGCCGGGAACGTAGCTGGTTCTCGATATCCAGGCTAAACGGATTGTGTCCAACGATGCATATCGCTAAGGTCCCATCTGGCGAGCGAAATGAGCCGGAAGGCCATTCAACAAACTTGGCAAAGTTATACAGAAACGCAAGTTTCAGCGGGTATTCGGCGCCTTCCGTCTTTCCCGATAACCCTTTGGGAGACGCGTTGCATAGAAACCAGCAGGCCATGATCGCAGAAATTCGCCAACTTCGGGGCAAATCAATTCCGCTCGAGACACGCCGGCCCGAACCCGATATCGACTTATGCCGTTTCTGCGGCTGAACGCTCGTCATTGAAATCTGTATCCGACTTTGATTCGAAAAGTCCGGCCATCCTGAACGACTGTGTTTTCCGCGAGGCCATCGCCTACAGGGTCGGCGTATTTTTCGTTGATCCCATTATAAAGAGTCGCAGAGGCTTCCCATCCTTTTAGAACCTTCCGCGTGAAGAGCGTAAAGTTAGGCACGACGTAGGCCCCCGTATATTCGCCCGTCAGAGTTGCTCTCTTACTGACGAACTGGAGATCCATCCCCGCGAAGACTTTTTGTTTGAGGACCGGCACGCTCAGGCTCGCCTGAACGAGGTGCTTCGGAGAGTTCGTGACAGGCATTCCAGTGCCCGGGTTCCTTGCGTCCTGAAATGAGTAACTAACCGTGCTGTCCAGGCCGCCCGGCAAGATCTTCGACAACGCAACATCGAAACCCCGAAGATCCAGCGAACCGGCGTTGGCGAAAAACGCATTCCCATTTACCGGGTCGACCTGCTCGCTGATCAGGCTACGGATGGGATAATAAAATGCAGAAACCGTCGTTCGGAAATGGTTGGCAAGGTCTTGCTCCCATACCACCTCCGTGGTTTTAACGGTTTCGGGCCGCAGCGAAGGATTGGCTTCGTTGCCCGGCGCGTTATAGAAAAGCTCAAACAGGTTAGGAGCACGAAAGGACTGACCATAAAGGACCTTGAAGTGTGTCTTCTCCCAAGGGTTGTAGATGAGAGCGGCGCGCGGATTGGTCGTCCCGCCAAATAACGAATAGCGGTCATAACGAATGCCCAGATTCAGTATGAGGTTACTGCGGACGTGAATTTCATCCTGAGCGTAAAAAGACAATACAGTCGATTCCCTGCTATCTTTAAAATACTGAACGAAGGGTTGAACGTCATAATTTCCCTGGTTTTGCTCAATGTTGTCGACGAATTCGGCTCCAACGCTCACGCGTTGCGTATTGAATACTTGCTTGGATACGGTCACCTCTTCACCCCACCATTTGCCGTGGGCGAAGTTTCTGTTGGACACTCGCGACGGCCCTCCCGTAGCAGAGTAATCGTAGATATATGTGCCGTCGTCGTTAAACAGGTCGTAATAGGTCCGGCTGGCGAGATTCCATCCATGACCAAGCTCCCGTTTGTAGGTTAGATCGAGGTAGCCGCGCACATCGACAGTGCGAGTTCCCGTGACATCAAATACCGTTCCAAAGGACGCCGTCGGGATGCCCTTGTCGCGCGAGCCATACACCCCCTGGATGGTAAAGTCGCCCCAGGAAATATCGGCAAACAGTTGCTGAAATTCATCATCGTCCGCGTTCACGGTAATGCCGTTGTTCGTCGCGGGATTATCGAATGCGCCAAAAAACATCTGATCCTGCCCATGGGAATCATAGAGGGATCCGGAAAGAAGTAATTCCAAGCCGTTACTATACTTATCGCCATAACTAACGCGCCCCTCGTAGGAACCGTAGCTAGCCGCTTCGCCCGCCACGTTTACTTTTGGCAGGTCCCGCCCTCGTTTTGTGATAATGTTGATAATTCCAAGAAAAGCACTGGCGACATACTGTGAAGAGTTCGGTCCGCGGATGACTTCCACCCGTTGAATCAAATCCACGTCAAGCGGAAACTCTGTTCCGATCAGCGCCGCGTCGAAAATGTTGTCGTTGGTACGGTGACCGTCGATCATCAATGCGATACTATCGTTGTACTGCCCCGGCAGTCCAAAGCCCCGCACTCCAAGGTAGCTATAGTTTCGGTCGTAGGTGACGTAAAAACCGGGGACGTTTCTCAAGATGTCCGCGAGCGTTCTGTAGCCGTATCTTTGGATTTCTTCGGAGGTAATGATTGTGACAAAGGCGGGCGCTTCGGTCACCTTCTGCTGAAAACCGGAGGCGCCATATACTGAATCCACGTTGATCGACATCAGTTCCTCGAGACTCATGTCTTCCAGGCGTGTCGATGGAGGGGTATTTTGGGCAATGGCGTGCGTGGAGCTCAGGAGGACCAGAAGCGGCACTGCGAATGAGATGAGCGATCTTTCAACGGCCGGCCAGGTCCGCTGGTGCGACCAGGCCATGCCGCGGCCCTTTGGACTGACCGCAACTTCAGCGATCGGAGTGAAGAGCATGATCGGCCTGCCAATTACCTCTCGATGGATGAAAACACATTACGGCACTGATTGCCGGAATGCCTCTGACCGTCATGTTAGTAATAGCGCCTGTGCCAGTCGGTTTATTTGGACCGCCGGGCCGCATTAGGGCATCGGGATTTGGCGTTATGGGCTCGATAAACGCTTTTCCGGCTGCTGAGTGGTCGGGCCCGGCTACCGTTTCATTCTTAACGGGTTATCGTTGTAGTGGTTATGGTGGCAGGATTTTCTCAAATAAAGTCGTTATCGTCTGATGGAACGCGTCATACGGGACTGTGGGTCAGTTTGTATTTGGGGGGCGGGCAATTCTGCCCGCAGTCTGCCTTTTAGGGCGTCCAGAGCCGGCTGAAAAGCCGGCTGCGGGCAGAATTGCCCGCCCTCCAAATCCAAATTGACCCACTGCCGAAGGGTGGAGCGAATGCCAATCCGTCTGATTCTGTGGCACTTATCACCGTACCTCCTCGGCAAATTCCAGATTGGGCGCATTAAAATAATGGCAACCTGCCGGGCTATTGCCGATCGACCATCCACCGCCTGCTGCCAAGTCTTTGAATCCCCCAGCCGCCTCCGCCACTCCATTAGTATGGCTGGGTGCCCTGCATGACGACTCAAGAAACGGACCAACCCTATCGCCTGGCCTGTCTCGAACTGCACGGCGGGAACCAGGCTGGCGCCTACTCCGCTGAGCTTCCTGGACTTGCGGGCTGGGTTTCCTGCCATCCCTTGGGCGCATCCCAACGCGGCGGAGATCTGTATTACCTGTCCGCCTGCAGCCATGGAGTGATTGCCCGGGTAGTGCTGGCCGACGTTGCCGGCCACGGGGAAATTGTCAGTTCCGCTGCCGTCCGCCTGCGCGATGCGCTGCGCGAGCACGTCGACCATTGGGACCAATCCCAACTGATCCGCCGCCTCAACGAGAGCATTCTCAAAGGCGCGCCCCACTCCCGCTTTGCCACTGCCTTTCTGGCCAGCTTCTACCGCGAATCCGGCGAGTTGTTGTTCACCAACGCCGGCCACCAGCCTCCGTTGTGGTATCGTGTTGCAACGAAGGAGTGGAGCTTCTTGCTCGATTCGACGCCGTATAGTAAAGAGATCGTGGACCTGCCTCTCGGCATGATCGCGGGAACTTCGTACAGCCAGACCGCCGTGCAGTTGGAAATGGGCGATCTGCTGCTCTTGTACACCGATGGCGTCAACGAAACCTGCGACGAATCGGGCGAACAGCTCGGGATGCAGAGACTGCGATCCATCGCCGGCAGTTTGCCGGTCGAATCGGCCGCGGCGGCCGGACAGGCGCTCCTGTCCGCTGTAGAACGGTTCCGCGGGTCCCAGCCGCCGGAGGACGACATTACCGTAGTGGCGCTCGAACGGCGCGGAGGGCATGGGTGACCCTGCAATTGAAGTTCGTTATGCCCAGCGACCCGCGATACTTGCCCGTCGTGCGCGGGGCCATCGGCCCTCTCGCCGCGGCTATCGGCTGGGACGAATCCGACTGCCGTGCCATCACGCTCGCGCTGGATGAAGCCCTCGCCAATATTATCCGCCACGCCTACAGCAGCCGCACTGACGGCCTCATCGAGCTCGAATGCCGGGAGAGCGCGGACGGATTGGAAATCACTTTGCTCGATAACGGCGAGGCTCCGGATAGGACTAAAATATGTGCTCGTGCCATAGCTTGCGATCAGCCGGGAGGACTGGGGACTCACATCATCAAGGACGTGATGGACACGGTGTCGTATCAAGCGACGCCTGCGGGAAACCGTTTCGTGGCCACCAAGCGGCTCAGGAAGACGATATGAAAATTTCGATTCGCGCTACGGGAGAAACGACGATCGTGGAAATCGAGGGGGACGTGGACCTGGGCACCTCTCCGGATCTCCGCCGCACGCTGTTTGAAACTTTGCTCGAAGCTCCCAAGCTGGCGCTCAATCTGGCGGCTATCCGCTACATCGATAGCTCCGGCATCGCCACCCTGCTTGAAGTGCTCAAGGATTCCCAGCGCCGCAACAAGGAATTCGTGCTGTTCGGTCTCAGCCCCGCCGTCCAGCAGGTGTTTCACCTCACCCACGTCGTCCGCATCTTTCAGATCTTCCAAACCGAGGAGGAGGCCCTAGGAAGCGCGTGATGCAATTCGTGGCGGAGGTCGGCGCCGCAACCGAGCGCAGCGTAGCCTATGTGGGCGGCTTGGCTCAGCTCTTTGGGAAATCTCTGCGGCTTCTGTTCCTGTCGCCACTGAAACGCAGCCGCCTGGCGCAGCGCGCGTTGCATCAAGCGATGGCGGCGGGCGTAGGCGCGCTGCCCATCGTCTCGCTGATTACTCTGTTTGTCGGCGTCATTATCGCGTTGCAGGGCGCATATGAGCTGCAGCGTCTGGGAGCCATGCAGTTAGTGGCCAGCCTGGTAGCCATCTCCATCACGCGCGAACTCGGCCCCCTAATCACAGCCATCGTAGTCATCGGACGATCCGGCTCCGCCTTCGCCGCGGAAATCGCCACCATGCGTGTTACCGAAGAACTGGACGCCCTGGAGACCATGGCCCTCGACCCGGTCGCTTTCCTTGTAGTGCCGAAATTCCTGGCTATGGCGGTGATGCTGCCCTGCCTTGCCGTTTGGTCGGACTTTATGGGTGTTCTGGGCGGTTGCCTGTTCGGAGTCGTCAGCGCCAACTTCACTTTCGGCAGTTACGTGATTGCCACTCGCGACGCGCTGGTCGCCCATGACATTACCACCGGCATCGTCAAGGCACTGGTTTTCGGGCTGGTCATCACCGCGGTCGGTTGCCAGGAGGGTTTCTCCACCGGCGCTGGCGCCGAAGAGGTGGGGCGCTCCACCACGTCCGCCGTGGTCGTCTCCATTCTCCTGGTCATCGTTATCGATCTGGTTTTCACTATGTTGTTCTACTTGGCGCGAGGGACCCCGTAGCATGGCCGCGCCCGCCTCTCCAATTCCCGTCATCTCGGCGCGCGGCCTCCGCGTGCAGTATGGCGACCGCGAAGTTTTGCACGGCCTTGCGTTCGAAATCTTCCACGGCGAAACCGTCGTTGTTATCGGCGGCTCCGGCTCGGGCAAAAGTACTCTGCTCCGGACTCTTGTGGGCCTTGAGAAACCGTCCTCCGGAGAAGTCCGCATCAAGGGCGTGGACATCGCCAAAGCCTCGTCCCGCGAGATGGATGCAATCCGCAAGAAAATCGGTTTGGCCTTTCAGGGCGGAGCCTTGATCGGATCCCTGCTGGTGGGCGAAAACATCGCGTTGCCCCTGCTGGAGCACACCACCTTGAAGCCCACGACCATCGAAGTGATGGTCCGCATCAAGCTCGAGCAGGTTGGCCTGAGCGGCTTCGAAAACTACAGCCCCTCGCAGCTCAGCGGAGGTATGCGCAAGCGCGCCGCATTCGCCCGCGCCATGGCTATGGACCCCGAGATCCTCTTCTTCGACGAACCTTCCGCCGGCCTGGACCCCATCACCGCCGCCGGCATCGACGACCTGATCCTGGATCTCAAAAAGGCTTACTCCATGACCATGGTGGTAGTGACTCACGAACTGGCTAGCGCATTTCTGATCGCCGACCGGATCATTCTGCTCGATCGCGGTAACATCGTGGCCATGGGTCCAGCTCAGGAAGTCCGGAATAGCACGCATCCGCGGGTCCGCCAATTTCTCGACCGCGTGGCCGACACCACCCAGGACGACGACGTGGATCACATGCGAATGTACACGGAAGGATTAAAGTGAAAGGATACTTGCAATGCGCGAACGCACTCTCGTGGGTTTGTTTGTTCTGATTGCCGGCGGCCTCCTAGTCGGGACCATGCTGGCTATCTCCGGCGGTCTGGGCGCTTCGACCGTCTCCCACCGCGCCTACTTCAAATTCGCGGGCGGCGTACAGGCCGGAGCGCCGGTGCGCTATGGCGGCCTGACGGTAGGTAAAGTGACTCGTGTCCGGGTGGACCCCGGCAACTCCACGCGGATCGAAATCGATGTCGCCGTGGATCGCGATGCGCCCGTAAAAACCGACAGCGTGGCGAAGATCTCCACTCTCGGCCCGTTGACCGACAACTACATTGAGGTTTCCACCGGTACTCAGCCCGCGCCGTTGGCCCCTCCCGGTTCCGAGCTGCCGTCGGCGGAGGCTTTCGGCCTGCCGCAGTTGGGCGATGCCGCGCAGGCCATGATGCCCGATGTACACAACGCATTGCAGAAGGTGAACCAGAGTCTCGACGGCCTGCAAGTCACCATTGCGCGCGCCAACGATCTGCTGAACGACCGCAATCGCGCCAATATCGGCGGTTCGCTGAACAACGTCAACCATCTGGTCGCCGACGCGCGGCCCAAATTGACCGACTCGCTGAACAACCTGAACGCCATGCTGACCGATGCCAAACCCAAAGTCTCCACCAGCCTGGCTAACGTCCAGGATCTTACCAAGGAGCTTAACGCCAAACTCAGTCCGCTGCTGGACGATGTGAAAACCATCGCCGCCCGTGCCAACGATACCCTTGCGCATGTGGATTCCACGCTACTGGAGAACCGCCCCGACATTCACGCGTCCGTGGTAAATTTGCGCGACACACTGGCCCAACTGAATCAGACGCTGGACCAGAATGCGGCTAACATCGATGAGTTACTGGATAACGTCCGCATGTCCACCGAGAATCTGAGATCGCTAACCGAAACGTTGGATCGCGCTCCAGCCAGCCTGATCCGGGGCATCAAGGTCCCCGAGCGCAAACCCGGAGATATCCAGTAGGACGGGCCTCCTGGCCTGTCAAGCCACCAACCATATGCGTCCCAAAATCACACTCTGCCTTACCGCCCTATGGATCTTCCTGCTCACAAGCTGCGTGCCTACCCGCACAGTGCATTACTACACTCTCTCCCCCGCCTCCGCGCCGGCAGGCCAAGCTAGGCTTGACGGTCCTACAATCCTGGTCGGACTCATCGCCACCCCCGAATCCCTGCAGGACGACCGCATCCGCTATCGCTCCGGCGCCAATGAAACAGGCTCGTACGAATACCATCGCTGGGAGGCTCGCCCCGGCGCTATGGTTCGTGACTCGCTAGTGCGCGCGCTACGCGCCTCGGGCAAATACCGGCACGTGCTGGAGTCGTCCAGCTCTTCCATGGGCGATTATCTGGTGCGCGGCAAGCTCTACGAATTCGCCGAAGTGGATAGCCCGGCGATCCAAACCAGAATCACTCTGCACCTCGAACTACTCGACAAGCGGACCAACCGCAGCATTTGGGACCAGCACTTCGAGCGCCAAGAGCCCGCCTCCGGCAAGGCTATCAAGGATGTGGTCGAGTCCATGGACCGGAATCTGCAGCAAGTGGCCGCCGGCGCCGCCGCGGAGATCGATCGGTTCTTGTCAAGCTTGCCGCATTGAGTAAGCGCGGGCGCCCTACTGCGTCAGTTTGTTTTTGATCTGATCGGAGCCAAATCCCATCACCAAGATCGCCAGCGCGGCTGGAATAAGATCCAGCTTCAATACCTGGTCCTTCGCCCCGGCAACCAAGCCCGCTAACGCCGGCAGAATCGCCACCAATACCTGAATGGCCTCGGCCCACCTCCGATGCCACCGTTGGCGCGGGCCATCCTGCTGTGGGGCGACTGATACCTTGACAGTCAGCGGTTCGAGAGGGCTGATCTCGTCCCCGCCATTCGCACGCTGCAGGCGGAACCCCACCTTCACCGGGTAGGTAACGGCCCTCGGAAAGTAGTGTGTGACCGCCCAACCGTACTCGTCTATGACCATGTTGTCCGTGCTTGCGGGATTTTCCGGACCGTGGTCGAAATGCCAGACGCAGGTCCAGTCCTTTTGGGCCTCGGCTGTATTATAAGCCGGGTCGTCGAAATCGAGCCGGAATTGGGTGGGCGCGTACGGCCGTACCGCGAAGCGGTCCATGCGAAGCCTTGCGTGCTTCGCGGTGAGTTGTGTTTTGATGGTCTCCGCGAAAATGCTCTGTTCAATCTCCTGCAAGTATCGCTGCGCGGAATCAAGGCCTTCCCAACTGAACAGCAGCAGCCGTTTCACCAGCTCGCTTTCGATCGCATCGAGTTTAAGCTCCGCGCGATCCGCCAGGTTGCCAGCCTCGCGCCAGTTCACGTACCTGCGGATCAGATCGAGCTTGTAGAGCACCATATCCCACCTGGCGAAATCGGATGTGAAGCCGGTGGGATCTTCGGGCGCCACCTCCAGGTACGCAAATAGTTCCGGCAATCGAGTGCGCAGGCGGCCGGTACTCTCAGCGTCCCCGATCGGGTTCTTGGGAGGCTCCTTTGGCGGGTGTTCAGCTGGATCGCCGGCGGGCTTTTGGGGCTGGCTCTTCTCGAAGGCCTTCTTCAGTCCTTTGGCGCGTTCAGCCAGTTTGCCCGCAAAATCCGGTCCTAGCTTGTGGAAGTCTTCCAGGCTCTTGTCAATCTGGTCGATGCTCGCCTTGGCGGATGCCAGGACCGCATCGGTAAGTCCGACCGAGTCGAGATTCCGGATGACTTCTTCGAAAAGATCCTCGATCTGATCCACGACCGTCGGAGCCGGGCCTTGCGCACGCAGAGCCTCAAAGCGAATGCGGCGTCTGCCTAGTCGCTCCAATAAGTCCAGGCGGTTGCTCAGTTGATCGGCATTCTTGTTGAGTTGGGCGATCCGGCCCTTGAATTCCAGCCCGTAGAAACTGACGCCCTGCAAGCTCTCTTCCATGCTCTTGCGTTCAATGCCCGCCAGCACCCGCAGCCGGGATGACAGCGCCATGGGGAGGCCCGCCACGCGCGCGTCGATCTCGCTCAACCGTGCGCGGAAATCGCGCCGGCTGAAGTAATTCGGCACGACCAGGTTTACTGCGAACGAGAAGCCGGCGCCCAACAGCAACGCGAGCAGCACAAAAATATCCGCGCACAACGACTGGCAATCCGGCGAACAGATGGCTAGGTGCAGCTTCACCTTGAAGATCTTGGCGGGCGCGTCCGGTGATGGCTGGCAGGCGCGGCCCGTGGCGTCCAGGCAGCGTAGGTGCACGGTCAACCGGCCGTCGGCGGTAATGTCTTTCAGGATGCTTTTCCACGAGAACCACTCGCCGGGCGGAATGAATCGAACTTGGCCGGCGCCGTTCGCCGGCAGCACCAGACCGTCGTCCGGCCCGAATTTGTGCGCGCGTGCAGGCAGGCTGACCGCCTCATCCGTCTTTCCGTCGACGGCGAACTCCTCGCTCACCGGGTAGGCGCTGCTGTCGGCATTGTTGAACGACAACAATTTGGGCACGCCTCTCTGCAAGGATATTTCCGGCGCATCCGGACTGGGTACATCCAACTTTACGTTGAAAGCCGGCGACGTCCGCACCATCTGGAATGTGCCGACTTTGGCGCCGTGATTGTGGATCTCGATGTCCCACTTCCCGTCCTGCAAAAGGTCCCGAACTTCGGCTCTGATATAAAAAGATTTTCCGGGATCCACGGACCCGACTTCGGCAATGGTTTTCCCGGCCAGGTCGTGCACCGGCCGCAGAGTTACGGTAGCGCCCGACGGCTTGATCTTGGGGTCGGTCGCCTCGCTGGCGGTAAGCGCGAGCGTTACCACCGTGGGCGAGTTGTTTCGAAGCTGTAACACCACGCTGCCGCCGTCGTGGCTGTTGCAAGCCGTATCGACAATGAGTCCGGGCGCGTCGGTTAGCGTCAGCGTGGTGGGCGCGGCTGGCGCGGGCGCGGCTGGCGCAGGTGCCGCCGCCGGCAGCGCCAACGGGGCCAAGCAGAGTACCAATAGATGCGTCGAACCGCGGTAGCCCACAGCGTTTTCCATGTAACCAGGAAAGAGTTCCTAAGTCAAGGCACTTCGGGGCAGGGGCCAAGCCAGACTCCCAGGCCGCCCCTGCCTCGGCAACAGATGTTGCGGTGTGAAAAGCGCCTTGGCGTATCGGGCGTGCCGCAGCGCAGGCGTGGCTCTACAGGGCTAGCCGGGGCTAGCGGTTCGATACTTCTTCAGCTCTCGACCATTGGTGCGGCCACTCGTCAAAACTTCCAAGCTCCTCGTCGTTAACGTAGAGAGTATACAAATGCTCTTCAGGGAAATCATTTACGCGAACGATCCAATTCTCAGCCCCAACGCGGGCTCTCCATAATACCATTGGTCCGTTGGTTTTCGACCACGTGACGTCGATGTCCAGATAGTCGTCCAACGAGATCCGCGGAGAAGCTTTCTCAGTCGTGAGCGGCTGACTCATTCTCTTCCTCCCCTTATCATAGACGATTAGACGTCTGCCGTCCGCTATGCGATTCGCTCGTTCTCGATCTGAGTACCCGTTACGGCGAGGGGGCCTTCCGGTCGAAAAGCTCGTTCACCTCTCGATTTGTCGCCTGCGAACCACGAATGATACGTTCATAAACCTCATCCTGGCGAATTCCACTTTGACGTCCCTCCTGTACCAATTGATCGAAGGTGGGCCCGTCTGGATTCCCGTATAGCCGCCGGTCCCTCTCTCTTAAATCCTCGATTTCGTCAGAGTTCTCCATCATCGAGCGGGCCTGCAATCGTGCTTCATGCCGAATCCGCCACGCACGCAAAGCCCGTTCCTCCAAGCCCACCCCCTGAGTCGTCCATGCCTGGTTGAGGCTAGGTATTTCAGAAACCCGTTCCCGATACCACGCTCGGATTTCACTGTTCGTCATGGTTCAGCTACTCCAACAGTACACCGCAATGCAGGCAGATCGTCGCACCAACGCGGTTGCAATACCACAGTAACCGCCTTTCTTCGCACGGACCCGCAGATGGTTCCATTTCGGTGTATACATATATTGGGATGATAGCCCGATCTAGGGCTTCAACACGGGGACTACCCCCAACGCCCAGTGTTCTCCCGTCGCTCAACCCGAAGGCGGGTGTGACGCAGTCTCCTACTTTTCGGAGCACAACGCGGGTACATTCGTCATCTTTCAAGTTGAGTAACATCCGAGGCATACCTTGATGCGGGATCGACGGATCAGTTGAATGAGAGCCTTCGTGCCGAGCTTTCGGTGCCGTTCACGTGCGTCGCGCGGCGCCGGAGACCGCTCACCAGCTTCATCAGAGATTTTTCGCCGAGAGGTTTGACATCGCCTCGGGTGTCCTGGAGTTTATTCAAGGCGAAGCGCTGGACGTCGAAAGGTTTGGCACCAAAGATTGGAACCCGGATCTGAAGCGGATTCAGCGCTGCTACGAGTCCGGAGCACTCGAGCCCCACCTGCCAGCGCGCGTCCGAGGCAGACCGGGCAGTATGCCCTTGGCAATCGCGAAGGCAATTGCCAGCGAACCAACAAGGTACCCCAGCTACCTGGTGACCCTTGCGAATGAGAGCTGCACCCGCAGCATAGCCCGGAAGGCAAAGGCCGTTGCGGATGTCGCCGAACGCGAAGGCTGGTTCGGGGAGCCTCTGACTCCCGGGCTCTTCGAATCCTGACGCGAACCTCGTTGGGCACCCCCGCCGCGGCGCCGATGAACCATTTCGCATTCCCCGCAGCCCATGAAAACAAACGCGCCAGTGCGTTCCGTCAGCCGAATCCCCGCCGCCACCGTGTTACCCTTAAATCGCCTGGGAAGGGTTCGCCCCCGTTGCCCAAGACCGTGCCAGTCCGGACCCCCAAGAGATTCACCCATCGGCGCGAAGACATCCCGCAAAGGTCCAGATCTCCGCAACGGTCTTTGACATCCGAATATTCTTCCCACGCGCGCATGCGAACCCAGAGCGGGCAGCCGGCGCGAGGAACGCCCTCAGACAGTCCCGTCGCCGGGCTTCGCTCAGCCAAGAAGTGCCCGCTCCCGAGGCCGAGGCCACCAAACCGCACGCCAACTCATTGATTCCAAATATCAACTGGCTTTGTTCGTTCAATTTTGCAGGCATCCCGAGTCGCGTCACCGATGCACAAACCCGCACAATCCTGCACATTCAGCCGCCAGCCCCCAGCCCCCGGTAAACCTCCACCCCAAACGATCGCCGCACCACCCCCCGCGCCTCCTCCAACCCGCTCAACTCCCCCGCTCCGATCGCCTGGATCAGCACATTCCCGATGGCCGTCGCCTCGCTCGGTCCCGCGATCACCGTCCGCCCCGTGGCATCCGCCACCAACTGGTTCAGCAGCGCATTCCGCGACCCGCCGCCCACAATATGGATCGTCTCGAACCGCCGCCCCGCCAGCGCCTCCAGGCTCTCCAGCACCTGCCTGTAGCGCTCCGCCAGGCTCTCCAGAATCGTGCGCGTAAACTCGCCCGGCGTCTCCGGCGGCGCTAGCCCCCGCACCCGGCAATGCTCCACGATCTTGCGCGGCATGTCGCCCGGCTCCAGGAACGCATCCACGTCGATCAACGCCCGCGCCGGCCCGTTCTCGCCCGCCAACCGCACCAGTTCCTCGTACGTGTATTCGGCGCCCTCCAGCGCCCACGCGCGCCGGCACTCCTGCAACAGCCAAAGTCCCGCGATGTTTTTCAGGAATCGCACCTTGCCGCCCGCGCCGATTTCGTTGGTCAGATTCTGCGCCAGCACCCGCTCGTCGATCACCGGCTCGTCCAACTCTGCGCCCATCAGCGACCACGTGCCCGAGCTGATGTAGCACCAGTTCGCGCCCTCCGCCGGTACCGCGGCCACCGCCGACGCCGTATCGTGGCACCCCGTCGCGTAGACCGGCACTGCGCCCAATCCCGCCGCCTCCGCCACCGAATCGAGCAACGGACCGATTCGCGTTCCCGGCGCCACAATCTCCGGCAGGATGTGCGTGGGCAGCCCCAGCCGCTCCAGCAGGTCGCGCGCCCACGTTTTCTTGCGCGGATCGTAAAACTGCGACGTGCTGGCGATGGTCGCCTCCGCGCGCGCCACGCCCGTCAGCCAGTAGTTCAACAAGTCCGGCATGAATAGCAGCGTGCGCGCCGCCGCCAGCGCGGGCGATCCGGCAAGCTTCAGCGC
>JBEKTJ010000062.1:0-33319 GCA_049516155.1 Bryobacteraceae bacterium
GAAGTGGCGGCATCCGTTCACCGGAAGGGCGATCGTCGACGGCAGCGGCATCGAGCCTTTGGAGTGGTTGAATTTAGCGTGGTTTGATCTACCGGCGCACCAAATAAACCGCCACTTCCGCACGCAAATTCGGCAGCCCCTCCACCGTCCGCCGCCCCGCCAGAAAGAACCGCCGCTCCACCGCCAGCCCCTCGCGCCGTGCAAGTTGCTCGAAATCGTCCACCGTCAAGATGTGGATGTTTGGCGAATCGTACCAATCGTACGGGAAGAGGCGGGTCTTCGGCGCGCGACCGCTCGTCAGCATCGATAATCGCACACGCCAATGCCCGAAGTTCGGGAACGCCACGATGGCCCGCCTTCCGACGCGCAGCATTTCGCGCAACACCCCCAGCGGATGGCGGGTCTCCTGGAGCGTCTGGCTCAGGATCACGTAGTCGAACGCGTGGTCCGGATAATCGGCCAAGCCATGGTCGATATCGCCCTGATAGACCGAAACGCCGCGGGCGATGGCGCGCTGCACCTTGGCGCCCGAAATCTCCACGCCGCGCGCATCCACGCCCTTGTTCTCCGCCAGCCACTGCAGCAGTTCCCCTTCGCCGCAGCCGAGGTCCAGGACCTTAGCGCCCGGCTCCACGATCTGGCCGATAATGGCGTAATCGCTGCGCCCCAGCAGCTCGCCGACGAACGGCTGGCCGTGCGGCGCGGAGGCGAGGGTGGTCATCCGGCTATCTTCTCATAGGTGCTGGCCAGGAACCCGCGCACCAATTCGGTCTGCTCGCCCACATCCACCAGGAACGCGTCGTGCCCGTAGTTGGACGGCAGCTCGCAATACGCCACATCCACGTTGCGGCTGCGCAGCGCGCGCACGATCTCCTGCGATTGATAGCTCGGATAGAGCCAGTCCGAGCTGAAACTGATCACCAGGAAACGCGCCTTGGCGCGCTCGAACGCAGCCGCCAGCGAGCCGTCGCCGTTCGACAGGTCGAAATAGTCCATGGCCTTGGTGATGTAGAGATAGGAGTTGGCATCGAAGCGGCTCACGAACTCGTTGCCGCGGTAGCGCAGGTAGCTTTCCACTTCGAAATCGACTTCGAAGTCGTAGCCGAAGCTGTTCTTGCCGCGCAGCCGCCGCCCGAACTTCTCGCGCATGGAGTCGTCGCTCATGTACGTGATGTGGCCGACCATGCGCGCCACGGCCAGCCCCCGCGCGGGAGGCTTGCCGTCGTAGTAATTGCCCTCGCTCCAATCGGGATCGGCGATGATCGCTTGCCGGCCCACCTCGTTGAACGCGATCTGCTGCGCGCTGTGCCGCGCCGTGCTGGCGATCGGAATCGTCGAAACCACCGCATCGGGATACGATACAGCCCATTCCAGCGCCTGCATCCCGCCCATGGAGCCGCCCGATAGGCTCAGCAACCGCAGGATACCCAGGTGATCGATCAGCATCTTCTGTAGCCGCACCATGTCGCGCACGGTGATCACCGGGAACGCCATGGCATATGGGCGGCCCGTCGCCGGGTTGATTGAGGCTGGACCGGTGGTGCCGCGACAACCGCCCAGCACGTTCGAGCAGATGACGAAATACCTGTTGGTGTCGAACGCCTTTCCCTGCCCGATCATATTGTCCCACCAGCCCGGCTTGCCGGTCTCCGCACTAACCCCCGCGGCATGCGCATCTCCCGAAAACGCGTGCAGGATCAGGATGGCGTTGCTCTTTTGCGCATTCAACGAGCCGTAAGTTTCGTAGGCCACCTCGACGGGCGCCAGCGTGGCGCCGCCATCCAGGGAAATTGAGTCGAACCGGACGACATGGGCCTCCACAATCATGGGGGGAGCTTTCATCATAGCAGGGCATCCATTCCGTGCCGGCATTGGGGCATGGCTTCCTTGAGGCATGCGCTGCTCAACCCTAAGTTCTAGTACCACTCGAAAGAAAGGTAGTGCCAGCCTGGGACTGGGGGAGCCGCTCAGGATGAAAAAGATACTCAAAAAGCGGCTACAATAGAGCGGGTCGGGTCAAAAACCGCTGGAAGGCCGCGGGTTCCAAGATCGGACATCCCGATTAAAGCGCAAGGGGGGTACTTCAAATGTTCAGTCGAGTCCTGTTCAGCGGTGTAGTCTGTTTATGCCTGGCCGCTGGATCTCTCATAGCGCACGACCCGCACGATCCGATCGTCACGGTAGCGGTTTCGCCAAATTTCGCCCAGGATTCCACCATCTACGCGGCAACCGATTATCTTTCGATCAAACTCGGCGTCTATGCGCTTCTCAAGTCCACGAATGGGGGCGTTACCTGGTCCGCCGTGGGCGGCCTGCCGAACGTGGCGGAGATGTGGGCGATAGCCTTCTCGCCGGCTTACGGCCAGGATCAAACTATTTATGTGGCTGGCGCGGGCGGCCTTTACATGACCACCAATCAGGGAACGTCGTGGACATTGGCCTCGACGCTGTCACTGCTGAACGTGGCCTTATCGCCGAATTTCGCGACAGATAACACGCTATTTATCGTCACCGCCAGCATGACGGTTTTCGAATCCGCAAATCGCGGGCAAACGTTCACCCAGATCGCTTTGCCAGGTTCGATCACTTCGGCATTGAGTGTGATGGCCGTATCGCCGAATTTCGACGTGGATGGCACTCTGCTGCTAGGCACGGCAAGCAACGGGATTTATGAATCGACAAACGGAGGCTCCAGTTGGGTTTCGGTCACTCCGGCGCAGCCGTCTCCCGCGGTGACTTCGCTGGTTTTCTCGCCTGGCTTCAGCTCAGACCAAACAGCCTTTGCAGGCACCGCCGCGGGCGTGCTGATTTCCAGCAACGCAGGAGCTTCCTGGTCAGCCTCCAATTCCGGCCTCTCCGATACCGGCATAAACTCCATCACGTTATCCCCCAACTACTTGCAGGATTCCACGATATGGGTTGCGACGGCGGACACGCCACCGGCCGTGGGAGGGGTTTTCCAATCCGTGAACCAGGGAGCCTCATGGACGGGTCCGTCTCAGTTTAATCGGGAACTCTCGCCGCTGACGACATCGCATTACCATAACGTTGCTGCCGGCTTGAGCGCCAGCGGCATCACGCTGATTCTGGCGACATATGAAGGTTTGTGGATTTCACCCAGCGGTGCCATATCCTGGCAATACATCGACACCATTCCTACACGGCTCGTCCGGCACATTTTTCTGTCGCCCAACTACGTGAACGACACGACGCTATTCGCAGACACCTACGGCGGCGGAAATGCGTGGTCTACCAACGGCGGAGGATCCTGGACCTTTAAGAATACGGGTCTGCGCCTTCCGTATTTGGATGCCGCGGCGATCTCCACCAATTTCGCTAACGATCAAACGGCATTCAGCGCCACCGCCTCCGGACTGGAGAGAACTATCAATGGCGGAGCTACCTATACGCCTATGGCTATGCTGGGGGCGTTGACGCACGTGAGAGGGTTGGCTGTCTCGCCCAATTTTGCGCAGGATGGAACAGTCCTCATCGGGACCGACCTCGAACCCGCATCGACATATCCGGCGACTGTCACGTATCAGGGCCAGCAGTATCCTAATCAGGGCCTGTTCGTTTCTACGAATCAGGGCAACAACTGGATTCCCACCAGCCTGGGCGGGCCACCGGTGGATTCGATTGCTATCTCACCGGGATTTGCCTCCGATCGGACGGCATTTGCCGCCAGTTGCACTCACGGTCTTTACAAATCCACGGATGGCGGCATGACCTGGACATCCATCACGACGCCGGGCTCCCCAAAACTCGGGGTGGTGGCGGTTTCCCCAGCATTCCCCACTGACCAGACCGTGTATATTGCTCCATACACCGGCGGCCTCCTGAAGTCTACAAACGGCGGTTCCACCTGGACTCTGCTTTCCCGGACCAACAAGTTGGTGGTACTGGATCTTCAATTATCGCCGAACTATGTCAACGACCAGACTTTCTTTGCCGCCACCCTTCAGTCGGGTGTGATGAAATCCACTAATGGCGGAACCACTCTACTGCCGCTGAGCGCATTTCCAGACCAGTTCGCGACGGCAGTGGCGATTTCTCCGAATTTCGCCAATGATAAGACCGTGTTCGCGGCGGCCTATCATAGTATCTACAAGTCCCAAAGTGCCGGCAGCACGTGGACGGATACAGTCCCACCGGCGCGCATCGAGGAGTCGCGCACGGTCGATAGCGATACCACCGGTCAGCCTCCGCCGACCATCAGCTACCAGGGAAGTTGGGTTTCGACCTCGTCGCCGAACGCCAGCACCAGCACTTACATGACTAGCACGACCTCCCAGAACACCGCGGTCCTCAACTTTACGGGCACCGGAGTACGCTGGGTGAGCCTGACCGGACCGGGCCAGGGGACTGCCACGGTGCTACTCGACGGCGTCTTGCAAGCCACAGTACTTCTAACCGCTCCCACAACTCATTACCAGCAGGTAGTCTGGGTGCAACAGGGACTTCCCTGCGTGCCGCACACTGTCACCATTACGGCCACGCCTATATCCGGTTTTTCGGTTACCCTGGATGCCTTCGACATCTGGATTAATGCATGTCCGGAAGCCAACGAAACCATGCACGGCCATTGACGGTTTAGGAAGCGGCCACCAGACTGGTCTGTAATTCCGGGATCTCGATCTCGATGCGCGTACCGTGCCCGGGCTGACTATCGATGCTCATCTTGTGGTCGTTGCCGAACAGCACATTCAGCCGCTCACTGACGTTGCTCACTCCGATGCCCTGTTCACGCAACGTCGCCAGTTTGGATTCGGGTATGCCGACGCCATCGTCCTCCACCCACAACATCAGCCGCGAATCCACCCGCCAACTGCGCAGCCGGATTGTGCCGCCCTCCACTTTGCTGCTCAGCCCATGTTTGACGCAATTCTCGATCAGGGGCTGCAGCAGCATACTGGGCACCAGCATGTCCAGCGTGTCGGCGGCCACTTCTTTTTCGAAGCGCAGCTTGTCGCCGAAGCGAACCACCTCGATCGCCAGGTAATCGTCGATGAAGCTGATTTCCTCGCGCAGCGCGCTGAAATTATCGTGCTTGCGCAGCAGCCGCCGCAGGATGTTCGAAAGCTTCAGAACCATGATGCGCGCCTGGTTCGGGTCTGTGCGAATCAGCGACGAGACCGAGTTCAGGGTGTTGAATAGAAAGTGCGGATTAATCTGGCTGGTGAGCGCCTCCAGGCGGGCCTGAATCAAGTGCCGCTTCTGCTCCTCAAGTTTGCCTTCGTTGCGGGTATTGTTCCAGATCTTGATCGGCAGCGTGACGGAAAACAGCGTAGTGGCGTAGACCGCCGCGTACATAAGGAAATTGGGTTGCTCCGGATGCAGGTAAAAGATCCGGCCGCGCGCGCCAAAGGCCTGGCCCAGGGCCTGCCGCAGGAATTCGGCGAACAGAATCACCACGAAGAACAGCAGGTTGAAAGCGTTGCGCCGGTCGAAGCGGCGCTGCCTGAAGAAGCGCCACAGGTTCAGATCGAAGAACGGGCTGAAACGCCAGATGTCCTCCGGGTCGACGGCGCAATCGCGCAACAGGCCACCCAATACGCCTAGCCCGGCTAGCAGGGGCATGGTCAGATACTCCCGGTGGAGCATGGCCGGAATCGAGATCAGGATTCCCGACGTCAGGCCTGTCACGTAACCGCCCAGCAGGCCCGCCAGCAGGCCGCCTTCCAGACCCAGGTCGACGGCTTGGTAGCTGCCAGCTTGATAGGCGGCGCTCACCACGCGCGTAGCAACGCTCGCGCCAAACACGCCGGAGAACCACAGCGAAAGTTTCACGCGCTGCGCCATGGTCCGGTTCTCACGCATCAACATCCGCTTAACGGCGCTCCAGCGAACCAGGATGCTGGCTAGCGAGGCCACCACGCCCAACTTCACCAGCAACGTAACTAGGGAGGAATCCGCCACGGAAGCTCGCACATCATTATAATAGAAGCATAATAAGCGCGTTACGACTGTCGGCAGAGACTCATGCAGACTCCTTCCGCGCTCCGGCTGCACAAGGCTGCCGAGGCGGACTTTCCAACCCGGTTTGGGCACTTTCGAATCTACGGATTCGAAGGCCGTCACGAAGACCGCTTGGAAGAGGCTGTGGTCCTCGAGATGGGCGATGTAGCGCATGGTGCGCCGCCCCTGGTCCGCATTCACTCGCAATGCCTGACGGGCGATGTCTTCCACAGCCTGCGCTGCGATTGCCGCGCCCAGCTTGAACTGGCCCTGCATATGATCGCCGAACAAGGGCGCGGGCTATTGATCTACGAACACCAGGAAGGGCGCGGCATCGGGCTGCTGAACAAGCTGCGCGCCTACGAATTGCAGGACGAGGGCGCCGACACCGTGGAGGCCAACGAGCGCCTGGGATTCGAATCCGACCTGCGCCATTATGAGCTGCCCGGCGAGATCCTGCGGTACTTCGGATTGAAAAGCGTACGGCTGCTGTCCAACAACCCGGAGAAGGTCGCAGCCGTGGAAGCCGCGGGGGTGCGGGTGGAGGAGCGCGTTCCCTGCATCGTGCCGTCAATGGATTCTACGGAAGCCTACCTGCGGACCAAGAAAGAGAAGATGGGACACTTGCTGGAAGGGTTCTAATCCGCAGTATTCAGGAGAGCGGGCGCTACTTCCTGCCCCACGCGTCCGCCGAGCAACTGCTTAATACCGACCGCGCTCAATACGGATGTAGCCAGAGCCATCACGATAAGCGCCACGAAGATGCGCTGCCCGATCAGCCCGTAATCCAGCGCCACCGTCGTGAGCACGATTCCCACGGCGCCCCGGGCATTCATCCCCAATGCCACGATCAGCGCTTCCCGCGGGCTTTTCCCGCCGAGCCTTGCCCCCAGGAAGACGCCGCCGATCTTGCCGGCACACGCCACCAGCAGCACGAAAGCCACCAGTAGCAAATCGAAGTTAGCCACGAAATTGGCCTTCAATCCGATGGAGACGAAGTACAGTGTCGCGAAAATTCCGGTGGTTGTCTGGTAGAAGCTCTCGTGCGCCAGCTTGCGCGCATCCGGGATGCGTCCCAGTGCTAGGCCTGCTAGAAACGCGCCCAGCGTCGCATGCGTGCCCACCACCTGCGAAAAGATGGCGGCGGCAACTAATACCAGAAAGGTCAATTTCAGTTGTAGTGTATCTTTCGGCAAATTCAGCCATCCAACCGCGCGTTGAATCCTCCTATTCGAAAGATTCAGGAGGAACGCGAACACAATCAGCGCCATCAACAGGCTGCCGCCAAGGTTCCGTCCGTGCTGCCCTTCTTCGCCGAAGTTGCTCAGCACCACCGCGAATAAACCCCAGCCAACCAAGTCGTTGACGGTGGCGGAAGTAATAATGATGGAGCCAAGCTCGGTCTTGACCAGGTTCAATTCCATTAAGATTCTGGCAATGACCGGTAGGGCTGAAATAGAGAGGCTGGTGGCTATGAATACGGCGAGCAGCATCAAGGTGTGGCGCGGTTGGATGGTCCCCCATAAGCCCGGCCAGAGCAAGACCGCGCCCAGGCCCAGCGCGAAGGGGATCGCGATGCCGAGAATGCTGGTCCAAGCAATGGCCTTTACTTGCTTTTGCAAATAGCCAGCTTGCACTTCCAGGCCCGCCATGAAAACAAAAAGGAGCAGCCCCAGTTCCGTGACTGCTTCGCGTGCCTGAGTGGCGCGGCCCGCAACCGGAAAAACCCGCGCGAACAGCGCCGGGGCGGCCATGCCGAAAACACTGGGACCCAGCATCACGCCGCACAACAACTCGACCACCAGAGGCGATAGCGCAAGCCTTTCGAGCAGTTTGGCCATGCACAAGGGAATTGCTAGAACCAGCCCGATCTGCACCAGGAACAGGGTTAGGGTGGGGCCGTCCATGGCGACGTTCAATTATAGCAATGCTACCGCAGGCCTTCACGCGCGCCTGGCGTCAACGCAATATTTCCACCAAAAGAACCCAGGCGTTGGCGATGCCGGAGACAAGCGAAAAAATGAAGCCAGGGGCCAGCCAATACAACCCGGCCGGCGAGCCGCGCAGCAACAAAATTCCGGATATGCAGAACGGGACGTTGGCCGACAGCGTATGCAGCATTCTGACGATTCCCCAGTATCGCGGATGACCCGGGTTGCTTGCCATGTAACGAACCTGGAACGCCGTTTGAGCGATCCACAGAAGGGAGCCCACAACCAGGATCTCGGTGCCGAAGGCGACCGGCGGCTGTCGCGGAATCAGCGCATTAGTCGAAACCACCACGGCGCCGAATAGCTGCAGCAGCGATTCCGCGGCTCGTCCCGTTAGCCCCGGTATCGAAAGGACGCGCGTAAGATTAATGGATACGGCGACGAAAACCAGCCCGGTCAGCGTGGCGGCAACCCCCGCCTGTACCGCCAGGTAGTTGGTCCATGCCGGGATCGACATCGCGTCCAAGAATTAAAGGTAGCGCAGATGCGTTTCGTCAATACTTCAGGATTACGTCCATTGCGAACTGAAACTGGCTCTTCCGCGTCCCGATATGTAAGCCGCCACATCGAAAGAGTGGTCGAATCGCAGCTCAGGGCGGAGAATAACGGTACTTCCCACCCAATGCCCCCACATGAGAGTCTCCTCCGCGTATCGCGTCTTGTAGCCGGTTCGCTGGCCCATGATATCGTCCAGGAAATCGGTGCGAATCGAGAGGTAGTTTTTCGCCGAGAACTGTTTTTCAACGTAGTTGACCATGGCCCACTCCGGGGCAAAGCAGCGAACCTGTCCGGTAGCGCAGAACGCGCCATTCGTGCCCTTTTCGCGTTGTATCGGGCCGAACACGCTGGGCACGTCTTTTTCGTACATGTACCAGGCCTCGCTCGCCATGTGCCAAGACGCACTGAACTTGTGATACCACGTGTTGTCGAACATCTGCAGGTTGTTGTAAGCGTACTGCCCGCCGTTCAGGCCGTTCACACAGGGGTACACGTTGTCGTTGCCATTGTTGAATGTGTAGCTGGCACAGGCCGTCGCGGACGGCCTCGCGTCCGGCGTCCAGGGAGCCACGTCATGGCTCGCCGTCAGCCCCAACTGGACCAGCCAGTGGTCGTTCAGCTTGACGGTACCTAGAATACCCGTGTCAGTGAAAGGGTCCACCGAATACAATAACGAGTGCGTGTAGACGTAGTTATTGGGAGCCAGTTGCGCTTCGATGCCCGGAATGGAGATGAAACGGCCGACGCGGATGTTGAGGCCCTGGGCAACCTGCGGGATATACAGGTCCGCGTATTCGAGCACCGGATCGAACCCGTACTGGTGGTGATCGTCGAGGAGTTGCCCGCTGAAATAGCCCAGGTTGGTGGTGAACCGGTAGCTGGTGCCATACAATGCGCTGAGGTGGAATCCCCAATCGACGTGATCGGTTTGCACCGTGTCGGGGAGGCGCTCTACATAAAGCACCGCCTGATCGAACTCGGGCCGATTCGGAAAAATGTCGTAGGCCGACGGATAATTCGAATCGTGCGAGGTGCTGAGGTTGAAGCTGCCTTCCAGCCAGCCGTAGATCTTCACCCGGCTTTGCTCCCACGCGCTGCCGTTCGAGCCGCCGTAGATCGCCTCCATCAGGGGCGGCAAGTTGGTATCCGGCGCGCCGATTTCTGGCGATCCGCCGTAAGACCAGTCGGAGTTGGGGAATGGCGGCGAGTTTAGGGGCGAAGGCAAGGTACGCCGGGGAGGCTCCGGGCCGCTGTCGCCCGCGCCGCGCCAGTCTTTGGCGTAGGCTTGCGAAAGCCGCTTCAGAAATCTGTCGTTCGCGCGCAATGCGAGATTCAGAGTCAGATCCCCGCCGGTGGTGACGTCCGCGGCCACCACCGCTGAATCGGCGAAGCCGCGCTTGGTGGCTTTGAACTGGTAATGACCCGGATTGAGGCCATCCATTTTGAACGAACCGTCCGCGGCGCTTAGGCAGGTCCGCCCGACACTTTCCAGGCCGCCCTGAACCGCGACTTCGGCGCCCGCGACCGGCGATCCGCCGGCATCGCGAACGAATCCATGTATCCGTCCCCCCACCTGGCCAACAGCGCAACTCGCGAGGCAAAGGATCACGGCAACCAACCCGGCTGGTCGCACGCGAACGAAATCGAAGGGGACCAATCCCGATTTTCTCACACCGAGTACCGGACGCTGTAGTACTTAGTGGGAGAAAAGGAGTGAGCGGGATTTCATGGGCGGGTGTATATTTTGGTGAGGACCATGGGAATCGTGAACAGGTTTAGCAAATCTAGCTGGGCGACGCGGACATCCGCTCTTTTCGTGATGTGCGCAACGGCGGTGATTACCCTGCCTGCGCAGACCTTCACCACACTGCACAATTTTGTGGGCACGGACGGGGCAAATCCCTATGCAGGTGTGATCCAGGGCTCTAATGGCGATGGCTACGGAACCACCGAGAATGGCGGGACCAACAACTCCGGCACGGTCTTCAAAATCACGCCCGGTGGCACACTACTAACGCTATACAACTTCTGCGCCCAAACCTCATGCACCGACGGCGCATACCCCTTGGCGGGCTTGGTCCAGACCAGCAATGGTTATTTTTACGGGACCACGGCGGAAGGCGGGGCCAACGGTCTGGGCACGGTCTTTAGAGTCACCGCCAACGCACTGACCACACTGCACAGTTTCGCCGGCACGGATGGCCAAACTCCCTGGGCTGGATTGGTCACGGGCTCCAACGGCGACCTATACGGGACCACCGTGAACGGCGGGGCGAATAACGGTGGCACGGTCTTCAAGATTACTCCCGGCGGCGCGCTGACCACGCTGTACACCTTCTGCCAGCTCGCGTCATGCACAGACGGCCAACACCCCGAAGCCGGGCTGTTACTGGCCGCTGATGGGGAGTTCTACGGGACCACGGTGTCGGGCGGCGCCTACAATGACGGCACAGTCTTCGCGATCACTCCGGGCGGCGCACTGACGACGGTTTACAGTTTCTGCGCGCAAAGCGGGTGTCCGGACGGCAAAACCCCTTCCGCGGCTCTGATCCAGGGCACCAATGGGGATTTCTATGGAACTACTGCGAGCGGCGGAGCGCATGGATCGGGCACAATTTTCAATATCACCGCGGCTGGCGCCTTAACCACGATGCACAGCTTCTGCGCCCAAACCGGGTGCGCAGACGGCTCATTCCCCGACGCCGCGCTGATCCAGGCCACCGACGGCAACTTTTATGGGACCACGTCGGCCGGGGGGGCTAACGGCGCCGGCATAATCTACGAAATCACCTCGACCAACACCTTCACCCGGCTGCACAGCTTTGCCGGTCCGAACGCAATCCATCAAGGGGGTCTTTTCGAGGCTACCAATGGGGATTTCTACGGTGCATCCTGGGATGGCGGGACCGACAACGATGGCACGGTCTACAACCTGTCCGTTGGTCTGGTGCCCTTTGTGAAACTACAGCCTCCCTCCGGTACGGTGGGCGCGGCCGTCACTATCCTGGGGAGCAATCTGACCGGCACGACCAGCGTCAGCTTTAACGGTACGTCTGCGGCATTCGTGGTGGTTTCGGGTTCAGAAATCACGACCACCGTACCCTCCGGGGCGAGCAGTGGCAGCGTCAAAGTGGTAACACCCAACGGCACGTTTTACAGCAACGTGACATTCAGAGTAGTGCCCTAAACCGGTGTCGCCTGCGTAAGGGTAAGATTGCCGCGCCGCAGCGCCATGTGCTTTACTGTTGCCATGAAGCCTGTCCCTTGGGCGATCCTGCTGGCCTTGCCGCTGGCAGCCCAGGTACGCATCGCGCAACACGGTATTGAGTACATCTCGGTCGAGATCAAGGGCAAACCTTTCACCGAGTTCTTCATCGGACCGGAGACTAATAAGCCATATTTGCATCCCCTGCGCTCGGCCAGCGGCAAAATCGTGACGCGCGGGTACCCCATGGACGATATACCGGGCGAGTCCCGCGACCATCCCCACCATCGCGGCCTGTGGTTCTCCCATGGTGACGTGAATGGTTTCGATTTCTGGGGTAACGAAGCGCGCGGCGGCAAGTTCGGACGCATCGTGCTGGCCAAGATCAACAACCTGTCGGGAGGCAAAGAGTCAGGGGTAATCGATGCCACTTTCGATTGGCGCGACCCTGCCGGCACGGTGCTTTTGACTGAACGGCGGTTGATGACCTTTTACAGCCAGCCGAAGACGCGCACCATCGACTTCGATATCACGCTGACGGCGCGGGAAGCGGTAACCTTTGGCGATACCAAAGAGGGCACTTTCGCGTTGCGCGTAGTGTCGGGTTTGGAGGAACCGCACAGTGGCGCGCCCGCAGAACCGCCGCGCACCGGCCATATCGTAGATGCACAGGGCCGCGAGGGCGAAAAGCAGGTCTGGGGGAAGCGCGCAGACTGGGTCGATTTCTTTGGCGTGGTGGAGGGCGAGCCGCTGGGGATTGCAATGTTCGACCATCCATCGAATCCGCGGCACCCAACCTATTGGCATGCGAGGGGTTATGGACTGTTCGCGGCGAACATCTTTGGACTGCACGATTTCGAAAACGACAAGAGCAAAGACGGACGCTTAACCCTCGCGCCGGCCGCAACCCTGCGTTTTCGCTATCGGGTGTTGATACATCCCGGGGACATTGAAAGCGCACGCATCGCGCGCCTCTATCAAGAATATGCGCAAGGGCAATAGCCGCCCTCCTAAAGGTGTAGCGGCAGTGGGCAAACGGACGCAGTTAATGTGGATTCTTACACAAAGGGCGCGGGACGGATCCCGCGCCCTGCTTCGAAGCATCCATGGCGGATGCGAAGATCGTGCGATGTAACTGATTTACGCTGCGGCTAGCAAGTCGTCGTTCGACTCCGCAGCGGCGAATTCATCGCGATCCCTGGCTTCCTGGCAACGGATGCAATAGGCAGCCCACGGCACTGCGTCGAGGCGCTTCGGCTTGATGTCCTCTTCGCAATGCATGCAAACACCGTAACTGCCATCGTTTAAGCGAAATAGAGCGGCACGCACGTTGCGGAGCAAGTTCGCCTCCCGGTCCAGGTTGCGAATCGCAAGTTCCCTTTCTCCAGCGAGTTGCACCTCATCCAGTGCATCCGGGGTCTTTTCGATCAGGATCTCGTCGCGGTTACGCAGCCCACCCGACAGTTCGGCTTGCTTGGCTAACAGGATCGCCTTGTATTTTTCGAGCTCGGTTCTGTTCATTTTCAGTCTCCTATCTTTTTTCGTTCTTTCCTGCCGGGTTCGTTTGCCCGACAGAGAATAGACGAAATTTCACTCCAAAAGTTTCAAAAAACCTCAGCCTCTTCGGCTCAAGTACGGCGTCCCGTTTCCTGAAAACGCCTCACACGGGAAACTACTGTAGCAATTCCCGTGCCAAATTGCAAAACTACCTTGAATGCCCACAACTCTGTAACGAAAGTTATACTCGAGCGGCAATTTGGCGACCGTTGGCCAAGTCTTGGCCCAAACGGCTGGTACATTAGTGCCGAATTTTGGCATTTGTATCACCAGACGCCCGGGCGGCCAATGGGTTACGCTCTGGGGCTGGAAACCGGTTCTAAAACCAAGTGTTTAGTATTGGAACACTATCCTTGATACGACACCGGAATCGGCACTGGATCTCCTTGGCGAAAACTTGTCTGGCTAGGTGGACGCATCTACCGCGCGAGCACCAGCGGCAGCACTACGCGATCCAGTTCGTCGTCGGTAAAGTTGCGGAGATGCGCATTCTTGTGCAGGGTCCAATGCTCGACGTGCTCGACCGAGGCGCCGGGCTTCAGGTGCTGCAGCGGCCCAAGCGTCTCCAGTTCCAGGAACTCGGCGTTGGTGAAGGTTTCGAACGAGCACCCGAAATCGGGGTAGTTCTTCGGCGAATCCTCGGCATCGTAGCGCTTGATGAACAGGCCGTCGTGCAGCGCGTAGGCCGCCCAAGTGTTCTTGTTGAAGCTGCCCAGCTTGGTCGGCTCCGCGTTGGCGGGGTCCTGGTGCAGCATCAAGTACTTGCGGGTGAACCGCCAGCGGTGGTCGGAAAGATTGCTGAAGGCCCACATCACGAGGGGGTTAGTAGGGTAAAGGACTTCAGGATGTTTGCCGCGGGGCGGAAAGCCGTGGATCCCCACGCCGCCGGGCGCCATCATCGTGAGTGCCCAAGGCGCGAGGTCCAGCGGCTTTTTACCCGCATTCTTGATGCGGTGCAGTACTTCCACGCTGGTACCCTGTGGCGCCACTCTCACGACAATTTGTTTTTCGAGGCCGGTGAGCGGCTCGACCGGCTCGGTGGCTTCCAGTACCTCCCCCTTGATTTCGATGCGCACCGGTCCATTGTCCGGCGCGTAGGTGCGGACAGCGTCTTCCGGGGCGGCCCAGACGCGATCTCCACCGCGGGGGACCCAGGCCGGTTCGCCGGATTTGCCGAGGCTCTCGGCGAATTCCTTGAAGAAGTTCGGCCCACCCACAAATGCGTAGCGCATGATGCGGGGGCCGATATCGCCGGTCACGATCAGTTCGACTTCTCCATTAGAAATGCGATAACAGTTCGGCCAGCCCTTGTAGCTGGTCTTCTCGATTTTCACGGCGGCGGTGGCGGACATGGCAGGCAGCAACGTCAGCAGCAACGTCAGCAGCAACAGGGGTGCGGCAAATTTCAGCATAGCCCGTATTATCGCGCGCTTACGCGGGTTCTGGTGGGGCTGCATCTCCGTGTACCCTCTTGGCGTAATCTTAGAGATGAGGAGTTCGTACAAATGACGAACCTGGATTGGTCACAGTGCCCCGCCGTGGAGAGCATCCCCGGCAAGGTGAGCGGCGCGTGGGTGTTTAAGGATACCCGGTTGCCAGTTGCAACTGTAATCGAGAACCTTGAGGACTTGAGCGTCGAAGAAGTGATGGAACAATTCGATGTGACGCGGGAACAGATCGCCGCCATGCTCGATTTTGTCGCGCAAAGCCTCAACGTATCGGCACCGGCGCAGGACCCCGAGCCCGTCGATGCTCATTCTCTTTGACCATTGTCTTTTGCCATGGGACTCCACGAGGCCTTGCCACTGCGCTCCTGGGCCATAGAATTCGCTACCAGCAGAGCCTTACAGGCCGGAAGGTGGCGGTGGTCGTTTTGGCTGGTACGACAAAATGGTCTGCCGTGCGATTGCATCTTGAACGCATCGCCGCCGCGGTGAACGCGGCAACGCCCGGCAGCTATACGGAGGTGGACATCCCTTTCAGGTAAGGGTCCCGCCGTCTTGACGTGGCGGACGCTTCACAAGGTGTAAGGCTTGGAAGGCTCCCTGAACCACAGTTCCCGCCTGACTGAATCCTCCAGGCTAGAATATACAAGATCATGGAAACGTCCCCCTTCATCTGGCAACCCTCCCGCGAGTTTATCCAGAGCACGAATGTCTACCGCTTGATGCATCGGCTGGGAATCGACACCTACCAGGACTTCATCCGCTATTCCCAGGAACACCTGGAGGAGTTTTGGGACGAGATGGTGCGGGAACTCGGCATCGAGTGGTTCGAGCCTTACCAGCAGGTTCTGGACGCTTCGAACGGCGTGGAGTGGGCGCGCTGGTTCCTCCCCGGCAAACTGAATATCGCCTGGAACTGCCTGGATCGGCACGCCGCTGGGCCGACCCGCGACAAGCCGGCCGTCATTTGGGAAGGCGAAGACGGCCGCATCCGCGCTCTGGCTTTCGGCGAACTGCGGCGCGAAACGGACCGCTTGGCAAACGCCCTGCACGGGTTGGATCTGGCGCCGGGAGATCGCGTCGCGCTATATATGCCGATGGTGCCGGAAGTGGTCGTGATCCTCTACGCCTGCTTCAAGCTGGGGCTGATTGCCGTGCCCATATTTTCCGGCTTCGGCTACGGCGCAATGGCCGTGAGGCTGCAGGATTCCGGCGCGCGGGTGCTGTTCACCGCCGATTTCCTGGAGCGGCGCGGGCGGCGCATCCCATTGAAGGAGAAAGCCGATGAGGCGCTGGCGCAAGGCAGCGCTATCGAGCGGGTGGTGGTGTGCCGTTACAAGGGCGGTGACATCCCCTGGACCGGCACGCGCGATGTTTGGTGGCACGATTTCGTCTCTGGCCGGCCTGAGCAATGCTCTCCGCTGCAGCTCGATTCGGAGGCGCCCTGCCTGCTGCTGTACACCTCAGGCACCACCGGCCGCCCAAAGGGAGCTGTCCATACGCATGGCGGCGCGCTGGCGCAGACCGCCAAGGAAATCTATCTCACGTTCGACCACCAGCCGGACGACCGCTTCTGGTGGGTATCGGACATCGGCTGGATGATGGCGCCGTGGGAGATCATCGGGAACCACCATCTGGGGGGAACCATCCTGCTGTACGACGGCGCGCCCGACCATCCTACTCCTGAGCGCTTCTGGCAAATGATCGAGCGGCATCGCGTGACCACCTTTGGCATCTCACCCACGGCCATCCGGCTGCTGATGCGGCACACCGGCGCAGGCCCCGATGGATTCGATCTCGGCTCGCTGCGCCTGCTGGGCTCCACCGGCGAGCCCTGGGATGAAAGCTCCTACCGCTGGTTTTTCGAGCGCGTGGGCCGCGGCCGCTGCCCCATCATGAATATCTCGGGCGGCACGGAAATAATCGGCGGCTTTCTGGCGCCGCTGCCAATCCAGCCCTTGAAGGCTTGCTCACTGGGAGGACCGTCGCCGGGCATGGCCACGGACGTTTTCGACGCGGAGGGCCGGTCGGTGCGGGGCCAATTGGGCTATCTGGTCTGCACTAAACCGTCGCCTTCGATGACCCGTGGGGTATGGAACGATCCGCAACGCTACCTGGAGGCATACTGGTCGCATTGGCCCGGTGTCTGGTACCACGGCGATTGGGCCATGGTGGATGCGGATGGCCACTGGTTTCTGCAAGGCCGGGCAGACGAGTCGTTCAACGTGGCGGGCCGCAAAGTGGGTCCGGCGGAGGTGGAGGCGTGCCTGATCGCGCATGCCGCGGTTTCCGAAGCGGCCGTGATCGGCGTGCCGGACGAGATCACCGGCGAAAGCGTGGTGGCGTTCGTGGTGTTAAAGCCCGTCGCCGTATTAACCGATGTTATTAGCGAATTGGCGGCGCACGTGGCGCGATCGATGGGACCCACCTTCCGGCCACGTGCAATTTTTGCAGTTCCGGAGTTGCCGAAGACGCAAAGTGGGAAGGTCGTGCGGCGCTTGATCCGCCAGGCTTATCTGCGGGAGCCTTTAGGGGATACCTCTACGGTCGAGAACCCCGCTGCGCTGGAGCGCTTCAAAACCTGAGTAAAACGTGAGAAGTTGCGCGGCCCCGCGTACTTGACTTGCAGATGGATGTTGCAGTTTTCAAATTATGCGCAATAATACGATCATCGGCGCCGGGTGAGCGCCGTGGGGGATAAACTGGAATGGGCCGTGCAGGGGTTCCGACGATGTCACCGCACTCGTCAAGGTCGCTTCCGATTCCGGCGTTGCGCGTAGCGGCGTGTTTCGTTGTCCTGGCGGGCGCTGGGCGCGGACAATCTATTCTGCAAGGCTCGGGACCGGCTGGCGAAGCGCACCTCTTTAACACGGACTCGGCCGTTTTGGAATCGCAAGATCCCCGCAAGGACCTTCCGTGCACGGCCACGCCGGTCAAACCCATGCTGGGCTTCGATCTCAAGTTCCATTCCGGTTACGAAGTGAGCGTGCCCTTGAAGGAACTGTCGGGCCTGGGCAATCTCCTTACCATGATCTTCAGGGTCACGCCGGAGGCGCATAAAGATGAGCCGGTCTATTTGTCGCAACGGGTGAACGTGCCGGATATCGAAGACAACGCGCATGGCGACGCTTATTTGCAGGGCAGCTTCGATGTCGGCGAAGGGAAGTACCACGTGGACTGGCTGATGCGGGACCGCGCGGAGCGGGTGTGCTCGGCTTTCTGGGATATCGACGCCAGTGTGCCGCCAAAAGACAAGCCGGTGACCCTTGACATTCCGCCCCACACCGTACTGAGCGCCGACAACGAGCCATTCAAGGACGAGCCGCCTGCGCCGCGTCCCGCAGCCAGCGCGCCGCTGAATGTGAAAGTGATTGTGAACTTCGCTCCACAGGACGCGGCGGCCGCCGCGTTGCATCCGGTGGACATGAATGCCCTGATCTCGATTTTGCGCGGCATCGCGCGCGAGCCGCGCATCGGCAGGTACTCGATCGTGGCGTTCAATATGCAAGAGCGGCGCGTAGTCTACCGCCAGCAAGATTCATCACGGATCGACTTCCCGGCTTTGGGGGAGGCCGTGCATTCGCTGAATCTGGGAACGGTGGATGTGAAGCGCCTGAGCCAGAAGCGCGGCGAGACGGAGTTCCTGACCAACCTGCTGACTGAGGAGTTGAACACGCGCGACCATCCCGATGCGGTAATCTTCGCCGGTCCGAAGGTGCTGCTGGACGGCGGCGTGCCGCAGGAATCCCTGAAGAAGGTCGCGGATGTGGAATATCCGCTCTTCTACATGAACTACAACGCCGACCCGCAGGCGGTGCCTTGGCGCGACGCCATTGGCAATGCGGTGAAGTACCTGAAAGGGGTAGAGTACAATATCAGCCGCCCCCGCGATTTATGGAATGCGTGGGGCGACATCATGTCCCGTATAGTAAAATCGAAATTGGCTAAGCGCGCGGCGAACGGCGCTTCCCAATAACCCATGCGGGTGCATTCGATCTCTACGGCGGTCTCGACGGTGGTGGTTCTGGCCTTGGCAGCCTGCGCGGCAGCTTATTCCCAGCAGTTCAACAAAGACAATTTGGCGCCGTACATCCCCAGTCCGCAGGAAGTGGTGGACAGGATGCTGAGCGCCGCGCGAGTGAAACCGGGCGAGATGGTTTACGACCTGGGTAGCGGCGATGGGCGGATCATCATCACCGCGGCGCAGAAATTTCAGGCGCGTGCGGTGGGTGTGGAACTGCGGGGGGATCTTTGCAAATCCACGCAAGCGCGGATTAAGACGCTAGGCCTGGAGGATCGGGTCCGGCTGATTCACGAAAACATGCTGAAGGTGGACCTCAGCCCGGCGGACGTGGTGACCCTCTATCTGCTGACCAGTTCCAACGAGCGCCTGCGCCCAAATCTGGAGAAGTACCTGCGGCCGGGGGCGCGCGTGGTGTCGAACGACTACGAGATCCGTGGATGGACGCCGTCCGGTATTGTGCCGATTACCGCCGGCGGGGTCTTGCATTATATTTACGTGTACGAGATCGGCGCCAAGAATTAGGATCATGTAATCATGTGCCGCGGCGCAACGCCACGGAGCGGCCACTGCCTTCCTCTGCGGAACGGCCGCACCCGGAATAGTCCAACGGCGAATGCCGTGACCAGCGCCCCAAACATTTCTTGTTGCATTTGGCAGCTATGCAATTGAGCAGATAAACACCTACTTAACCGAAACCGGCTCGCCGCGAAACTAGCGAAGACCACTCCCTACGGGCGGGCTCGCCAAAACGCGACGATTATATAGCTACGTGGTTAGCAATGTGAACGGACTGCGGTTCGCATCGAAGACGCCGAATGCGACTACCGTAGCCGCGATGACGGCGGCCGACAGCGGCGAAGTCGAAAAGACTTCTATCGCCGAGCTCGCTCGTCTCTGGGAGGGCGCGTGGCGGCATCATCGTGAATGCCGCCTTCGCTCAGATTGCAGGTTCCCATAGTGAGTTGTTCGATTGATCGGCGCCGGCACCGGCGGAGCGTGGCGCCGCCCCACACTACAATAGTTGCGTGCCCCCCCAATTCGATGTGGCCGGCGTAGGACTGAACGCCACCGACACCCTGCTGGTAGTCCCGCGTTTTCCGGCGTACGCCGGCAAAGTTCCGTTCGAGGATGAGATTGTCAGTCCGGGCGGGCAGGTGGCCAGCGCCATGGCCGCCTGCGCCCGGCTGGGATTGCGCACCAAATACATCGGCACCATCGGCGACGACGAGCGCGGCCGCATCCAATGGGAAAGCCTGCGCCAGGCGGGCGTCAATCTCGATCACGTGCAGAGCCGCGCGGGCTGTCCCAATCAATCCGCCTACATCATCATCGACCGCGGCACCGGCGAGCGCACCGTGTTGTGGTCGCGGCCCGAGTGTCTGCGCATCGATCCCGCCGAGATTACGCCAGACCAGATCCTGTGCGCGCGGCTGCTGCATATCGACGGCCACGATACGCCGGCGGTGGCCCACGCGGCGCGCATCGCACATGGCGCCGGCATTCCCGTAACCGTGGACGTGGACACGATTTATCACGGATTCGATCAGGTTCTTCCGCATGTGGACTACCTGATCGCCAGCTCGGAGTTCCCCACGCAATGGACTAACGAGCGGGACCCTTTGCGCGCGTTGGAACTGATCCAGCGGGAATACGGCATGCGCGTGGCGGCCATGACTCTCGGCGCGCACGGGGCATTGGCGCTCGAAAACGGCCGCTTCTTATATTCGCCGGCATTCGCGGTGAATTGCGTGGACACCACCGGCGCCGGAGACGTGTTTCATGGCGCCTTCTGCTATTCTGTTTTGCAAGGCATGCATCTGGCGGACGCACTGGATTTCTCGAACGCCATGGCGGCGCTCAACTGCACGGCTATGGGCGCGCGCGGCGGAATCCGCGGCGTGGAGGAGGTCCACGCGCTGATGCAAAGCGCGCCTCGGCGGGCACATCACGATATGCAGTCGCGTATTGGACGTTCGGTCCCGGCCAACTAAATGTTTCCCCTTAAGGATACGCAGCCAAGTTATTCGCAGCCGGCGGTGACTATCGCACTGATCGTGGTCAACGTAGCGATTTTCCTGTTCGAGGCCTCGCTAGGCCCATACAACCGCAACGCCTTGATCGAATATTATGGGCTAATTCCCGACCAGGTGCGGTTAAGCTCCATACTGACCTCCATGTTCTTGCACGGCGGCTGGCTGCACGTGCTGGGCAACATGTGGTTCCTATGGATCTTCGGGGACAATATCGAAGACCTGCTGGGGCATGCCAAGTTCCTGGCGTTTTATCTGCTCTGCGGAATCGTAGCGGCGCTGGGCCAAGTGATCGCGAACCCAAATTCCACGGTGCCCATGGTGGGGGCCAGCGGCGCGATTGCCGGTGTGATGGGCGCTTATCTGGTAAAGTTTCCGCGGGCGCGAATTCTCACGCTGGTGTTTTTCCTGTTTATCACGGTGATCGAGATTCCGGCGCCCCTGATGCTGGCGTATTGGTTTGTCATCCAGTTGTTTAGCGGCTTCGGCTCGATCGCGCGGACGCACCTATCCGAAGGCGGGACGGCGTTCTTCGCGCACATCGCCGGATTCGTCGCGGGCATGGCGCTGGTGAAAGTGATGGGCGCCAGCGGAGAATACAATCGGCGGCGGGACCGTTACTGGGAATGACCCGCGTGACTCTCTACACGCGGGCGGGATGCTGCCTGTGCGAAGAAGCCAAACAAGCGCTGGCGGCGGCCCGCACGCGCGCTACGTTCGAGATGGAAGAGATAGACATCGACCGCGATCCCGAGTGGCGGGCGCTGTACAACGAAGAGGTGCCCGTAATCGCCATCGACGGCCGGAAGGCTTTCAAATATAAAGTGAGCGTAGACGAATTCTTGAAGCGGCTGGCGGCACGCGCATGAGCGGCATGGGCCTCGATATTCTGGCGATAGCCGCCCATCCGGACGACATCGAACAGACTTGCGGCGGAACGCTGATTCGCATGGCGGAAAAGGGCTACCGTACAGGTGTGCTGGATCTTACCGCGGGCGACATGGGGACGCGCGGCACTCCCGCGCAGCGCCTGGCGGAAGCCGAAATCGCGGCCCAGCATTTGCGTTTGCAGTGGCGCGGCAACCTGGGATTTCCGGATGCGCGCCTGGAGAATACCCTCAGCGCGCGGATGACGCTGGCCGTGAAGATCCGCGAGTTACGCCCGCGGGTGGTGATCCTGCCGTATTGGGAGGGCCGCCATCCGGATCACTATCGCGCCAGTGAATTGGGCTATGAGGCCTGCTTCCTGGCGGGTTTGAAGAAGCTGGACGAATACTCGGAGCCGCACCGCCCTTATAAGATAATCTATGCCTCGCTGTACGCCAATGTGGCGCCCTCCTTCGTGGTGGATATTAGCGCACAGTTCGAGGCGCGCATGGCCGCTTTGTTGAGCTATAGATCGCAGTACGGCTCGGACGGCGAGGCAGCGCAGGCTGAAGGCCGCGGCTTGTTTCCCCAGGAAGAGGAGATCCGCGAGCGGCTGGCAGCCATCGCACGGTTCTACGGCAACCTGATTGGTGCGAAATACGGCGAGCCTTTCGTGGTGAAGGAAACCATGCAGGTGGATGACATCGTCAACATGGGTGTACGCAGCATTTAGATGCAAGAGACCAGGAGACATAGCCCATGCATTTCGCCGCGCGCGGATCGATTCTTGTGTCGATGGCCGCGAGTCTGTCGATTCTAGGTTTGCCCGCGCACGCTCAGCAGTCGGATACGGGAGTGGGAATCGCCACCCTATCGGCCGGAGGGATTTTCGGGCTGGGAGGACACGGATCCTATGGCGCGAGTATTGCCGAAGCGGCGTCGAAATATTTGGCGCCCTTCATCGATTTTTCCTACTCTCCGCTTACCAGCTATGCGTTCACCTACGGCACGAACCTTACGGGCAAGGGCTTGTACACCTCGGGTCTGTTAGACCTCAACGGTGGGATTAAGGTCCGTTTTCCCAACAAGAGCAACTGGGTGCCGTATATCGGCGTCGGGGCCGGGGTGCTGCGTCTGTCGTCGAGCACCGGCACGAGCGGCTTTGGCACGACCGCGACAGTAAATCGGAGCAATGATGAACTGGCAGCCAATGTGAGCGCTGGCGGGCTTTATTACATCACGCAGCATATCGGGTTTGAGATCGAGCTGAAGGGCTATATGGCGCACCAGAACCGGATCGGCCGGGCGTCGGCTGGGCTTTTCTTTCAGTTCCCGTAAGCGGACCCGCCAGTGGACAGGCCAGGAGGCCTGTCCTACTTGGGAGCGTAGTAGCCGGATCGAGTGCGGACCATCGCGCCGGGGAGATCCACGTCCACATGGATTTTGCGGAACGTGCCATCGGCCGCCAGATTTGTCGGCGAATAGGCCAGGATGTACTGATTGCGGATCTCGTGCGCGATCTGGGGCGTGATATTCGCGATCTCCCCCACGTCGCTCGGATACCAGGATTGCCCCCCGGTCTGCTGCGTTAATTCGGTGAGCTGTTTCTTGGCGCGCGCGGCGCTTTCCGGCTCCTCCGCGCCCAGCAGGCCTATGGCGTAAATGATCACATCGTTCTGTTGCGCTACTTCCACCAGGTGGGCTTGTGTCTCTACACTGCTGTTGTCTTCGCCGTCGGTGACTACCAGCAGCACCTTCTTGTCGCGGTGGGCGCGGTGCCGCAGGTGTTCAATCCCCAGGAGTAACGCGTCGCGCATCGCGGTTTCGCCCTTCGCATCGAGATTGCGCAAAGCCTTTTCGAGATCTTTCGTATTGTTGGTGAAATCGTTGGCCAACACCGCCGATTCGTTGAAGTTGATGATGAAAACCTCATCCTGCGGATTAGACGCTTTTACCATGGCCAGTGCGGCGGAAGCTACCCGGTCGCGCTTATCGGTCATACTGGCGCTGGTATCGATGATGAGGCCCAGGGAGATGGGCACATCGTCCTGCCGGAAGACTTTGACTGTCTGCTTCTCTCCATTTTCGTATACCGTGAAGGCGCTTTGTCCCAGATCTCTGACGACCTTGCCGTCCCGGTCGAAAACCGATACGTTGAGCACGACCAAGCGCGCATCAGTCCGGAACGTCGCTTCCTGAGCGGATAATGAAAAGATTGTGAATAGGGACAGAATTACACACCCGAGGCGCATCTACGCTGGCTGTAGCACGTCAAGTGCCGCAGCAGCCTCGCTATCATTAGATATATCCAGATGCCCACAATCCTTGATGGAAACCGCGTCCGAGATGAGATTCTACATGGCCTGCGCCCTCGTGTGGCCGCGCTGGCGGCTGCCTCCCGACCGCCAGGGCTGGCCGTAGTTTTGATCGGGAACGATCCCGGCTCCCAAATCTACGTGCGCAACAAAGTGAAGGCCTGCGCGGAATTGGGCATCGCCAGCCAGAGCCTGACGCCCCCGGACACAATTACCACCGGGGAATTGCTGGCCATCGTCGAGGGATTGAATCGACGGCCCGATATTGACGGCATTCTGGTACAGTTGCCGCTGCCGCCGCAGGTGGATACGCGGCGGGTGTTACTGGCGGTCGCGCCGGAAAAGGACGTGGACGGATTCCACCCCATGAACGTGGGGAATCTGGTGGCCGGACGCCCTGGCCCGCGGCCGTGTACACCCGCCGGCATCATGGAGCTACTGCGCCATTATCAGATCCCGGTGGCCGGAAAGCGCGCCGTGGTAGTGGGACGCAGCGACATCGTGGGCAAGCCGATGGCGCTGCTGCTGCTGCATGCGAACGCCACCGTCACCATTTGCCACTCGCGAACTGCGGACTTGCGCGGTATCTGCCGCGAAGGCGAGATCCTGGTGGCCGCCATGGGACGGCCCGCCATGCTGACGGCCGATTACATCCGCCCCGGCGCGGTGGTGGTGGATGTGGGTATGAACCGCATCACGGACCATTCTGACGTCGCGCGCATTTTCCGTAACCTGCCGGAGCGAATGGCTGCCCTGGAGCGCAAGGGAAGCGTGCTGGTGGGCGATGTGGATCCGCTGGCCATGCAGGAGAAGGCTAGCGCGTACACGCCGGTGCCGGGCGGAGTTGGACCGCTGACCATCGCTATGTTGATGTCCAATACGGTTGCGGCCGCCGAGATTCAGGCCGGCATGGAGTAACAGGAGGAAGGCGCTAAACAGAGTTGGCTCTTGAAGCTCGTTGGCTCTTGAAGCTCGTTGGGGGGCGGCGCGGCTGACACGACTGCAAGAGTACTCTTGAACGCTTCGTCGTCTTCCTATATCAGTCCGGCTGACGACGCATCGAATGCGCCGATGCCTGGGTCGCTGCCAGGGCGCTGCTGTCGCGTGCGCCGCTTCTTTACCCACAATCGCGGGGATCTGGCGATGGAGCGCAAGGGCAATTCGTGGGGGTATCGCATCCTTGCGCCATCTGGGTGTGACGTTCGGCATGCTGCGGAAAGAAAAGTGTACGGGCGATCCCGTGCGGCGGTTGGGGAACGATCTGCTGTTCCAGCAGATGGCAGAGGCGAACATGGAAACTTGAAGTCCGCCAATCTGTCGGCCAAGGCGACCAAGCTGCTGGTCGGGCGCGAGCGGTCGTTCTGTTGTGGCGCGGGGGGCGGCAGATGTTCCTGGGAGAGGAGAAGGGCAAGCGCGTCAACGTAGAGTGTGCCACAGAACTGGCGGCACCGGCGCAGCGGTGGTGGGCACGGTCTGTCCATTCCGCCAGACCATGTTTCGCGATGCCCTGGGGACGTTGAGCCAGACGCCTCCCAAGCTCCTGGACATCGCGCAGATCGCGGCGGTTCAATCGAATCCGCGGCAGGGCGCGGAATGGTATAATTTCAAATTGGCGCGCCGTGCGGGTTCGATGCTGACGGTGGCAGCCAAGTTGCCAGAACACCGCAAGCGGGCGCGTAGCTCAATTGGCAGAGCAAGTGACTCTTAATCACTAGGTTGTAGGTTCGATTCCTACCGCGCTCACCAGCATTATCAATAAGTTGCCATTACTGGATAGGTCGGGGCGCAACTAGTGCAGGTTGGCGGGCTTCATTCGGGCGGTGGAGGATGCCGAGTGGTCAAGACACGCGGGGGCCGAGCTGTAGCGTCCGTCTCGCTGGTAATGCGCCTGCATGCGATGGAACGGCAATCGCTTGCTGTGGAGGCGCGACAGTCAATCGGAGCTTGTTTCCAGGAACGAGCGTGACGCCCGCTGGTAAGGCTCGGCGGACACGTCAGGATGGAGGTAAAGCGCGGCGATGTTGCGATTTGTGCGGCACCCGGCGACACGGCAAGCCCAGCCCGGCCGTCGTCGTCGTGCCATCCGACCTCTTCAACGGCTCCCACCCAAGCGACCGGTCTGAAACTGGAGTCGCGGTGGATGGTTGAGAAAGTCATGATCCCACGCAATAAGGCCAAACGGCGCGGCGCGTCTGTGGGACCCTGCCGATTTTGCTACAACTAACTCATGAAAGTTCTCTTCGTGGGAGGAAGCGGCATCATCAGCACCGCTTGCACGCATTTGGCGATCGAGCGCGGCATGGAAGTCACGCTGCTGAATCGCGGCATCCATTCTGCCCGTCCGCCAGCCGGCGCGCACACCATAGCCGTTGACATCGCAGACGCTCCTGCCGTATCCCGCGCCCTCGCCGGCGCATCCTTCGACGCCGTAGTCGATTGGATCGCATTTGAACCCGCGCACGTGGAGCGCGACATCGCGATGTTCCGCGGCCGGACGCGCCATTACATCTTCATCAGTTCCGCCAGCGCCTATCAGAAGCCCGCCACGCACTATTTGATTACCGAATCCACACCGCTCGCCAATCCTTACTGGGATTACTCGCAGCAAAAAATCGCCTGCGAAGACCGTTTGATGCGCGCGTACCGCGAAGAGGGCTTCCCCATGACGATCGTGCGCCCGTCGTTAACCTATGGCGAAACGCAAATCGTCCTGGCGGTCAACAGTTGGGCCAAGTCTTACACCGCGGTGGATCGCATGCGCCGCGGGAAAAAAGTGATCGTACCCGGCGATGGCTCGTCGCTGTGGGTCGTCACCCATAACACCGACTTCGCCAAAGGCCTGGTGGGATTGCTGGCGCGCGAGCAGGCCATCGGGCATGCCTTCCACATCACCAGCGACGAGGCGATGTGCTGGGACCAGTGGTATCGCCTGACGGCCGAGGCAGCCGGCGCGGAGCCGCACCTGGTGCATATAGCCAGCGATTTCATCGCGGCGTGTATCCCGGAGGCGCGCGGCGGCCTGCTGGGCGATAAAGCGGTCAGCGTGGTTTTCGATAATACCAAGATCAAGCGTTTCGTTCCGGACTATTGCGCGACCGTACCGTTTACGCAGGGCATCCGCCAGACCATGGCCTGGTTCGACGCGGACGCGGCGCGGCGGCAAATCGACGACGAAGCCAACGCCCGCTGGGACAAATTGATCGAGGCCTACGAACAGGGCACGCAAGCCGCACTGCGCCGCTTCCAGCGTTGAAGCGAACAACCGCAGGGTGACAAGAGCGATACTGTCAGTTGGAAAGCTATGACTGGACCTTTGAAAGTTGCGGTGGCCGGCCTGGGCCGTATGGGCGCGGTGCACGCGCTGCATCTGTGCGAACTGGCGCGCGAAGGCGTGCCTTGTTCACTGGCCGCGCTGGTGGATCTCGACCGCGAACGCGCGGGAGGCGTTGCCGCGGAGATGGGCTTACAAGTTCCGGTGTTCGCCGGCGTGGAGGAATTTGCCGCAGCCGGTATCTGCAATGCCACGGTGCTGGTAACCCCCACGCCACTCCATCGCGAAACCGCCACCGCTTTGATATCCGCCGGCCACCGCATCCTTCTCGAAAAACCATTGACCGGCGCGGTGGAATCGGATCGCGAATTCGCCGCCGAACTCAATCGCAATGCGCCGCACAGCGTCATGCTGGCGTTCCAGCGCCGATTCGATGCGCCGCTACAGTACGCGAAGGAATTGATCGATAGCGGAGCGATCGGACGCGTTTTCAAGATCTATTCGTCGATGGAAGACTCGAATCCCGCTCCCGATGGGTATAAGAGCGGCGGACTTCTGCCCGATATGGCGATCCACAACGTAGACGAGATTCTGTGGCTGAGCGGTAAGATGCCGCGTACGGTCCTCGCCGTGGGGTCCAACATTTACAGTCATCGACTGACCACGTGCCAGGAGGACTTCGACGATGCGCTGCTCTATCTTTGGTTCGCGGACGAAACGGTTGCGCAAGTGCAGGTAAGCCGAAATCATGTTTCCGGCTATCGCGTCGAAACGCTGATTTTCGGCGCGGAGGGGCAAATCCATGTCGGACGCTTCGATCAGCAGCCCTTTGAGATCGTAGTGGAAGCATATGGCCGCCGCGGCCGGACCGAACCGCTGGCGCACCGCGCGTTCCGCATGCGCGAATACGGCCATGCGCTGCCCGAATTCGTGGACCGGTTCGGGCCGGCGTACAAGACGGAACTCGCGGCCTTCATCGATTGTTGCAGGGCCGATTCGCCGTTCCCCACGAGCCACCGCGACGGCCTGCGGGCCCAAGAGGTAATTGCGGCCGGGATGCGGGGCATGCTCGCCGAGCGGAACGGCGCACCGGTGCAGCCGGCCTGACGACAGACCCGAGCCCGCGCCCGCTTTCAGCGAAGTGGTAGTGTACGCGCCTCAAACGCGTCCCGCCGCAATAGATACGACGGATGCATCAGCCCTGTGGGGGCGTAGAATTCTTCATTCATAAACTGAAATCCGAGCTTGGCCAGTACCCGGCTGGAGGCCAGGTTTGCCGGATGATGTCCCGCGAACAGGGCTGTTGCCGCGAGTGACTCGAACGCGAACGCGGCCACCGCGCGGCCGGCTTCCTCTGCCAAGCCGCGGCCCCAATACGCCGGTCGAAGGTGAAATCCTATTTCGTAAATCCCCTCGTCCAGCCGGTAAGGACGCAGACCGGCGCAGCCCACGTGCCCACCGTCCTCCAGCAAGAAGATCGGCCAGTATTGAGCCTGGTACGCAGTCATGGATGCAATTTCGCGCAGGAGTCTTTCCCCGATTTCGCGATCCGAAAAAGGGCCGCCGATCGACGCGGTCACCTGCGGATCCCCCCACAGGTCCTGCGCCAGCGCCGCATCGGCAGGCGACCACAAATCGAATCCAAGACGAGTGGTGGTCAAGAAGTAAGCCCGTGCGGCGGCCATGCGCAAGATTCCGGCCTCCAGTTTACCTCGGCCACGCCGCCTATCCCGGCACGCGTCCGCGCTCCCTTCTGTTACAATCGTTTTTCCCGCGATGGCGAAGACCGAGCAAGAGTACCGGCAGGATATCGTCGATATCGGACGTTTGGTGTATCAGAAAGGTTGGGTGGCCGCCAACGACGGTAACATCACCCTGCGTCTGGATTCGCAGCGCATTCTGGCGACCCCCACGGGCGTGAGCAAGGGCATGATGCATGTCGACGACCTGATCGTCATCGATATGCAGGGCAGGAAGCTGAGCGGCCGCAAAGAGTGTACGTCGGAGGTCGCCATGCACATGAAAATTTACGAGATGCGGCCGGACATTCAATCCGTATTGCACGCGCATCCGCCGGTGGCCACGGGATTCGCCGCGGCGGGCCGTCCGCTGAACCTGGCGCTGCTGCCGGAAGTGATCATCGGACTCGGCTGCGTGCCGCTGGCGGACTACGGATTGCCCGGCACGCCGGCGCTGACCCAACCGCTAATACCGTATATCCCCAAATACGATGCCATAATGATGGGAAATCACGGCGTGGTCAGCTATGGGGAAGATGTCTACAAGGCTTTCTTCCGGATGGAGACCGTAGAGCACTTCGCGCGCATTTCGCTAGTGGCGGAACTGCTGGGAGGCCCCACCGTGCTGCCCAAAGTCGAGGTGGAGAAGCTATTCGATTCCAGAACGCGATATGGCGTGAAGGCGCGCGCGGGCATGGAACCGGATTGTCCGGTTTACGCCGAGCAAATGCCGCAACAGGACAGGTTCTACGTGACACGCGAGGAGTTGGTCGGCATGGTGGACGAGGCACTGCGGGCGCGCGGTGTAAGTTGAACGGCAACATCTGAAGCATGGGAGAGTCTAGATGGGTGAAGCGTTAGGATTGATCGAGACACGCGGACTGGTGGCCATGATCGAGGCGTGCGATGCCATGGTGAAGGCCGCTAAAGTGACGCTGGTCGGTTGGGAGAAGATCGGCTCCGGGTACGTCACCGCCATGGTGCGGGGCGACGTGGCAGCCGTCAAAGCGGCCACCGATGCGGGAGCGGCGGCGGCGCGGCGCGTGGGGGAGCTCATCGCCGTGCACGTAATCGCGCGTCCGCACCAGAGCCTGGAAGACATTTTGCCGATCGGCAAGACCCAAAATGCCGCGGCCGGGAAGTAGGCGGCCGATAGGATCACGATGATTTTGGCCCGCGTAGTGGGCACCGTGGTCGCGACACGGAAGGACCCTCGCCTCGAAGGCAAGAAGCTTCTCATCGTCAAGCCCGTATCGCCCGAAGGCAAGGACGAAGCCGGCTACGTGGTGGCGGTGGACACTGTCAGCGCCGGATTCAAGGAGCGCGTCCTGGTGGTAGCAGGCAGTTCCGCGCGCATGGCGGAGGGTTGTAAGGATCTGCCCGTGGACACGGCCATCGTCGGCATCGTGGACGATGTGCGCCTCGATTAAGTGGGATTGACATGCTGCTGGGCCGCGTAGTCGGATGCGTCTGGTCAACCGTGAAGGATAGCCATCTGGAAGGCCAACGGCTGTTGCTGGTGCAGCCTCTGACGCCAGAGCTCAAGCCCACCGGCAAGCGTCTGGTATGCGCGGATTGGACCGGCGCCGGCGCGGGCGAGCTGGTTTACTGGGCGCGCAGCAAGGAAGCCAGCTATGCGTTCCTGCCCGCGGAAGTACCGGTCGATAGTACGATCGTCGGCATTGTGGATTCCATCCATCTGCAGAGGGCCTGAGCCATGCTGATCGCGCGCGTAGTCGGTGAAATGGTGGCCACTCAGAAGCACCCCAGCCACGAAGGGCGCAATCTGCTGCTGGTGCAGCCGCTCGAACTGGATGGTTCGAATCGGGGAGACGCTGTTATTGCAGTGGATGCCATCGGAGCGGGCATCGGCGACAAAGTGCTGCTGACCACTGATGGTTTTGCGGCCATGAGCAGCGTGGGCCGGATGCAGTCGCCCATCGATTCGGCGGTGATCGGCTTTATCGACCAGGTGGATTTGGACTGCGTGCCATAGTCGAAGAACTCTTCTTGGGCGGCCCGAGTTCTACCGGCGCACTCAAATGGCGCCACCTCCGTCGGGGGAACAGCGGGAAAAGCTCTGTATTTGCCGTCGCGCCGTAAACAGGGCAGTCGCCATGGCTCGGCCGCCTCGCTGCCGCCGTGAATCAGGCCGAGAGATGTGTCCACCGGCTTCCGGTGCGACAGATCTTCCAATGTCCCGAGCGCGCGCCGGCTCCAAGCGCATCTTCCGGACGGCATTCCAATAGAACTCGTGCAGCACCTGCCAACTCAGGCAGCCCACCCCCGCCACCCACAAAGCCCCAAGCCACTCCATGGCGCGAACCTGTTTCCGGCCGTCGACGGGATCCACCTAGCACAGGAGAACATTCGAGTCGACAAAATAGCGATCAATGGCGCTCATGCACCTCCTCGCGGCTCATGCGTTCGGCAGCACCGGCGCCGGCCAAAGGGCTGTTCGATTTCCAATGCTCGAACGCCTGCCAATACGCGTCGGTCAGTCTCATCTGCCTCTCCAGCATCTCGCCGACCAGCCGGGAAACAGAGGTGTTCTCCTCAGCCGCCTTCCGACGCGCCCAAAGAGCCGCCTCATCCGAAATATAGATAGTCACGTTCCTGGCCACGAATCCAGTGTCGCACGAGAAAGGTGCTGCTTACCACAGATGCTTTACCGACTGCGGCGACTCGGGCGGCCGCAACTGGACCAGTCTTATCATCACGCGAGTCGAATGCCGTCTAACGAAATGAAAAAAAAGGCCGGATGTCAACAGATCCGGCAATCTTCAGACACCGGCATGCTATCCTCAGTTCGGGCAGGCACTCCCGACCCGCAAGTCGACGCAACCGGATGTTACGTAATGTTACACGAAATCGAAATGGAGCGGCCTAGCCGCAAGGTGGTTGCATCGGTCGAACCTGGAGGGGAACGCCCTGACGAACCCAAAGCAAAAAAACGGAACGAACCCAATCTGATCCTTTGTTTTCAACAAAACGCAATGCGTATTGGCCAATTGGGCAGCTTGGGAGCGCTTTTGCCGCGTGGCACGAGCCGAACGTTACGTAGCGCTGCACGAGCCGAAAACCTTGAGATGAGGAAGGCGTAGTCCAAATGGCGCCCAAACTGAAGTTAGACGCCCTGCTGTGGTCCGCTTCCGCCCTGGCCATTCTGGCGATGGCGCCGCCGCGCGCACAGGCGCAGGCTACCGAAGTCGTGCTGCACGCTTTCGCAAGCCCTCCGAAGGGAGAAGGCCTCTGGGCAGGCGTCATCCGCGATAAGACCGGCAACCTTTACGGAACTGCCGTGGATGGCGGGCCGACAGACCTGGGTGTCGTCTTCAAAGTGGATACGGCCGGCCATGCGACAGTGCTGCACGGCTTTACCGGAGGAAGCGATGGCGAGCGTCCTTATGCTGGCGTCGTGGGCGACTCGGCCGGCAACCTTTACGGGACCGCTTACCTCGGCGGCACATACGACGCGGGTATCGTCTACAAGGTGGATGCAACCGGTCAGGAGACCGTGCTGTACACCTTCACCGGAGGGGCCGATGGCGGCATGCCCATAGCCGGTGTAACGCTGGACTCCGCGGGCAACCTCTACGGTTGCGCTTCCGCGGGCGGATCGGCACACGACGGCGTGGTATTCAAGCTGGATCCAACGGGCCATGAAACCGTGCTGCATAGCTTCACTGGCTCGCCCAGCGATGGTGCGGGTCCTCAGGCTGCCCTGCTGCTCGACTCGGCCGGCAACCTCTACGGGACGACCTACAGCGGAGGCTTTCACTGCGGACGAATTGAAGGCATACGAAGGGCGGTAGCGGCGACGTTCCGCCGATCAGGCCTTATTTGCCCGACGTTGGGAAGTATTCCTTCATGTACTCGTGTGCCATCGCCAAATACTTCTCAGGCTTGATTTCTTCGGGAAACTCTGGACCATAGGTAGAAAGGATCTGATAGATACGCTGGTGCTGGTCGCTGTGTAGATATCCTTCACCATGCAGCATAAATTCTAACACTTCTCTCATTCGCAGCGTTCCCACGATCACTTCTCGTGTGCCGAAGCTCTCACGCATTGCTTCTGCGGCCTGCTCTGGAACTTGTTCTTTGATGCTTGCAATTCTAGTTCGGAGCGGTTCTGGTGAGTTTTCCATTGCCGCTACTAGATCTTCGCCTTTGAGATAGTTCACCACTTGAGCCGCCAATACCTCGGCTGACTCTTCGGGCATAGCCAGCGAATATTGCCGTTGAAGTTTCGTAAAGAGCGACACCTGCACCATGCGCAATCCCGTTTCAAAGGAATGGATCAGGTTATTTTCTATCGTCTTCTTGAACGGCCATTGCATGGTAGCTTTCAGAATACTAGCTTCTGCTTCGCCGTCGATACGGTCTTTGCAATATCGAACCCAGTTTGGTCCAGAAAAT
>JBEKTJ010000063.1:0-33687 GCA_049516155.1 Bryobacteraceae bacterium
AATGGGAAGGTGCTCGAAACCGTCCATTCGCCCACGTTCGGCGTGCACTCGTAGCCGGAGGATGCTCCCCAGTGGCCGGCGTTTCCGCTTCCGCCGGCCACACTTTTTTCGAGTGACAGCTCAAGTACAGTGACACCTCAACCAGGCACTCATGCATAAGACAACGGAAGTCGAACGGCAGACGGGACGCATCGAGAAATTAATTCAGGAGCTGGAGTCATCCGCGGACGCCGGCTCGTTGGCGACCGCCAGAGAGTTGGTGCAGTCGCTTATGGATCTGTATGCCGCCGGTCTGGAGCGCATCGCCGGCACACTCGCGCAGAAAGGCGCGGCGGGCCGCGACATCCTTGATGAACTCGGCCGCGACGATCTGGTAGGCAATCTGCTGGCCGCCAACGGGCTGCATCCGCTGGGTATCGAGGCCCGCGTAGGGCGCGCCGTCGAGAATCTGGGCCCCCGGCTGCGTAAGCAGGGTAGTGTCGAATTGATGGGAATTGACGATGGCGTTATCCGGATGCGCCTGCGATTAACCGGATCGGGCTGCGGTTCCTCCGCGGGCTCGATCAAGTCTGTGGTGGAGGAGGCCATGTACGATGCGGCGCCCGATCTTGTCCATCTCACGATCGAAGTGCTTGAGGAACAGGGCGCCGTCTCCGGTTTTGTGCCATTGGAGAAATTGGCTGGCTATGGAGAAATTGGCTGGCTATCATCCCGCGCTCAATGGCGCGGCCAACGGCAGAGGCGCCGGCGTATGACTAGCAGCGGGCTGGCAAGCGCTTTGGGCGCTTTGGGTCAGTTCGCAGCTAAGCGCCGCCGCGTTGAAACCTGCGAGCTGTGCGCGGCGGAGCTAGCTGAGGAACATCCTCATCTGGTCGATCCCAAGGCGCGCAAGCTGCTCTGCGCCTGTCCTGCATGCGCCATTCTTTTCGGCTCGCAGGCCGCGGCGAAATATAAACGTGTGCCTCGCCGCATTCGGTTTCTGGCGGATTTCCATCTCACTGACGCTCAGTGGGCCAGCCTGATGGTCCCCATCAACATGGCTTTCTTCTTCAAGAGCAGTCCGGAGGAGCGCGTGGTTGCGCAGTATCCTAGTCCGGCGGGCGCCACCGAGTCGGAATTGCCGCTGGATACCTGGAGCGATCTCACCGCTGAAAACCCGGTGCTCGCGGAGATGGAATCGGACGTCGAAGCCCTGCTGGTGAACAGGTTGGGCGCCGCTCGCGGTTACCCCGCGGCCGAGTATTATCTGCTGCCCATCGATGAATGCTACAAACTGGTGTATCTGATTCGCTCGCACTGGCAAGGCTTTTCCGGCGGCGCCGAAGTGTGGAAACGCTTGGAGGCGTTTTTCGCGGACCTGAAAGCTCGCTCGGGAGCGCCCTATGCCTGATTTGAGCTTTCAGATAGACGGAGCCCGGGCGGTCCCCTATTCCGTGTCGCCGCTGCTGGGCTTTGGTCTGCAGATAACCAACGCCGGCCCCGAGCGTTTACACACGATTGCACTCCGCTGCCAGATTCAGATCGAGGCTACCCGGCGCCGCTACGACGCCACGGACCAGGCGGCTCTGCAGGATCTGTTCGGCGAACCCCACCGCTGGGGCCAGACCCTGCGCACGATGTTGTGGACCCAAACGACAGCCATCGTGCCCGGTTTCACCGGCACTACGCACATGGAACTGCCGGTGCCCTGCACCTTCGATTTCAACGTGGCGGCCGTCAAATACTTCCAGGGTTTGCAGGATGGCGAAGTGCCGCTGTGCTTTCAATTCAGCGGTACGGTCTTCTATGAATCCGAGGCCGGGGGACTGCAGGTCGCGCCTATCCCGTGGGATAAGGAAGCTAAGTTCCGCCTTCCGGTGAAGCCATGGAAAGAAATGATGGAGTTGTACTATCCCAACAGCGCCTGGCTCTGCCTGCGGCGCGACGTGTTCGAGCGGCTTTATCAACGTAAGGTCCGCATGGGTACGCCGACGTGGGAAGAAATGTTGGAGGATCTGCTGGAAGGCCGGCCGAAAGAACGTGAAAAAGGAGCGCGCGCATGAGTGTGGAACTGGTCGAGCGCATCGCCAACGCCGTGCTCTACGAAGGTTACATTCTGTACCCGTACCGCCCGTCGTCGGTGAAGAACCGGCGGCGATTCAACTTTGGCGTGTTGGTTCCCCCGGCCTATGGCGCGATGCAGTCCGGCGCCGAGTCGCCTACAATGCGCACCGAGTGCTTGCTTAGCGGAAATCCGCAAACCGCCCTGGATGTGCGGCTTCGCTTTCTCCAAGTGATGCCGGAATCGTCGCCGGAGTCCTCGCCCGGATCGTGGCAGAATGCGATGGAGCGGGAGGTTCGCACGATGGACTGCCGGCTGGGCGATCTGGTGCAGCACGCGCGCCAGGGGCAGTTCGATTTTCCAGTCGCCGATACCGCCGGGAAATCCATTTCCGGCACAGTCACCGTGGCCGCCCGTCGCTTGGCGGAAGGCCTGTTTCAGGTGGCCGTGCACGTGGTGAACCGGACGAACATCGAGCGTCCGGAGAAATTCAGCCGGGATCAGGTGCTGCCTTATGCGCTGGCGGCCGCGCACACCATTCTTGCAGTGCGGGATGGCGAATTCATTTCGCTTCTGGATCCCCCCGATGAACTGCGCGAAGCGGCTTCGGAATGTCAAAACGTCGGGACGTGGCCCGTTCTTGCGGGTGAACCCGGACAACGCGCGTTTATGCTTTCTTCGCCGATCATTCTCTACGACTATCCGCAAATAGCCCCGGAGAGCCCCGGCGATCTTTTTGACGGAACCGAGATCGACGAAATATTGACGCTACGCATCATGACCCTTACCGATGAAGAGAAGGCGGAAATTCGCAGCGGCGACGAGCGTGCCCGCCGCATCCTCGAAAGAACCGAGACGCTGCCGGAGGAACATTTCATGAAGCTGCACGGCGCGTTGCGCGGATTACGGCCGGTGGAGGGTGCGCAGTGAACGAATGGGAATGGCAACTGCTCGAAGACAAGACGCCGGTGGAATGCCTTCCAGTGGATGGCGTCGAGCTCCGCGCCGGTTCGCGCGTCCGTTTGCGCCCCCGAAAGGGCGGCGATGTCTTCGATTTGGCGCTGCAGGGCAAGGTCGCCACCATCGAGTGCATCGAGCAGGATTACGAAGGCAATTTTCATTTTGCGGTGGTGCTGGATGAAGATCCCGGGCGCGACATGGGTATGTTGCGTCAGCCAGGCCATCGGTTTTTCTTCGACCCCGAAGAAGTGGAGCCGGCCATATGACCATGCCGCGGATATTAGTCGCCGGCATTGGAAACATCTTCCTGGGCGACGACGCGTTCGGAGTCGAAGTAGTCAGACGGCTAGCGTGGCGCGCACTGCCCGATTACGTTCGCGTGGTCGATTATGGCATCCGCGGACTGGATCTGGCCTATGCCCTGATGGACGATTATGACGCGGCCATTCTGGTGGACGCCGCCGGGCGGGGCGGTGACCCAGGTACGCTCTATGTTCTGGAGCCGGAGATCGGCGACACCGCCGGCGATGGACCGCAAGCGGTCTCCATGGAAGCGCATGGCATGAACCCCATGCTGGTTTTGGAAATGGTGCGGGCCATGGGCGGACGGCCCCGGCAGGTGCTGATCGTAGGGTGCGAACCAGCCACCCTCGGCGACGAATTCGAGGGAGCCATGGGGCTAAGCCCGGCAGTGGAAGCGGCGGTGGCCGGCGCGGTCGCCATCGTCGAATCGCTTATCGCAAAGATTGCGCAGCAGCATGCGGAACGCTTAATCGCGTGAAGAATCGAGAGGAGAGGAACTCACATGGAACATACGAAGCATGAAGAAAACGGCGCGGAGTCCCGCGACACATTACTGATGCTCTCGGGGGTCGCCCTGGTCGTATTCGGCGCGGGATTGATTTTATCCAACCCCATCGTGCGGCGGTTGATGTCGCAGACCGGCATAAGCGGCCTCAATCTATTGCAAACCGCTGTCCCCGATTTTGAAAAGTATTTGAAGTTGCGAAGCATGTGATGAAATGCCTGCCATCGCCAAGGAGGCCGCCATCGCCGACTATTTGATCGAGGCCGGCACGAGCCGGTTCACTGTCCGCGGTTTCGCGGGCGGGCTGCTGTCCGGATTGGGGCATAATCCGGTGGTCGCTATCCCGGATTTCGCCGGAGAAGCGCGTTGGGATCCGGAAGATCCCCAAACGGCATACCTGAGCTTACGCATTCGGGCCGCGTCGCTTTCCGTACAGAACGACATCAGCGAAAAGGATCGCCGCGAAATGCAGCGGGTTATGTTGGAAGAGGTCCTCGAAGTGGACGGATTTCCCGAAATCGTGTTTGAGAGCACCGCCGCCTCGGCAAACGCCAACAACCGCGTGGAGCTTGACGGCAACCTTTCGCTCCACGGCGTCACGCGCCGCGAGCGGGTGACCGTGCAGGTGGCCGTAACCGGCGATATGTTGCGCGCGTTCGGCGATTTTTCCATCCGTCAAAGCGATTACCGCATCAAGCCAGCGTCGGTCGCGGGCGGGGCGCTCAAGTTGAAGGACGAGTTGAAGTTTACGTTTGACATTGTAGCTCGCAAGAAAACGGAGTAGACCGAATGTGTCTGGCCATCCCAGGAAGAATCGTGGAAATTCTGCCGGAGCGCGAAAACCTCGCGTTGGTGGAAGTCTCCGGTGTGCGGCGAAAGATCGATGTGGGACTTCTGGACGAAGATCCCGCCAAAGCGGGCGACTGGGTGCTCATCCATGTGGGCTTCGCCATGAGCAAGATCAGCGAACGCGACGCCGCCGATCAAATGCGGATCCTCGCCATGCTGGGGGAAGATGAAGCCGCCATGCAGGAGATCGAAGGATACGGCTTGGACGCCGGATAGTAGTGGAGGGCGGGCAATCTTGCCCGCAGCCGCCTTTCAGACGGCGATATTATTTGGACTAAACCATGCGATTCGTCGATGAATTCCGCGAACCTGAACTGATCGCCAAAGCGGCTCAGGAGATCCGCCGGCTGACCGATCCGCAGCGCCATTACCGGCTGATGGAGGTCTGCGGCGGACATACCCATGCGATCTATCGCTTCGGCCTGAAGGACCTGCTGCCGCCTAACATCGAGCTCATTCATGGGCCCGGTTGTCCGGTGTGTGTGCTGCCCATGGGCCGCATTGACGATGGGCTGTCCATGACGGACGATCCCGAAGTGATCTTCACTGCATTCGGCGACATGATGCGCGTGCCCGGCACGCACGGCAGTCCGCTTGAATACAAAGCGCGCGGCGCCGACGTGCGCATCGTCTATTCGCCGGCGGATGCGCTAAAGCTGGCTCAGGCCAATCCCGCCCGCCACGTGATGTTCTTCGCCATCGGGTTCGAGACCACGGCGCCCTCGACCGCGCTCACTCTTATGCGGGCGCGCGCGTTAGGCATACGAAACTTTTCCGTGTTCTGCAACCACGTGACGATCATCCCAGCCATCCGCGCGATTCTGGACTCGCCCGATATGCGCCTCGACGCATTCATCGGGCCCGGCCACGTCTCCACGGTCATCGGTTGCCGCCCTTACGAGTGGATCGCACGGCATGAAAAGAAGCCCATCGTCGTCTCCGGGTTTGAGCCGCTCGACATGTTGGAATCCATCGTCATGTTGCTGCGCCAGTTAAGGGATGGGCGCGTGGAGGTGGAAAACCAATATAAGCGCGTGGTTCCTTGGGAAGGCAATCGCGCGGCGCTGAAGGTCATGGCCGAAGTGTTCCAGTTGCGCCCCTACTTCGAGTGGCGCGGCATGGGCTTCATTTCGCAGTCGGCGTTGCGACTGCGCGACAGTTACGCGGATTTCGACGCCGAACAGCGCTTCCGGATTCCCGGCATACGCGTGACCGATCCGAAGGCCGCCCAATGCGGCGAGGTCTTGAAGGGCGTGCTGAAACCGGCCCAATGCAAACTCTTCGGCAACGAATGTACGCCGGAGAATCCGGTGGGTGCGCTGATGGTTTCCTCGGAAGGCTCCTGTGCGGCATACTACAATTACGAGCATCGCAAGGCGGCGTTGACCGGGTTGACACCTTTGACCTTGCCGGCCATGCCAGTGCAGGCAATTTAAAGGCGGTATGCCGATGCAGGCGGTTCCCAAGATCCGATTCCGCGACACCCAGATCGAGATGGCGCATGGCGCGGGCGGTAAGGCCAGCCGCCGACTGGTGGAAGGGCTGTTTGTACCCCTGCTTGGCGAGACGTCCGGCCAGGCAGCGGCCGGACCGCTGGGCGACGCCGCGCATGTGCGCATGAATGGTACGCGCCTCGCCATTACCACCGACAGTTTTGTAGTGAAACCGCTGCGCTTTCCGGGCGGCTCCATCGGTGAACTGGCTGTCAACGGGACGGTGAACGACTTGGCGGTATCCGGCGCGCGCGCAGAGACGCTGGTCGTGACATATATACTCGAGGCCGGGCTGCCGACAGATGTGCTGGAGCAAGAGGTGCGCGCCATGGCCGCCGCGGCCCGCCGGGCCGGCGTGGTCATCGCCGGCGGCGACACCAAAGTTGTGGAGCATGGTAAAGCCGACCGGATGTACATCAGCAGTTGCGGCATCGGCCGCTTCATCGAGGGCGTGGAAGTCTCGGCGCAATCCGTGCGCCCCGGGGATCGGATTATTCTTTCGGGCCCTATCGGAGACCACGGCATCACCATTCTGCTGGCGCGCGGCGAGTTGGATTTCGAGGCGGAGATCTGTTCCGATACGCGTTCCGTGCTACCGCTGGTGGAAGCGATGGCGGCGGCCGCGGCGCCCGGCATTCGTTGGATGCGCGATCCCACGCGCGGCGGCGTCGCGACATCGCTCAATGAGCTGGCGCTCGATTGCGGGCTGGGCATCTGTCTGGCGGAAGAACAAATCCCCATTCACGACAGCGTGCGCGGCGCGTGCGAGCTACTCGGGCTGGAGCCGATGCACATCGCCAACGAAGGACAGTTCCTGGCAGTCGTGGCGCCGGAATTCGCGGACGCCGCGCTGGCAGCTCTGCAGGCTGCGCCGGGAGGACAGGCAGCGGCTATCGTTGGTGAAGTGCGCGCGCAGCCGGCGGGCACTGTGCTGGTATCGACATTGTACGGCGGCACGCGCGTAATCGACATGCTGGTGGGCGACCCGCTGCCGCGCATCTGCTAGGATGCTGTTTGGATGACGGTCGTATGATCACCAAGTGCGATCTGGCCAAGCGCGTTGAAGATCAGCTACTCGAACGCAACCAGCTTTGCGAGGAGTTTTTCGCGGTTGAAGCGCCCCGGCTGGCGCAGGCCTCGCGGGAAATGTCCGATCGCTTCCTTCGCGGCGGGCGGCTGCTGGCATTCGGGCGCGGGCCTTACGCCACGGACGCGCAACACGTATCGGTCGAATTCGTCCACCCGGTAATCGTTGGAAAGCGTGCGCTGCCGGCCCTGGATCTGTCGATGGCGTTTACGCCGTGGCTCGAAGCCATCCTGTGCGCCGACGATATGGCGATGGGCTTCGGTCCTCCGGAAGGCGATCCGGAGGTTTGGTCGGCTCTGGATTTAGCGCGCGCGCGACAGGCCATGACGTTTGCCCTGCCTGGGCTCGATGGCGACTATGCCGTGGCCGCGCACACCCCGCATCCCTTCATGCACCAGGAAATGATCGAGATGCTCTACCACGTGCTGTGGGAGACAGTGCACGTATTCTTCGAACATCGCGAGTTGGGACTGGATACGGGAGATGCCGGGTTCTTGTATCCGTTCCTGGGACAACAGAAGCAGCCGACGGACGATGTGCTGGCCGAGGTCGCTGCATCCATCCGGCTAAAGGTACAAGACGACGCCAGCCTGCGCGCGAAGGCGGCCGAGGAGCAGGCCGAGGCCATCGGCGCCACGGCGCAGGCTATGTGGCAGTGCGTCCGCAACGGTGGCAAGCTGATTCTGTTTGGCAACGGAGGATCGGCTACGGATGCCAACGATTGGGCGCTCGACTGCGTGTGCCCTCCCGAGGGCTACCGGCCGATTCCGGCGGTATCGTTGGCTTTGGAGCCCGCGAATATCACGGCGGTTGCCAACGATGTGAGCACCGATGTGATCTTCCTGCGGCAGCTTATCGCGCAGGCGCGCCCCGGAGACATGGCCGTGGGGATTTCGACCAGCGGGGGTTCGCGCAATATCGTGATGGCGCTGGAGGAAGCGCGCAAGCGGAAGCTCACGACTGTGGCTCTGTTGGGTTATGACGGCGGCGAGGTGTTGCGCCGGGGGTTGGCGGATTTTCCGATTGTCGTTCGTTCGGATTATATTCCCCGTATCCAGGAAGTACAGGCGTCTATCTATCACATCGTGCGCGAGGCTTTGGAAGCGATCGGCCGGGAGTGACGCCTGAAATCAGGACTACTTCAACGGCCTGACGGCCACTTCCTTGAAGAAAACGATATCGTCGTCGCTGTGATTCTGCAGGCCGATATAGCCTTCTAGCGGGCGCGGTCCTCTTTGCGGCTCGAAACTGAACGATCGGGGACCCACGGGCTGGCCCTCCGTGTAATCGGTCACTTTGATACCGTTCAGAAAGACGATTGTGTGCGGCCCGTCCAGTGTGATCTCCATCGTGTTCCACTCCGGGCCGGGTTTACCGGGCCGCGCCAAAGCCTTGGTCTGCGAGTACAGCGTTCCCGTCGCATGATAGGCGGTTTCGTGGGATTTCTCTGGTTCGTTATCGATCTGTACTTCGTAGCCGTAATGTACCGGCATCCACTCTTCGCGCGGCTCGATGGGTATTCGGATAAAGACGCCGGAGTTGTCGTTGTGGTCGCGCATTTTGTAGACCACCCGGATCACCGAGTTGGAGAACTTGCCGCCAGTCCACCACAGCAGGCCCATGCCGCCGTGCGTGCGGATGAGTCCGTCTTCGACCGTCATGGAGCCGGGTCCGACGTGCTGCCAGCCGGCGAGATCGCGGCCGTTGAATAATTGTCGCCATTCCGGCGTGGCCTGTGGCGCGGCGCCAAGTGTCAGACAGCCGGCCGCCGCGAGGATCAGGGATAGGGTGCGCTTGATCACAAGCACATTCTATCGCGCAGTCAGTCTTGCCGCGCGCCCGTGCCGGCCATAAGACGGAGGCTTTCGACCACGGCGGCCAGAGACTCCGAATGGGAACCCATCTGTTGACCCACCGAAGCCGACTCTTGCGCGCTAGCGGCCGTTCTCTGCGTGATCTGGTCCATTTGCGAAATCGCCTTGGAGATCTGTTCGATGCCGCGGACCTGCTCCGCGCTAGCGGCGCTGACGTCATCCACCATGGTCTTAACCTGATCCGCCTTGCCGCTCATTTCCCGGACGGCGCCGAATACCCGCTCGATCTGGACGCAGCCCTGCTTCGATTTGTCAACCGAGCTCTGAATCAGTTCGCTGCTGTCGCGAGCCGCCTGCGCGGAGCGAAGGGCCAGACTCCGTACTTCGTCTGCTACCACTGCGAAGCCCATGCCTGCTTCGCCGGCGCGGGCCGCCTCCACTGCGGCGTTGAGCGCGAGAATGTTGGTCTGAAACGCGATCTCGTCGATGATCCCGATAATTTTCGCTACTTTGCCGCTGGATACATCCATCTCCCGCATGAACACCATAGTTTGTTCGAGCTCGCGGCTGGCGCGGGCCGCAGCCTCCGCCGTTTCCGCCATGAGCCGCGCCGCGGCTTGCGATTTCCTCAAATTCTGCTGGGTGTTGGATTGGATTTCTTTGCTGGCCGCGGAGGTGTCTTCGAGCGAGGCGGCTTGTTCCATGGCGGCCTGCGCCAGAGCGCCGCTGGAGGTCGCGATGTGCTGCGGGGCGCCGCGGAGGTCCTCTGAAGCCGCGCTTAATTCGTGGATCATGGGATGCAGAATCCGATGGATGTCGCGAATAATATACCAGCCGAGCCACGCGCTGAACGGCGCGGAAAGCGTCAGAAGCACCCACAGGATGCGTTGGGCCCGCTGCGCGGCCGATACCGCGTCGGCGGCATTGCCGTTTCCGTCCTGCCGCTTGAACGCGTACACGTCTTCGATGGCCTTCTGCACCCCCAGGTACGCCGGCATGGTTTCAGCGCGAAACATCTTCAGCGCATCTTCCGTCTTGCCCGCCATGCTGAGCGGGCGGATGCCATCCGCCGTCCGCAGCAGCACGTCGAATTTACCGGCGACACCGGCGAATAGCTCACGGTCCTGGACGCTCGAAATGCTCTTCCCGTACTCCTGAATTTCCTGGCGCAGGGTGCGCTCAAACCCCGCTAAGTCCTCATCTGCCTTCATCTTATCGGTGGGTTTATCCGAGGTAATGTGTCCGCGAATGGCGCCGCGGATATCCTTGGCAAGCCCACTGAGCCGGCCGATGCTGTAGGTGCCCGGAAGCGAATCCGTGGCCAGCTTGCCGATGACGCCGTGCATCATCCGCAGGTTGACAATGGAGACGCCGCCCACGGCCATCGCCAGGGCCGCGGGAAGCGCGTAAAGAAGGGAAATTTTCTTGCCTATGGTCATGCCGTCAGTTCGCCCCTCTGTTTTGAATCGGCGGGCGGCAGCGGGAACGTTAGGCAGGCGCTCCGGTTATGATGGGATCGTGCAGCGGCCATCCCGGTTACTTATTCTGGCGGTGGCCTTTTGCATGGCCATTGCCGGTACATTCATTTTCGCGTTCCGCGCCGGCCGGCATGCCCACGGTCTGCGGTGGGAGAATGAGCCGATCCGCCCCTGGATGAGCGTCCCGTTCATCGCGCACACTCACCACGTGCCTTCCGCCATACTCTTCCACGCCATCGGGCTGGAACCTCAGCCGCACGACCGGCGGCCGCTGCGGACGCTCGCGCGCCAGGCACACCGGCCAGTCGAAGATCTGGAGCGGGATCTGGAACGCGCCCTGGCCAGTGCGGGCCATACGCACCCCGCGCCGGAAGTTCCGGGGGGCAAGACGCCCTGATGCGCGAACAGATTCTGGCGGCGCTGTCGCAATATGGCTCTCCGGTGCTGTTTGGCGTGGTGGCGATTGCGTCCATAGGCGTGCCCTTGCCGGTGAGCCTGCTGCTGATCGTCACGGGCTCGTTGGTGGCGCAGGGGCTCATGCCGATGTGGCTGGCTATCGCGGTGGCCAGCGTGGGTTCGGTGATCGGCGATCAAATCGGATACGCCATCGGCCGGTGGGGCGGCACAGCATTGGTTTCCCGGTTTGGAGGCATGCTGGGCGGACCCGAACGGATTGCAAAGGCCGAAGCGCACGCACGTCGCTGGGGCGGAATGGGCGTCTTCCTGAGCCGCTGGCTGGTGACGCCGCTGGGTTCGTTGATTAATTTCACCAGCGGTATCGCCGAATATCCGTGGATGCATTTTCTAATGTGGGACGTGCTGGGCGAGACGCTCGGCGCGGTCCTGTACATCGTCCTGGGCTGGGTCTTCAGCGACCGGGTGATGGAACTGGATGCGGCTTTGGGCGATTTTTCATGGATGACTCTGGCGTTACTGGCCGCAGCGGCGTTGGGCTGGATGCTGTGGTCGTATTTGCGGCGGAACAGAACGCAGGAGACAGGCGCCGGAATTCGGAAGTAAGAAAGCGAGTTCGACGCTTGGAGGGCGGTTTTCGAGGCCGCCCCCCGCTTCAGAACACCATACTATCGATCGAACTGCTAACCTCCGCCTCCAGCGCCGTGCGCTGCTTGCCGATATCCGCGCGCCGGTCGCGCAATGATGCAAGCTGCGATTCCTGGCTTGCCAGCCGCTGTGCATACGTCTGTACCTGTTGCTGCTGGCCGCTGACCTGGTTGAGGCTGGCGATGTTCCGCCGCAGGCGGTCCTGGTCGGCTATCACATCGTTGATCTGGCTCTCCAGACTCTGTATCTCGCGGCCGGCTGTCACAATCTGCTGTTTCAGTTTAGCTATCTGCTCGAGCTGCTTGCGCGCGGCATCGCTGAAATCCTTGTTGCGCACATAGGTGAATAACACATCGGGCGTCAGATCGGTAATGGTAAAAGCTCTATCGTAGACGTGCTCTTCGACGACGGGAAACTTCTCGGTAGCACCCGCCGCCAGCTTCACCTCGAACCGGTAAGCGTTGCTGGTCTTCTCGGACGGTTTGCGATCCAACAGGTTATAATCCTGGCGGGCGGCATGTTCGATCACCAGGGTCTTAGCTTTCTGGTCGACATTGCGGATGGTGTAAGTGCGGGTCTCCACAACGGCGTTGCGGGTGGTCAGAATCCCCCGGCGCGCGTGGATCTCGCGAATCTGTTCGGCCTTGCTGTCCCACTGTGTAGTGATGCGGGTCCCCAGGTCCACGCCATAACTGATCAGCCGTTTGTCGCCCGTCTTGACCGTTTCCATCAACGCCTCGCCCGCGTAGGCGCCTGCGTCGTAGACCGTGATAGGCCCCCCGTCCAGCGTCTTACCGGTGGAATTCGAAATCTCGGCAGCGTCCATGGGATGTGTGGACGACGGATCGGAGTAGATCAGCAGTTTGCGCGTGTCGACCTTCTGCTGCAAAAAGGGCAGCATGGCCGATTCGTTGCGGCGGACCGTGACGGGCGTGGGGATGTGGTATTCGAATAGCTCGCCCAGCTCGCGGCCGGCCGCGGCTACAGAGATGGTGGAAGGGGCCGCTTGTCCCACTTCGACCATCTGCGCGAAATCGCGCCCGCTCATCGCCCCGCCAATAACCCCTCCCATTGCCCTGGCCTTCCTGGCTGTCTGGGGAGCCGGCGCAGCCATCGCCGCCGGAGGAGGCGGCGCGGGCTGGCCATTAATGGTGTCCGCCTCCGTTTCCACCGCGCCTTCATACACCACGGGCGCCGACCCGCTGTCTTCGGCCAGCTCCGCCGTCTGCCGCGCAACATAGCGTGGTTCATACAGCCGGCTGATAAACGAGATGGGCCGTCCCGATACGAGCGACAGATCCACCTTGTCCCAGTCCTCGCCGCTGGTGTTGTCCACGATAGCCCATCCCTCGAGCGTAGGTTGCGCGGCTTCCCCAAAGATCAGCCGGTAACAGGATTTCCAAACCGGCGTGGGCGCCATGTAACTGGCCACGACTTCCCGCCGTTTGGAATCGGTCGAGTCGATGTACATGCTGCGCTTTTCTTTGGAGCGCGCCTCGGTCAGGGCCGCCAGGTAATCCTTGAACTGCGTCTGCAGCCGGGTGTCCACGAAGCGGATGCCGGCGGCCGCGCCCAGGTCGAAGTTGCGCAAATCGCCCGTATCCATTAACAGCGTGATCTGCTCGCGCTCGGGGCGCTTGTCGTCTCCGGGCACCAGGCGCGCGGCCACGAGCGCGCCCGCCACAGTATCATTTGCGAACTTCAGCTCGATTTGCGCGCCTTTGAGCTGGTCGAGCACGGTACTCAGCGGCTGCGCCGTGCCAAGCTGAAAGGGGAAATCCGCCAGCTTGTGGGCCAGCGGCTCGCTCGAATCATAGCGCAATCCCGAGATCTTACCGCCGCCTCTTTCTTCGATGGTCAGCGATTTCAGCACATCGTCCATGTCGGAGGCCTTGAAATCCAGGCGCGCCGACTCGCCGGGCGCCAGATCGCCGGCGCGCTCGAAGAAACCCACGCCATGCTTATAAAGGACTACGTGCCGCACCGGCAGTTCCGCGGCGATTCCACCGATCGTGCCGAGCGCCAGGGCGCCCGCCAACCAAAAAGTTTGTTTCATAACCCCTACATGCCGCCTGCGCGGCGCTCCTTTCACTCATCGGTCGTTTATTCGCCCATTACTTTGACGATCACGCGTTTGGCCCGCTGGCCGTCGAATTCCGCATAGTAGACCTGCTGCCAGGGCCCGAAATCCAGTTTGCCCTTGGTCACCGGTACAATCACCTGGTGGTGTACCAGCAAGCTCTTCAAGTGCGAATCCCCATTGCTTTCGCCGGTCGCATGGTGCCGGTAATTCTGCCGGAAAGGCGCCAGTTTTTCCAGCCACTCGTCGATATCGCCAAGCAGTCCGTCTTCGGCATCGTTTACCCAAACCCCCGCGGTAATGTGCATGGCCGAGACCAGGATCATGCCCTCCTGAATGCCGCTCTTGCGCAGCGCGCTCTCCACTTGCGCTGTGATGTTGACGTATTCGCGATGTTTGGTGGTACGAAAGGTCAGATATTCAGTGTGAAATTGCATATGCGGATGATAACTCCCATAGCATCTGCTAGCATTCTTCTAATGGATTCCACGGCTGGACGCATCCTTATCGTGGATGACGACGCCGCGTTGCTGAAGGTGATGGCAAACTACCTTTCGCGCCTGGGCTACCGGGTGGACGCTTGCCCTAGCGCCGCCGAAGCGCTGGCATTGGTGCTGGCCGACTCGTCCCTGTACGCGGCGGCGCTGGTGGATCTGAATATGCCCGGCATGCGCGGCGAAGAACTAGCCCGCCGCATACTGGACTCCAATGCCTCAATTCGTCTGGTGCTGATGAGCGGTTATCCAACGGGGCCGGCCGGTGACACTTTGGAAGGAAACCACGTTGGTTTCCTGTATAAGCCCTTCGCCCCTCAAGACTTGGCCGACGCGCTCGAGTAGGACAGGCTTCCTAGCCTGTCCACGTCTCGCATCAACGCGAAGGTCCGTAAAACTTCCAATTCGACACAAACCCCGCATCCAGCGGCTGCTTCGTCAAACCGGCGCGTACCATCTCCACCGGAATCGCGTTCATCTTCAGAATCGCATCGTGAAAATCGCGGTCCGTCATCTTCCCCGCCCCGACCAACTCCTGGTGCAGCGCGCGAAACTGCAACGCGCCCAACATATAAGCGACCTGGTACAGCGGCCCATAATATCCCGACTCGAACGAGCGGCGTACTTCGCCCGCGGCGTTTTCGCGCTCAAACCCGACGCGATTCACCAGAAAATCCACACACTCCTGAGCAGTCATTTTGCCCAAATGGAAATTCAGCGAGAAGATGATGCGCGCGCAGCGGTGCATGCGCCAGAACAGCGCGCCGATGCGATCCTCCGGGGTCTTCGTGAAGCCCTGGTCCCACAGCAGCATCTCCCAATGCAGCGCCCAGCCCTCCACTGAAAATGGCGTCTCGAATATGCCGCGATAGGGACGGTAGCGGTCGCTCATGAATTCCTGCAGAAAATGGCCGGGGATCACTTCATGAAAGGCCGTAGCGCGCGAGAAGTGCTTGTTGTTCCCGCGCATGCCCATGAGCTTCTGCTCCTCGGTCATGCTTTCCACCGGGTACGAGACGCTCAGTATCTCGCCGCCGGTGAAGAAAGGATTGATGCGCTGGCGCTCCGGCGACATCATCTCCATGCGCCAGGTCTGGGCCGCCAGCGGCGGCACCGTCACCAGATTGTGCGATTGCACAAAATCGATGGCCTCGAGCACCAGCCCCTGGATGAAGGCCGGTTGCTGCCCGGGCGGCACGTAGTCTTGCTTCACGTGCTCTAGCGCCTTCTTCCAATCGTCGCCATAGCCCAGGTCGCGCGAGGCGCGCAGCATCTCGGCGTCGCACCAGGCGAACTCGCGGTTGGCGATTTCGACGATTTCCTCGGGCGTGTACGGAATCATTTCATAGGCCAGTTCGCTGACCAGCATGTCCCGGCCCACGGCGTCGCCCACGATGGTATCGCGATCGTCCGGCTTGATCCCCGCCAGCTTTTCGCGAATCAGGACCGCATACTTCTCCATGGCGGCCGCGCTCTTGCGATACGGTTCGGTAACCCACCAGGTGAATAAGGGATCGTAGCCATCGTAGAATTCGAACCAGGTTTTCAGCGTGTCGCGCAGGCGGTCCACCGTGCGCGCCGCGCGGAATGCCACCGTCTTCCGGACCTCGATCCCGGCCCCCTTGCCAGGATCGTTGATGCGCTTCGTGAGAGCGTCCATTTGCTTGGAGATCCGCTCCAGCGTGGCGGCGGCCGCGGACGGGTCCAGCGGGTCCACCCGCTGGCGGGCCTCCTTCAACTCGATAATGGCGGGCTCGAACGGGATCAACTCCGCGATCTCCTCGGCCCGCTTGCGATTCAGATCGAGCTGCCGGACCTCGCGATCCAGCTTGTTGCGGAATAGGAGGTAATCGATGCGCCCCTCCTGCGGCAGGCTGTCGATCGGAATCGTCCCGAGCGCGGCGCGCCACGTTTCGTAGAACTGGCGCATGACCCGCTCGGTGGTGGGAGAGAACTGCACGTCGTAGAACCTTCGGAGGCTCTGCTGATCGTTCGTATATCGTTCGAGCAAGGGTCCCAGATCGGCCGGCGCCAGCCCCAGTAAGCCGCGCGCATCGGGCGCTTGGTAAGGCGCGGCGGGCGGGCGGCGCGCGGGCTGGGCGCACAGCAGGCCGGCTGACGTCAACAGGATGGCGAAGGCACTTGCGGCTTGGGTGTTCACAGGCTTCCGTTATACCGCATCTTCCAGCAGGTTGCCACAGGCACGAGCGCCTGCGCCGGGAAGTTGACAACCTTCCGGCAAAGGAGTATTGTAAATGGCTTAGGCGTAGATTGTAGATTAATTAGGCAAAGATGAGCAAACCATCCGACTTGATCCAGGGCACCCTCGACCTGCTGATTCTCCGCACCATCTCACTCGAGCCGATGCACGGCTGGGCCATCGCCAAGCGCATCGAGCAGGTGAGCGATGACGTTTTGCAGGTCACCCAGGGCGCGCTGTATCCGGCGCTGCATCGCCTGGAGCAGCAGGGTTGGATCCGGGCCTCATGGCACAAGACCGAAACCGGCCGCGAGGCCAAGTTCTACCAACTGACCAAGGCCGGCCGCACGCAGCTCGAGAAAGAGCTCGCGCAATGGGAACGCTTGTCGAAGGCCGTGGGCTTGGTGATCGGCCTGGCTGAGGAGTAGGCTCATGAAGCTGCGGCGCGGGTGGGATATTTTCCGGATGCGGCTGCGGTCCGTGACCCGCCGCAATCGGGTCGAGGAAGATCTCGACAAGGAACTGCGCTTTCATCTGGACCAGCAACTGTCGGAGAATCTGGCCGCGGGTATGCCGCCCGCCGAAGCCCACCGCGCGGCGCTCCGCAAGCTGGGTGGCGTAACACAAATTCAGGAGGAATGCCGCGATATGCGACGCACCGATTATATCGAAAACCTTTCGCGCGACCTGCGATACGCGTTGCGCTCTCTACGCAAGAGTCCCGCGTTTACAGCCGTGATCCTGCTGACGCTGGCGCTCAGCATCGGCGCGAACAGCGCCATCTTCAGCGTGATTGACGGCGTGCTGCTGCGGCCGCTTCCCTATCCCGATGCCGATCGTATCGTTCGGGTCTTCTTCCACAGCGCGAGCTATCCACGATTCCCGCTTAACCCTTTCGACTTTCGCGATTTTCGCGCGCGCAATCGATCCTTCGAGTCGCTGGCCGGTTTCACCCGCGCCGACCTGCAGCTTTCCGGTACTGGCCAGCCGGAGCGCTTCACGGGTTTCGCCGTGACGGCCGGATTTTTCCACACGCTGGGTCTGCACCCCGCGCGTGGGCACGAGTTCACGGCCAACAATGAGGTCCCCGGCAACCAAATGCAGGCGATTCTGAGCGACCGGTTGTGGCGCAACCGGTTTGCGGCCGACCCGAATATCCTGGGACGGAAAATCACGCTCGATTCCCAGCCGTTCACCGTAGTCGCGGTGATGCCTCCGGGCACCGAGCATCCCGGCAATGAATATAATGGCGTGGCTCACGGCGAGACGGTGGACGTTTGGTGGCCGTTTGCGTTCCGGGGCGATGCCGCCCATCGCGGTTCGCATTATCTGGAGGCCATCGGCCGATTGAAGCCAGGCGTGACGTCGCGGCAGGCGCAAGCCGAGATGGGCGCCTTGATCGCGCAGCTTGCGCGCGAGCATCCCGGCGCGCTGGATGGCTGGCAGGCACTGGTGATTCCGCTATATCAGGAGATCGTAGGCCCCAGCCAGCGCCTGCTTTTGGTCTTGCTGGGCGCCGTGGGACTGGTGCTGTTAATCGCCTGCGCCAACGCGGCGAATCTGCTGCTGGCGCGAGCTTCGGCCCGCCGGCGGGAGATCGCCGTGCGCACCGCGTTGGGCGCCGGCCGGGCGCGGCTGGTGCGGCAGATGTTGACTGAGAGCCTGCTCATCGCGCTGCTCGGCGGCGTCTGTGCGGTCGGCATTGCCGTAGCGGGCGTACGCGCCCTGGTGGCGCTGCTGCCCGCCGGTTTCCCCCGCGCCGACACCATCCACGTGAATGCCGCGGTGTTCGGATTTACGCTGCTCGTCGCGCTGGCGACCGGAGTCCTCTTCGGCCTGGCGCCGGCTTTGCAGGCTGCCCGCTCCGATGTGCAGGATGCTTTGCGGGCCGGTGGGCGGGGCGCAAGTTCCAGCCGCGGGCATCGGCGGTTGCGCAGCGTATTGGTGGTTGGGGAAGTGGGGCTCGCTTGCCTGCTGCTGACCGGCGCCGGCCTGATGCTGCGCAGCTTCGTGAACCTGCTGCGCGCCGATCCGGGCTTTCGTGCCGAACACCTGCTGACCGCCAGTCTGTCCCTGCCGGACGCCGCCTACAAGCCGCTTGAAACGTTGCGCTTTTGGGGACGCCTGACAGCCAGCCTGGATTCGGTGGCCGGCGTTCGCGCGGCCGGCGTCGGAACCGATCTGCCCTGGACGGGCTACGACGATAATATTAGCGGACTCACCATTGAGGGGAGGAAGCCGGCGGCTAACGAGGAGGTCCACGCGCGCTATCATGTCGCCAGTCCCGGCTATTTTCGCGCCGTCGGCATTCCGCTGGTGCGCGGCCGTTTCTTCACCGCCGGCGACGACATGAAAGCGCCGCTGGCGTTGATCGTCAATCGGAGCATGGCCCGGCATTACTGGCCCCATCAAGACGCGCTGGGAAAACGCCTCACATTCGAAGACCACCCCCAAGAAAAGGATTGGATGAGCATCGTGGGCATCGTGGGCGATGTGAAGGACAAACCGGATAGCCCGGCAGCGGAAATGGCGCTGTGGTGGGCCATCGACCAAACACCGGTTTCGGTCAACACCATGGCGGTCGCGTTGCGCGGCAGCACCGACCCAGCGCTGCTGGCGAACGATTTGCGGCAGGCGGTGCATCGGCTCGATCCCAATCTGGCGGTCGCGAATATACGTCCGATGGACGATATTGCGGATGCCAACGTTTCCACGCCGCGCTTCGCGCTATTCCTGGTGGCGCTGTTCGCCGGGCTGGCGCTGGCGCTGGCGGCCATCGGCATCTACGGCGTGATCTCGTACGCGGTGAGCCAGCGCACGCGCGAATTCGGATTGCGTATGGCGCTGGGCGCGCAGGCGGGAGATGTGCGGCGGCTGGTGCTGCGCCAGGGTGTGAATCTGGCCCTGCTGGGCGTGGCCCTGGGATTGGTGGGCGCACTCGCGCTGGGCCGCGTGTTGTGGAGCCTGCTGTACCAAGTACGCCCCGCCGATCCCGCGACCTTCGTATCCGTAGCGGCGCTGGCCATCGCGGTGGCTGCCCTGGCCTGCTACCTCCCGGCGCGCCGGGCAACGGCGGTCGATCCGGCTAACGCGCTCCGCTCCGAGTGATTGGAGGCCAGAATTGGCCGCCCACTAAAGCCCGTCAGGTCCCCCGCCGATGGATCACTTGTATGAAACCGCGTTTCCGGTGGCTGGTTGCCGGTGGTGTCGCTTGCGTCGGGATCGGCGTCTTATTGCTGCATTTTTGGGCGCCTGGTGAGACGCAAGTGGTTGAAGCCACGGCTGCGCCGCCTACCGATTCGAATGAGCCGATCCAACCTATTGAAGTCCCGACCGGTTTGGATCGCGGAAAAATCGACCTTGGGCGGCGGCTGTTTCACGAGACGCGGCTGTCGCACAACGACCAACTTTCGTGCGCCAGTTGCCACGACCTCGCTACCGGAGGAACAGATCGCCTGGCGCGGTCGATTGGCATTCATGGCGCAGTGGGCAACATCAACGCTCCCACCGTTCTGAACAGCGGTTTAAACTTCAGTCAATTTTGGGACGGCCGTGCGGCCACGCTCGAAAGCCAGGTCGACGGACCCCTTCAATCGAAAATAGAAATGGGATCCACCTGGCCCGAAGCCATCGCGAAGCTCAAAGACTCTCCGGACTACGTGCGGGGTTTTCGCCAGGTCTACGGCGATGACATCCAAAGCGGCCACGTAAAGGATTCCATCGCCGAGTTCGAGCGTTCGTTAGCCACGCCCAATTCCCGCTTCGACCGGTATTTGCGTCATGACGCCAACGCTCTCACCAGCGGGGAGCGGCAAGGCTACGCGTTATTCAAATCGTTCGGCTGCGCGAGCTGCCACCAGGGCATGAATGCGGGCGGAAACATGTACCAGAAGGTGGGGGTTATGGCAGCTTATTTCACGGATCGCGGCCACATCACTACAGCCGACCTGGGCCGTTTCAACGTGACCGGAGATCCCAAGGACATGTATATGTTCAAGGTTCCCAGCCTGCGGAACGTGGCGTTGACTCCGCCATACTTCCACGACGGAAGCGCAGCTACGCTGGCCGATGCCGTGCGCATGATGGCCAAGTACCAACTTGGGCGCCGCCTGAGCGACCCGGAAGTGGGATTGATCGTTGAGTTCCTGAGGACTCTGACCGGCGAGTTGGATGGGAAGCCGCTATGACCGCGGAGCAGATAAGAAATGTTTCGATCGGCGTGGGCGCCGCGGCGCTGCTGACATTTCTGTTCGTGGAACAGCGGCCCGTCGATCCGCTGGAGCACGACCGGTTCGTGCGCGATCTCCGGCTGATGAAACAGTTGGACGCCGAGATCAACACCGATCTCATTAACTCGCGGTACGAACTGCTCAGATCGTACGATCCCTTCGTGCAAACGCTGGAAGAAATGGAAAAGACCGCGGCCGGGCTGCGGCACATCCCGTCGTTTATCGGAGGATGGAAGAGAAGACAGATCGAGCAGCTTCTGGAACGCGAATCCGGCCTCCTCTCACACAAGACCCGCCTGGTGGAAACGTTCAAATCCGAAAACGCGATTCTTAAGAACTCCCTTCGATATTTCCCGGTGTCGATCGCCGAGGCTTCCCGTGCGGCGGTGAAAGCGAAAGACGCGGAGGCGGACGATCACCTGGACAAGCTCTTGCGGGACATCCTGCTTTACGATCTGACACCGCACTCCGATCTAGGCGTTCCGCTAAACGCGGAAATAGCCATGCTGTCGGTCGACGCGGCTCGAAACAAGAATCTCAATCTCACTTTCAGCACCGCCAAAGCACACGCCACGACCATCGCCAGCTTCAAGCCACGGGTTGAAGCGGTCATCGAAGAATTGAACGCGCTCCCAACCGCTCGGGGCATCGACGCAATTTCGAGCGCTTACATTCGCAACTATGAGCACGCACAGAAAGTCAACGAGATCTACCGGCTTCTGATATACCTTTGCGCAGTGGCTCTACTGGGCTTCGGCGCGGACAGGGCCGTGAACCTGGTGAAATCCCGCGTGGATGTTAAACAGGCGGAAGCCTCCAGCCAGGCCAAGAGTCAATTCCTAGCCAATATGAGCCATGAAATTCGTACCCCGATGAACGGCATCATCGGCATGACGGAGCTGGCCCTCGACACGGACCTCAACCCCGAGCAGCGCGAGTATCTGGGCATGGTCAAGAGTTCCGCGGATTCCCTGCTCTCGCTGATCAACGACATTCTGGACTTCTCCAAGATCGAGGCGGGGAAGCTGGATATGGAGACGATCAAGTTCAACCTGCGCGACAGCTTGGATGGCGCCATGAAGGCGGTCGGCATCCGCGCCCACCAAAAGGGCCTGGAGCTGGCGTATGACATTTCTACCGAAGTGCCGGATGGTCTGGTGGGAGATCCTGCCCGCTTGTGTCAGATTGTGCTTAACCTGATCGGCAACGCCGTCAAATTCACGGCGCAGGGCGAAGTTGTGCTCCGAGTCGAAAAACAAGAGGCGACCGCAACGGAAGTCACCCTACATTTTGCGGTAAGCGATACGGGCATAGGCATTCCGTTGGACAAGCAACGATTGATATTTGAAGATTTCACGCAAGCCGACAATTCGATGTCCCGGCAGTTTGGAGGCACGGGATTAGGCCTTACGATCTCTTCCCGGTTGGTTGAAGCCATGGGCGGACGGATCTGGGTCGAAAGCAAACCCGGATTGGGCAGCACATTCCATTTCAACGCGCGCTTTGCGCGACAGGAAAATCCATCCACGGTCGCGGAGCTTGGCTTGGCGGCGCTAGCCGGGCTGCCTGTGCTGGTGGTTGACGATAACGCGTGCAATCGCCGGATCCTGCAAGAGACGCTCCGAGGTTGGGGGATGACCCCCACATCCGTAGATCGGGGGCGAGAGACTCTGCCGATGCTGGAGTGGGCGAAGGCGCAGGGAACCCCTTTTCCCCTGGTCCTGTTGGATGCGCAGATGCCGGAGATGGATGGCTTCGAGGTCGCGGAGCGAATCAAAGCCAGCTCCGGATTCGGCGACTCGCGGGTGGTGATGCTCACGTCGGTTGGATTGCCCGGAAATGCCGCGAAATGCAATGAGGTTGGCATCAGCGCGTACCTGACCAAGCCCATCAAACGGTCGGACCTTCTCGGTGTCATTCAGCAGGTGCTTGGACTGGCCGGTCGCGACCGCAAGCAAAACACCCAGCCCGCGGTCGCGAGTCGCTCATTGCCTGAGTGCCGCACGGCGGCGGCGACCATCCTGCTGGCGGAAGACAGCCGCGTGAATCAAATTGTGGCCACCCGCCTGTTGGAAAAGCTAGGACACAGCGTGGTTCTGGCGGGGACCGGCAGGGCGGTTCTGGAAGCGGTGGAGAATCAGACGTTCGATCTTGTCCTGATGGATGTGCAGATGCCGGAAATGGACGGCCTGGAAGCCAGCATGGCCATTCGTCAAAGCGAAAGGACGAGCGGAAAGCACCTCACCATTGTCGCTATGACTGCCAATGCGATGATTGGCGATAAAGAGCGCTGTTTACGGGCGGGAATGGACGACTATTTGTCCAAACCGGTTTCGCCGCGAGAACTGAACGAGGTTCTGGCGCGCTGGCTGCCGAAAAATAATGGTGAATCGGCAACGTCGCTTGAAGGCGCAATGCAACCGCCCACGATTGGTTCGTCGTCGCCGGTGGTCTTCGACCGTGCGGCGATGCTCGACCGCCTGATGAACGATGAGGAATTGGCGGCCGCCGTCAAAGCGGCTTTTCTGGACGACATCCCGGTGCAGATCGAGACGTTGCGGCGCTACCTGGACGCCTCAGACGCACTCGGCGCCGAGCGGCAGGCCCACCTTTTGAAGGGCGCCGCGGCGAATGTCGGCGGCGAAGCCCTGCGCGCGCTGGCCATCCGGATGGAGAAGTCCGGCAAGACCGGAGACCTGGTCTCCGTTGCCGCCGACATGGACGACCTGGAGCGCCAGTTCGTTCGACTGAAGGACGCCATGACTGAGGAATGCACTTCGCCATGCGCATCCTGATTGCCGACGACGATCTTACCTCGCGCACCGTACTCGCGGGTGTGCTTAAAAAAGCAGGCCACGAGGTGGAGGCTAAAATCGACGGCGCCCAAGCCTGGGAAAGGCTCCAGCAGCCCGATGCGCCCGAGCTGGTTATTCTGGATTGGATGATGCCTCAGATGGACGGGCCGGAACTGGTGCGCCGCGTGCGGGCCCTCCCGTCCGCGAGGCCGCCCTACATATTGATTCTGACCTCGCGGGGTGAAAAAGCCGATATCGTCGCCGGGCTTGAGGCCGGAGCTAACGACTACCTGTCCAAACCCTTCGACCTCGGAGAACTCCGCGCACGCCTTGACGTCGGCCGCCGCATGGTCGAGATGCAGGCCGCGGTCGTCGCCGGCCGGGAAGCCTTAGCGCATCAGGCAAACCACGATCCATTGACGGGCCTGTTGAACCGCCGGGCCATTCTGGACACATTGGACCGGGAGATTTGCCGGGCCAGCCGCGATGGCGACACCTGGGCCGTGGGGATGTGCGACATAGATCGGTTCAAGCAGATCAACGACACATACGGGCACCACACCGGGGACGATCTGCTCCAAGGCTTTGCGCGGATTCTGACCGAGAGTCTCAGGAAGTACGATTCCGTGGGGCGTATGGGGGGAGAGGAGTTTTTGGTGATCGCTCCCATGAAGGCCGAGTCCGATTCGTTCAACATATTTAACAGGCTGTGTGGGCGGATCGCAGAAAGCAAGATCCCGACTCGCTCGGGCGTGCTTTCGTTCACTGCCAGCATCGGCGTAGCCTGCGGTACGTCCGGAAGCCGGGCGGAGCCGACCCTGGAAGCGGCCGATGCGGCTCTGTATCGGGCCAAGAAAGAGGGGCGCAATCGCGTGGTGCATGCCGAGAATAGCCCAACGCGCGTTCTACAACCAGTTGATAATAAACCAATTGCTTGCAACTAAAATTAGATCGGCCCGGTTCGATATAATAGAACTGTGCCGATTGGAACCTTTCCAGCCGGTAAACTGGATGTACAATCATGACTCCCCCGAACAAATTTTGGCCTCTATACGACGATCAGGAGGTGGAGATTTACGACAACCCCTTCTGGGACCTGCCCGGCAGAACCCGGCATCCGCGTAACAGTGCCGTCTGTCTTCCGGCCCGTCCTTCCGCGAGTTTCATTCCTTCGGGAAATTCGCGTTAGCCTTGACCTCGTTCAATTGCGCCGTGTGGCGCCGGCTGTGGGCGGAGAGCAGCAGAATCCACTGATAGCCGTCCATGGTCTTCAGCACCGGGTGATCGAAAAAGTGCCCGCGCAAGTCGTCCTGCGTATCGCGTATGTAGGCGATAGTTGCGTCCCGGCTCTGTTTGAAGTGATCGACAATCTCCTGCGGCGACGCGAACCGATGCGTGGGCCGCAGCATCTCGGGCGCTTGAAATTTGTGCGATCGGTCAACCACCGCTGTCAGGATGAAATCGTCCGTCACCGCGGATTTCTTGTCCGGGGCGGGGGGACCTTGCACGACCTTGGTGACACTGCCGAAGATCACGTCTTCACTGACCGCGATGTGCTCCGCGCACTCGGCCACCGACCAGGTCTTCTCGTCGGGCTTGAAGTTCCATTGCGCCACCGACAGGCCCGCCACCGAATCCAGGAATTGCTGGCGGCTGGCGGTCAACTCGGCGATGGCGCGGTCGCGTTCGGCTTGCGTCAAAGTCGCCGCGAACAGCGGCGCCCCAACTGCCGAAACTGCGAGAAGAAAGATAAAGCTTTTCATTTTGTCTACCCCTTTACCGGCTTGTTGACCACTTTCTGGTTCTTGTCGTCCCAATACAGCACCCGCCCCTCACGGTAAGATTGCACCGCCATGGAGATGGTGACCTGTGCGTGGAACCCTGTGTCGACATCCAGCGTGGGTTTCTCGCGCGTGCGCATGCAATCGAGGAAGTTGGTGATGTGGGCCACGATATCGCTCTTCTGCTCGACCGGAATCTTGGTTTCCACTTCGTCGCCGAACTTGGCTTTGTAGGCGTCGTCGGTCACCCTGCGCTCGGGGAGCAGAGTGATGTGGTCCGTCCTGCCTTCAAACATCCCGTGGTCGACCATGACGATGGTGCCCTCGTGGCCGCGGATCAGGCCGGGAATGTGGTGGGAGTTGGCCATGCTGGAACTCAACACCAGGGAATGGCCCTGCGGGAATTCCGCCATCAGATGGAATGTGTCGGGCACCTCGCGCTCGTCTTTGAACACGTAAATGCCGCCGCTGGCCGATACCTTGCTCGGGAACTGCGGCTCGGACCAGCAGATGTTCAAGGGCGCCACCACGTGGAAGAACAGGTCCGTGGCGATGCCGCCCGAATAATCCCAGTATTTGCGGAAGCGGAAGAAGCGGTCGGCGTCGAAGGGGCGCTTGGGCGCTTTGCCCAGCCACGTCTTCCAGTCGATGTAGTTCTCGTCCTTCCCGTCCGGGCCGGCGCCCTGGTCGATGGGCCAGTTCCATTCGCCTTCCTTGGAATTGCGGTGATAGGAACCCTGGCTCATAATCATCTTGCCGATGGCGCCGTCGGCGATGTACTTCTTGGCCACGTGCCACTGCAACGCGGAAGTGGTTTGCGACCCGACCTGCAGCACCCGCTTGGTCTCCTTTACGGTCTGGGAAAGATGCCGGGCCTCCTCGACGGTGTGGCACATGGGCTTTTCGAGATACACGTCCTTGCCATGGTCCAGGGCCTCCAGCGCGATGGGCGCGTGCCAGTGATCCGGCGTAGCCACCACCACGGCGTCGATGTCCGCGCGATTGATAATCTCGCGGTAGTCCAGGTAGCCGTCGCACTTATGCTTATCCACGGCCAGCCGCTTGCGCTTCTCGTAGACGTCGGCCACCGCTACTATCTTGCAGGCGTTGGTGCGCTCGCCGATGGCGGCATACTGGCCGGCCAAATACGAGCCGCGTCCGCCGACGCCGATCACGCCCACGTTGATGCGGTCGTTGGCGCCGATCACCTTTCCCGTGGCGGCCGCTTTGGCCGGCTTGGCGAATAATTCCTTGGCGGCCCCGAGCGCGCCGGCTGCGGCCGCGGTCCGGACCATGAAATCTCTGCGATTGACGGAATCTTGATTGTCGGGCATGGACACACCTTTCTGGCTTAAGGAACAGTGTAACGCAGAAAACAATCGCGATTGTGTGTTTCCGCCCGCACCTTCCGCCGAACTCGTGCACGCGTGCGTGCATGCGGAGTATGATCGAGGTCGGGAAGAATAAAATGCCGACTACCACTCAAGAAAAACTTGGGACACGCCGCCGGGAAGCCCTGGCGACGCCCAGCACCCTCGGCCCAGAAGCCGTCAAAAACATTACCGGCGCGTTGAATGCGCTGCTGGCCGACGTATTCGCTCTCTATATAAAGACCAAGAACTTCCATTGGCACGTCAGCGGGCCGCACTTTCGCGACTACCATCTCCTGCTGGACGAGCACGCCGATCAGACTTTTGCGATGACCGACGACATCGCCGAGCGCGTGCGCAAGATCGGGGGGACCACCGTCCGATCCATCGGGCACATAGCCCGCCTGCAACGCCTAAGCGATAACGACGCCGACTTTGTGGATCCCTTGGACATGCTCGCCGAGTTGCGCGAGGACAATCAGGCGATCCTGGCCAGCATGCGCGAAGCGCACGACCTGTGCGACGAGGAAAACGACGTAGCTACCACTAGCCTGTTGGAAGTATGGATCGACCAAACGGAGCGGCGCATCTGGTTTCTGTTTGAAACTGGGCGGAAGGGATAGCCGCCTCGGTGAGCAAACGGCGCACCGCGGCGAAGATTCGCTCGATCGCCGGACGGCGGTAGGCCCATCGTTCGGCCGGTTCGGGTGGGTTGACCACCATCGTGGCATTGGCTTCGAAGACCAATAAGTCACCAGTGCCGCTCAAGCCGAAATCGATGCCGGCATAATCGAGGCCAAGTGTGGCTTGAATGTCGGCGAGCGCCTGCATCGCGCGCGGGCCGATCACGGCCGGCATATTCTCCAGAAATGCGGCGTCCTCGGCGCGATAGTTCGCCTGTTCCGCCATCCTGGCGGTGAAATAGTGAATCTTCCAATGGCTGGAAATCGCCAGGTGCAACGGATAAAGCTGCCCGCCGATCGTCATTACGCGAAACTTGCGCACCTTCCCGTCCGCGCCCCGGGCATTGAGAAACTCAATCACGGTCAAGTTTTTTCCGGGCAATTCCGCCACCGCGCCCGCCAGCCCGTCTGGGTTTTCCACCCGCAGAAAGTGCCGCCCGGTGTGAAAACCGGGAGTGCGGACCAGCAGCGGGAAGTGGAAGCCGTGGCGCGCCACTGTAGCCGCGGCGTCGGGCGCGGATAGCAGTTCCCGTGGCAGTGTGACGGTTGACGGCATCACCACGCCCGGCACGCGCCCCAACCGCGAGTGATCGGCCCGCCCGGTAGCGAGTACGGCAGCGGGCCGATTGATCACGCGCGCTGTGGTGAGGGCCACCACGGACTGCGCGGCCACCAGCGACGCCGCGGCCAAGTCGGCGTCCCCAATGGCGTTGAACACCACCTGATGCGGCGGCAGCGGTACTTTGGGATCGTAAAATTCGGGCACCACGACGTATGTTTGGAAGACGCGGTCGTCTAGTAAATTGCGGGTTGGAATATTACCGCCCAACGGCGAAACCAGCAGCAGCAATGACACCGGAGGACCTTCGCCGCGATACGGCAGCGCGATCGCTGGACGATCCTCAAAACCCTTCCGGCGATGCCATCGAGCGCTCTCCTCGTCGCCGAATTCGGCCAGCACGTAGGCCAAGCCCTGATGCGCCTCCGCATGGCAAGGGTCCAGCCGCAGGGCCGTTTCATAGTGATCCCGGGCAGCCTGGAATTCGCCGCTTTCGTAGAGCACATTGGCCAGATTCACGCGGCTCATGGGATCGCCGGGATGGCGCGCCACGGCTTCGGCGTAGGCAGTGCGCGCGGCGGTCCGATATCCCGTCGCGTGCAGCAGCGTGCCGAGATTGTTCAATGCCAGCCGGTGGGCGGGATCGCGCGCCAGCACATCCAGATATGCGTTTCGGGCCTCCCGCGTGCGGCCCATTTTGTCGAGCGAACACGCGCGCTCAAATTGAAACTCTACGGCGGCGGCGCGTCCCAGCGCCACGGTCTTTTCCACCAGCAGGTCGATCTCCCCGCGGCCAGTCCTGTGATTTACAATGGCCGCGCGAATTGCCAGATGCCCGTCGATGACGGTAGTCGACGGCGCCACCAGCCCCGACTCCTGCAGTTCGACGACGATCCTGGCGTTAACGTCCTGGGTATCCGCCGCGCGATAGCCGAAGCAGACCACATTCAGTTCCACCGGCGCCAGCAACTCCAATTCCGGCGTTTCGGCGATGCGGCTCTCCAGGTAACGGGCCAGCGCGCAGGTGCGTGAAATGACCGCGCCCAAGGCCGCTGTGCCGTAGACCTTGAGCGTGAACCAGGTCTTCAACGCGCGAAAGCCGCGCGAAAGGTCCGGCCCGTAATCGCAGGGCCAAGGCTCGCCCGCAGCCAGGCCGCGCAGCTCTTTTCTCAGGTAAGCGGCCTCGGAGGCAAAGGCGCTGCGATGCAGCACACCGTCGCGCACCAGGATGAACCCGGCATCGTAGGGCACCTGGCCCCACTTGTGAAAATCGAAAGCCAGCGAGTCTGCGCGCGCGATGCCTTTCAGCCGCGGCGCCAGATCCGGCGCCAGAATGGCCAGTGCACCATACGCCCCGTCGACGTGGAACCAGAGCCGCTCGCTCTGGCAGATCCCTGCCAGTTCGTCCAGGTTGTCGATGGCCCCTGTATCGGCGGTACCTGCGGTGCCCACCACCAGGAACGGCGTCAGACCCGCGCGGCGATCTTCGCCGATTGCGTTGCCGAGCGCGGTGAGGTTCATACGATAGCGTGGGTCTACCGGAATCAGGCGCAGCGCATCGCTGCCGATGCCAGCCATGTCCATGGCTTTCCCAATACAGTTGTGGGCCGCCGCCGAGGCATAGGCCGTCAGCCTTTTCGGACTCGAGGCGATGCCCGCGCAGCGCACCTCGAAACCCAACTCGCGATCGCGGGCGATCAGGACGCCGATCAGGTTGGCCATCGAAGTTCCCGTGACAAACAGCCCGGTGGCGCTCTCCGGGAATCCGAAGATCCCCTGCATCCACCGGACAATCTGACGCTCCACCTCGATCGGGATGTGGTCGCGTCCACCGAGGTTGGCGTTCAGCCCGGCCGCCAGCATCTCCGCCAATATGCCCACGGGTGTGCCACCTCCATGCACCCAGCCCATGAAACCGGGGTGCACATTGCCGGCGGCAAAGGGCAGGATATCGCGCATGAACTCACCGTGAACGGCGGCCAGATCGGACGGCGCCTCGGGAAGATCGCCTCGGAATCGGGCGCGCACTTCGTCCGGAATCGGCTGCCAGACGGGACGCTCGCGAATGTTTTCGGTGTAGCCGAGAATGTCGTCGAGCATGCGGTGCGCCTGGGCGCGAAACTCCGGCCAATCGGCCGGGTCCAGGGTGGGACCGACAGGGGTATCCGCGCTCATATCGGGATAGTGACGGCGGCGCGGGAAGATCTCGTTTAATCGCAGCGGGACGAGCGTAGAGGGCGGGCAATCCTGCCCGCAGCCGCCTGTCAGGCGGCTGTAGCCGGACCGGAATTCATGACTGACCAAGCCGTTTACACGGTGACTGGTGTTCCCAGCTTGGCGTACCACGGCGTGGCGGATTTGATGGCGTCGTTCACAGCGTTGATATTCTTCACGCCTTCCTTCGCCAGCCAGTCTTCCAGCGCCTTCACGCCGCTCTTCGCGTACACCGGGATGCCTTCTTTCCAAGTCGCGCGGCCGCAAAGCACGCCGGAGAAATCCGTACCGGCTTCGGTGGCCATGTGCAGCGATTCCACGAATTGCGCGTTGCTCACGCCGGCGCTCAGATAGATGAAGGGCTTCTTGGCGATCTCCGCGGCTTGCCGGAATAGCGCCAACGCTTCCTTGCGCGTGTAGGCCGCCTGGCCTTTGTACACGGCGCTGCCCTCCACGAACTCGGCGTTGATGGGTACTTCCACCTTCAGCACGTCCACGAAATATTGCGGCTTGGAGAATTCCTCCATGCTCTTGTTCACGATCTCGGGCTTGGCCTTGGCGTACTCGAAGCCCTTCTCATCGCCGCCCTTGGGATCGTAGCCCACGAACTCCAGGAAGAACGGAATTTCGTAAGTCTCGCACTCCGCGCCGATGCGTTCGATGAAGGCATGCTTGATGTCGTTGATCTTGGCATCCTCGAACGGCGTGTAATAAATCAGGATCTTGACCGCATCCGCGCCCCAATCCACGATGCGCTTCACGGAAACGTGCGGCAGCAGGTCGGGCAGGCGCCCGGGCTGGGTGTTGTCATAGCCGCTCAACTCATAAGCCAGCAATAAGCCGGCATTGCGGCTGCGCGCCAGGCGGGCTTCCAGGCCGAATTCGGGGTCCAGCAGAATGGCGCTGGCATGCGGTGTCAGCACCTTGGTGATGGCAGTCTTAAACTCGCCCATCATTTCGTACGTGATCTCTTTTTTGTCCACACCCCGGGCCGACGCCAGGGACTTTTGCAGGCTGCCGCGCTGATCCATGGCTGCCGCTGCGATGACGCCGTTATGATTCGAGAGCGCCTTCAAGTGCTTCAATTTACCTTCGGACATTTTCATGATGCAATCTCCTTCAATCTAAAGGAACAAAGTGGTAACGCGATGGTTGCCTTACAGGGGCAATGATGAGTCGTTACACCGTATTATGACACATTGCGGCAAAACCGTCTCCGGGCCGGCATACGTTATCATTGAGCGTTGATCTACACCTGCTATGAAATGATCCGGGATTGCCGAGCCGGCCGGCCCGAAGGCTGGGCTTACTTTCTCACAAACTACATTCCGGCGATCCGCAACTTCCTGACGCACTACTTTCCCGGGCGGGCGGGCGACCGGGCATTGATCGAGCGCGTGCTGGCCGCACTGCATCAACCGGAATCCAGCCTGTTCCAGCCGCTCGACCCGGCGCCGGAAAGGACATTCGTGGCCGAACTGCGCCAGCGCGTGCTGAGCGCCGTGGAAGCCGACCGCGGCAGCGAGCCACCCGCGGTCTCGATCGATATCGAAACGCTGGGCGCGGCCTTGGAGCCGCTCACGTTCACCGAGAAGCTGGTAGTCTGGTTCGGAACCATGCGGTACGGCGATGCGGATACCGGCCGCATGCTGCGCATGTCGGCCGAAACGGCGGAAAAGATCCACGCGCGCGGCGACGAGTTGATCCGCGCCAGCGTGGATGCCTGGAGCGGCACGCTGCTCGCGGGCAACGGACCGGCGCTGGGCCGGGCTGCCAGCGCCTTGCGCACCCAGGAGTGCCTGCCCGCCAAAGCTTTCTTCGATGTAATCGACGGGCGCACAACCTGGCGCGGCCGCGAAGAAATGGAACGCCACGCGAAGGGCTGCTGGCATTGCCTGGATCACTACTGCCGCTTGCTGGAGGTGGTGGATGTGTTGCGCGGCGCGAAGCCGCTGGCCGACGCCGAAGCCGAAGGGTATAAGCGGCTGTTGGGCATTGAGACTCCCAAGCGTTCGTTTTGGAAGCGATAGCCGGTGGTGTCAGTCAGTTTGCCTTGAGTTTGCGCAGCGCTATCGCGCAATAGACCCGGGATCGAGGCCCGTCGCCAGATTGAAGCCGCCGCCGACCGCGCCCACCGCGGCAGTCCTGCGGTCCAGGCCGATGAGTTGACGCAAGCGGTACACGGCCTCGATGCCGGTGCAGTGCGCGCCCAGCAGGTTCTGCAAGCCGAAATCTTTTAGCTTGGATGCGGTCCAGGCCAGCGTCTCGTCACTGGCCTGATAGAGGTGGAAGCCCCCCAGGGCGGCGTAAATCGGCGCGGGCGCGATGCGGGCGCGCGCATATTCCAGCGTGTTGATAACGCCGGCATGCCCGCAGCCGGAAATCAGCACCAAACCCTTATCGGTGACAATCACCAGCGATTGATCTTCGGGCAGATTGTCCTCTACCGTCTTGCCGTCGGCCAGACGCAACAGGCGGCCGGGGTTCCAATTTTTTTCCGGATACTTGCGCGGGACCGGGCCGGTAAGCCACACGCCGGAAAACAATTCGCGCGTCTGGCTGTATTCGACGAAGGCGCCGCCGGCGCTCTCATAATCGCGCTTGGTGGCGATCATGGTGTTGACCTCCGGCGCGCCGCTGCGGTCGGTGCGGCTTTGGAAGATTCCGGCGCCGACATGCGCCCGGGCCAGCGCGGAGGGGTTCGACTTGGCATATTCGCGGCGCAACGTTACCAGCCCGGCGGTGTGATCCAAATGATGGTGCGAAAGGATCACGTCCGGTACGTTGGAGAGATCGATATGCAGGTCGTGGGCGTTGCGCAGTACGGTGTCCGGATGTGCGCCGGTATCGAAGAGAATGCGATGGCCATCGGCGACCACCAGTGCCGCGAAGCCCCATTCGCCGTAGCCCTCGTCGGCTGTCAGCATGGTGGAGAGTAGACGCACATCGAGCGATGTGACTTTATCGGCGGCGGAGCAGGCCATCGCGGCCGCTATCGCCAGACAGGCTATCCGTGCGGTTCGGCTGAACATAGCATGCTACGTTAACACAATCGAGGAGGAACGCTATGCCCCGTCTATTATGGCTGGCGCTCGCGACGGCCGGCATAATTTCCGGCCAGCAGCGCGGCATCGTGTTGGCTGACTTGACCTGGGTGGAGGCGGAGAAGGCGCTGCGGCCCGAGACGGTGGTGGTGATTCCCATAGGCGCCGAATCCAAGGAACACGGTCCGCATCTGAAACTGAAGACCGACTATCTGCAAGCGGAGTATTACCAGCGGCAAATTCTGGAACGCGCCGATGTGGTGGTTGCGCCGACTCTTAATTACGGCTTCTATCCCGCATTCACCGAGTATCCCGGTTCCACGACGCTGCGCCTGGAGACCGCGCGCGACATGTTGGTGGATATTTGCCGCGGCCTCGCGCGCTATGGCCCGAAACGATTCTATGCGCTGAACACGGGCGTTTCGACATTGCGCGCGCTGGCTCCGGCCGCGCAGATACTGGCCGAAGAAGGCATCCTGCTGCGATACACCGACATTCTGGAAGTTGGCGCGGAAGCCGAGAAGCAGGTCAAGAAGGAAGAGGGCGGGACGCACGCAGACGAGATCGAGACGTCGCTGATGCTTTATATCGATCCTAGTTCGGTGGATATGCGCCAGGCTGTGAAAGACTACCATCCGTCGGAGAG
>JBEKTJ010000064.1:0-47289 GCA_049516155.1 Bryobacteraceae bacterium
AACCAAAGATCAACTGCGCGAGGCCCTCGAAGCCTTCATTCGAAGGCACAACGAGCGCGCCAAGCCGTTCCGCTGGCGAAAACGCGAGGTCAAGGGCGGTCAACAATACGATTATCAATTTTACGCAATTAAGCACTAGTCAGGGCGCCCGAATACTCTTCGGGATTTCGGACGCACTCCACTAGAGATATATACCGATTCACGCTAAGTAAGCGCTGTACGAACTATTCCTCCCTTAGAACCACCGGCTTATGATCACCTTTTGCTCCGTATAAAACGCGACCGCATCCCGTCCGTGCGCGTGCAAATCGCCATAGAACGAATTCTTCCAGCCGGAGAACGGGAAGAAGGCCATCGGCGCGGCGACTCCCACATTCACGCCAACCATCCCCACTTCGATTCGCGATGCGTACTCGCGCGCCGACTTCCCCTCCGAGGTGAAGATCGAGGTGGTGTTGCCAAACGCCGAGCTATTCACCAGCGCGATAGCTTCATCCAGATCCTGGACATGGATCACACTGAGCACGGGCCCGAAAATCTCTTCGCGCGCGATAGTCATGCCGGGCGCCACACCGTCGAAAACCGTCGGCCCCAGGAAACATCCGCTGTCATCGCCGCTTGTATCGCCACGCATGCGCTCGCGCCCATCCACCAGGAGTTTCGCGCCTTCCGCCACTCCCTTCTCGATGTAGCCAAGCACGCGCGCGCGATGTTCCGCCGTGACTAGCGGCCCCATTTCGATACCGGACACGGCCCCGTCGCCGATGCGCAGATCGCGCACCTTTTGTAACAGAGCATCCAGCAGTGGACGCGATTCGCCCACCGCCACCAGGACGCTGCCCGCCAGACAGCGCTCGCCGGCCGCGCCGAACGCCGACCCCATGATGGCCTCGACGCTCTTCTCCACGTTGGCGTCCGGCATCGCCACCAAGTGGTTCTTGGCGCCGCCCAACGCCTGCACGCGCTTGCCATTCGCGGCGGCCGTCTGGTACACATACTTCGCCACCGGGCTCGACCCGACAAATGAAATCGCGCGCACCAGCGGATGCGCCAGCAACGCGTCCACGGCTTCGCGCGAACCGTGCAGCAGGTTGTACACGCCCGCGGGCAATCCGGCATCGTGCAGCAATTCGGCGGTGCGCGTGGGCGTCAGCGGCACCTTCTCCGACGGCTTCAGGATGAATGTGTTGCCGCAGGCGATGGCGAAGGGAAACATCCACATCGGCACCATGGCTGGAAAGTTGAACGGCGTGATACCCGCACACACTCCCAGCGGCTGACGGATGGTCTGGCAATCGATGCCCTTCGAGACGTTTTCGAGCGAGTGGCCCATCATCAGGCTGGGCATCCCGCAGGCTACCTCCACCATTTGTATGGCGCGGCGCACGCTGCCGGCGGCGTCGTCCACGGTTTTGCCATTCTCGGTCGAGAGGATGCGGGCGATCTCACCGGCGTGCTTCTCCAGCAGATCCTTGTACCGATAGAAAACCTGCACCCGCTCGGCCACCGGCACTTCCCGCCACCGCAGAAAAGCCGCGTGCGCGGCATGCGCGGTGCGGTCCACATCCTCCGCAATGGCATAGGGAACCTGCGCGATCACCTGGCCGGTGGCCGGGTTGGCGATCGGATGCAGCGTGCGTCCCGGCGCGTCCTCCCAGCTTCCGTTGGTATAGAACTTTACGCGACGAATGGCGGTTTCGGTAGCGGTCATGGATATCCTCAGGGCCCTCGCAATCATCGTACAACCATTGACTGCGAGATTCCCCTTGAGACAGTTCGGCTCCTAATATAGTACGTCATATAGTGACATAGTATGACAAAGTCCAGCCGACCCCAAATCGATGCCTTTCTACCCCTTTCGCCCACCATCTTCCATATGCTCCTGGCGCTCGGCGAAGGCGAACGCCACGGTCACGCATTGAAGTGCGAGATCCTGCGGCGCACCGGCGGCAAGCGCAACCTGGGCTCCGGCGCGCTCTACGGCTCCATCGACAAAATGCGGAGCAAGGGCTGATCGAAGAATCCGAAGAGCGGCCCGACCCCCACCTGGACGACGAGCGCCGCCGTTGCTATCGCATTACGCCGGTCGGGAAACGCGTGGCGCAGGCCGAGGCCGTGCGCATGCGACAGTTGGTCCCGTGGGCGGAAGATCGCTTGGGTCTTCTGCAGATTGCATGAGGCCCCTGGGCACGGGTCGATCTTTGGCTCCGCGCGATCCACGATCTGGTCCCTCTATTGCCGCCGAGTTCGCATGGGAGTTATGGCAAGATCTGACTTACGCCGCCCGAGTGTACCGGCGGCGCGCGCTGTCCACCGCGCTTGCGGTCGCCGCGCTGGCGCTGGCCATCGGCGGGCCACGGGCCTCCATGCCGACTGGCAAGGCGCGGATGGGTCTGGCGGTAAAGCCCGGTTTCGAAATCGCCAGGTACCGATCATCGGATATGAGCCTCAGGCGCGCAGGCCAAGCTGCCCGCGTGCGTGTCATCAGAACCACCGCCAACTTTTTTGGCCTTGCTGGGCGCCGAACCGGAGTTCGGCAGAGCCTTCAGAGGGAAGAGGATGTGCCCGGCAAGGACGCCGTCGCGGTGTTCGGATACGGCCTCTGGCAGCAGATGTTCGGAGGCGATGCGCACGTTCTGGAAGCCACCATCCACGTGAACGGCAGCCCGCTCACAGTGGTGGGCGTGGCGCCGCCGCCTTTCGATTACCCGGCCAACACCGCCATCTGGACTCCCACCGTTTTCGATCTCGGGCATTTAGGGGAAGACGCCCCATTCACCCTCATTACGATTGTTTCGGAGCGACGTTGTAGACGAGGCGACAGCTTCGCACCAGGAGTAGCTGAATTTCGTCCCGCCCGAGCTTCCGGAACTAGACGGCCGCGTTCCGGGGAAACGCGCAACGATCGGGCCAGCGCACGCACTTCACGAACAAAAACGCTGCGTAGAATCGCGAATCTCTCGCGATGTAGCCAGCCGCCTCTTCCAGATCGGATGACTCGGCCTCTGTCGAAATTATGCGCCGAGCCATTTCTGCATTCTACGTTCCATCTTCCTCGGAGACGACCCGGCCCTCTGCGACGTCTTTGAGCCCGCGTTCGATCCTCTCCCGAGTCGCGTCTTCGGGGATCTCGTCTAGTAGTCGGCGCACCTCTTATTTGGCTGTGCTCATCTTGGTATCAGGTTGGACGATCGGCGAGTTATGGTAGCTTGCTTGCGCCCATCAAATATTGGTCGATGCCGCGCGCGGCGTTACGGCCTTCGGCGATGGCCCAGACTACTAAGGACTGGCCGCGGCGCATGTCGCCTGCAGCGAAAACCCCGGGAACGGAGCTCAGGTAATTATCGTCCGCATGCACGTTGCCACGGATGTCGAGCTTCACCCCCAGGCTTTCCAGGAGACCCGTCTTGACTGGACCGAGGAAGCCCATGGCCAACAGCACGAGGTCCGCATCCAGGGTGAACTCCGTGCCGGGAATGGGATCGAACCGGGGCACCTGCCCGACGCGCGCGGCGTGGAGTTGCGTGACGTTGCCGTGTTCGTCGCCCGTGAACGCGGTGGTGGCGACGCTCCAATCGCGGATGCCGCCCTCTTCGTGCGAGCTCTCGGTACGTAGCTGCATGGGCCAGAGCGGCCATGGCGTAGACGGCGAGCGCTCGGGCGGGGGTTGCGGCAGGAGCTCGAATTGATGCACGGATAGGGCCTTCTGACGGTGGCACGTACCCAGGCAATCGGCGCCGGTATCGCCGCCTCCGATGATGATCACACGCTTGCCGGCCGCGGAGATGGAAGACGAGCGTCCCAAGAACTGCATGGCGAAGTGGATGCCGTGCAGCTCGCGGCCGGGAACGGGCAGATCGCGCGGATGCTCCGCGCCCCCAGAGAGCAGGATGGCGTCGTAGTCGCGGCGCAAATCTTCCACAGGGATATCGCGACCGACGTGCGCGTTGGGGATAAATTCCACGCCCTCGGCGCGCATCTGATCGAGACGCCGGTCGATGAGATGCTTCTCCATCTTGAAATTCGGGATGCCGTAGCGCATCAGGCCGCCGATGCGGTCGTTCTTTTCGAATACGGTCACGGCATGGCCGGCGCGGCGCAACTGCTGGGCGGCGGCGAGGCCCGCTGGACCGGAGCCCACGATAGCGACACGTTTGCCGGTGATACTAACGGGCGGCTCCGGTTGTATCCAGCCTTCGGCGAAGGCGCGATCCACGATCGTTTTCTCGATCTGTTTGATGGTAACCGGCGGCTCGTTGATGCCGAGCACGCAGGCAGCTTCGCAGGGCGCGGGGCAGATGCGGCCCGTAAATTCCGGGAAGTTATTGGTGGAATGCAGGACGCGAATGGCCTCACGCCAACGGCCGCGATAGACCAGGTCGTTCCAATCGGGAATGATATTTGTCAGTGGACAGCCTGTGTGGCAAAAGGGCACGCCGCAATCCATGCAGCGTGCGCCTTGCGCGCGGATTTTTTCTTCGGGGAAATCGAGGTAGATCTCGAACCAGTCGTTAACGCGCTCGGTGGGAGGTCGGCGCTGGGGCAATTCGCGGGTGTATTCGAGGAAGCCGGTGGTCTTACCCATGAGCCAACTCCCGGATAGGTTGGGGGTAATAGGTTATGGGTTGTGGGTGCTGGGTTATGGGTGCTGGGTTCTGGCTTAGCACGCGCTTATATTCGTGGGGGAAGACCTTCAGGAATTTCGGTAGCATGGTCGGCCAGTTTTCGAGGATCCATTTCGCGCGCGGGCTTCCGGTGAATTCAAAGTGCCGCTCGATTAGTGAGCGCACAAGCTGGGCGTCGCCCCCCACCGGTTCCAGGTCTACAGCGGCGGTGTTGCAGCGTTTTTCGGCGAAGTCACCGTACTCGTCCAGGACATAGGCGATCCCTCCGCTCATGCCGGCGGCGAAGTTGCGGCCGCACTTGCCCAGCACCACGACCAAGCCTCTGGTCATGTATTCACAGCCGTGGTCGCCCAGTCCTTCGACGACCGCGGTGGCGCCGGAGTTCCGCACGGCGAAGCGTTCACCGGCCATGCCGTTGAAATACGCTTCGCCGCTCGTCGCGCCATAAAGTACTACGTTGCCGATCAGGATATTTTCTTCGGGCAGGAAGGTGGAGTCGCGCGGCGGATAAACTATGATACGGCCGCCGGAGAGACCTTTGCCGACGTAATCGTTGGCGTCGCCCTCCAGCATAAGAGTGACGCCTTTGGCCAGGAATGCGCCGAAGCTTTGGCCCGCCGAGCCGGTGAATTCGAAACGGATGGTGTCGTCGGGCAGGCCGGCGGAACCGTAGCGGCGGGCGATTTCGCCGCTGAGCATGGCACCCACGGTCCGGTGCACATTGCGAATGGGCAGTTTGATTTCGATGGGGCTTTGGTTCGTGATGGCCTCGCCGGCCAGTTCGATCAGCTTATAGTCAAGGGCCTGATGCAGGCCGTGATCCTGCGATTGGATGCAGCGGCGCGCAATGCGGACGGGCACCTGCGGGCTGTACAGGATGGCGGAGAAATCCAGTCCTTTGGCTTTCCAATGGTCCAGGGCCTGGCGCGGGTCGAGCATATCCACGCGGCCTACCATTTCATTGAAAGTGCGGAAGCCCAGTTGGGCCATGTAATGGCGGACCTGCTCGGCGATGAAGAAAAAGAAATTGATGACCTGCTCGGGCTGTCCCTGGAACTTCGCGCGGAGCGCGGGATCTTGCGTGGCGATTCCCACCGGGCATGTATTCAGATGGCATTTGCGCATCATGATGCAACCCATGGCCACCAGGGGCGTGGTGGCGAAACCGAATTCTTCCGCGCCGAGCAGCGCGGCTATAGTCACGTCGCGGCCGGTTTGCAGCTTTCCATCGGTCTGCACCCGGATGCGTCCGCGCAGATCGTTCATCACCAACACCTGCTGCGTTTCGGCAAGCCCGAGTTCCCAGGGGATGCCGGCGTGCTTGATCGAGCTGAGCGGAGAGGCGCCGGTACCTCCGCTATCCCCGCTGATCAGCACCACGTCGGCATGCGCTTTGGCGACGCCCGCCGCCACCGTACCTACGCCCACTTCGGCTACCAGCTTGACCGAGATGCGGGCGCGTGGATTGGCGTTCTTCAGGTCGTAGATAAGCTGGGCCAGATCCTCGATGGAGTAAATATCGTGGTGCGGCGGCGGCGAGATCAGGCCGACGCCGGGGATGGAGTGCCGCACGCGGGCGATCACCTCATCGACCTTGTGGCCGGGAAGTTGGCCGCCTTCTCCAGGCTTTGCGCCTTGCGCCATCTTGATCTGCAGTTCGTCGCAATTGACCAGGTAATTTGTGGTGACACCGAAACGCGCGGAGGCCACCTGCTTGATGGCGCTACGTCGCCAGTCGCCGTTGGGGTCGCGCTGGAAGCGGGCTTCGTCTTCGCCGCCCTCGCCCGTGTTGGACTTGCCGCCGATCCGGTTCATGGCGATGGCCAGCGTTTCGTGCGCCTCTTTGGAAATAGAGCCGAAGGACATGGCCCCCGTGGCGAAGCGCTTGACAATTTCCGTAGCCGGCTCGACGTCTTCAATCGGAATGGGGCGGCCGGGCTGCTTGATTTCGAGCAAGCCGCGCAGTGTGCACAACTGGCGGTTTTGTTTGTCGATCAGGTCCGTGTATTCCTGAAAGGTGTCCGGGTTCTGCTGGCGCACAGCGTGCTGGAGCTTGCTCACTGTAAGGGGATTCAGCAGATGATACTCGCCCCGTACGCGGTATTGATAATTGCCGCCCACGGGCAGTTCGGTATCGTGGCCGGTGATGGCCCGGTAAGCCAGCGCGTGCTTTATCTGGGCTTCGCGGGCCAGGACATCGAGACCCACGCCTTCGATACGGGAAGCGGTGCCGGTGAGGTACTTGTCGATCAGCGACTTATTCAGCCCGATAGCTTCGAAGACCTGCGCTCCGCGATAGCTTTGCAGGGTGGAGATGCCCATCTTGGAGAAGGTCTTCAGGAGGCCTTTGTTAATGGCTTTCTTGAAGTTGGCGAGAGCCTTTTCGAAGGTCAGGCCGGGGGGCAGATTGCCGCGCATGGCCATGTCTTCGAGCGTTTCGATTGCCAGGTAAGGGTTCACGGCGCTGGCGCCATAACCGATCAACAACGCAAAGTGCATGACCTCGCGCGGCTCGCCGGATTCGATAATCAGGGCGACCTGAGTGCGGGTTTCTTCGCGGACCAGGTGGTTGTGTACGGCGGCCAGCGCCAGCAGGCTGGGAATTGGCGCGTAATCTTCGTCGATGCCGCGATCCGAGAGGATGAGCAGGCTATAACCGGACTTGATGGCCAGCGAAGCCCGGCGGCAAAGCTGATCGAGGGCGCGCTCCAGTCCTTTTTCGCCGTCTTCCGCAGGGAACAGCGTGGGTAGCGTGGTGGCCAGGAAATCACCTTGGGAGACGCGCCGCAGCTTTTCGAGCGAGCGGTTGCCCAGGATGGGGTCCTCCAGCCGCAGCGTGTGACAGTGCCGCGGCGTCTCATCCAGGATGTTGCGCTCGTTGCCGATGTAGCTGATTAGCGACATGACCATCTCTTCTCGGATGGGATCGATGGGCGGATTAGTGACCTGCGCGAAGAGTTGCTTGAAGTAGTGGAACAGCGGCTGGGGCCGGTCGGAAAGGCACGCCAGCGGCGTGTCGGTGCCCATGGACCCGATGGGTTCTTCGCCTTTTTCAGCCATGGGGGCCAGGATCATGCGCAGATCTTCGTCGGTGTAGCCGAAGGCCCGCTGGCGGGCGAGAATGGTGCCGTGATCGGTGCCGTGTTCACGGGGTGGCTCGGCCAGCTTGTCCAGTGTGACTTGGTTCTCGGCGAGCCACTGGGCATAAGGGTGGCGCGAGTAGAGCTGCTCCTTGATCTCCCGGTCCGAGACGATGCGGCCCGCCACGGTGTCGACCAGTAGCATCTTGCCGGGTTGCAAGCGGCCCTTCTTCTTGACATTCTCGGGCTTGACCGGTAGCACACCGGTCTCCGACGACATTACGATCAGGTCGTCGTGGGTGACTAGATAGCGGGCCGGGCGTAGGCCATTGCGATCAAGCGTCGCGCCAACCACGCGGCCGTCCGTGAACCCGATGGCGGCGGGGCCGTCCCAAGGCTCCATCAAGGATGCGTGATATTCATAAAAGGCCCTCTTCTCCCGCTGCATGTGCGGGTTGCTGGCCCAGGCTTCGGGAATCAGCATCGCCATGGCGTGGGGCAGTTCGCGTCCCGCCATGAACAGCAGTTCCAGGGCGTTATCAAAGCTGGCGGAATCGCTGCCGCCAGGCGCCACGATAGGAAAAAGCTTCTTGATATCGGCCCCGAACAACGGCGATGCCAGGATAGATTGGCGCGCGTGCATCCAGTTGACATTGCCGCGGAGGGTGTTGATTTCGCCGTTGTGCGCGACGTAGCGGTAAGGGTGTGCCAGTTGCCAGGTGGGGAAGGTGTTGGTCGAGAAACGCTGGTGGACCAAGCATAGCGCGCTCATCACGTCGGGGTCGGATAGTTCGCCGTAGAAAAGAGCCATCTGTGGCGCGAGCAGGAGGCCTTTGTAAACGATGGTGCGGGCGGAGAGCGATGGCAGGTAGAAGTCGCCCTTATTGGGTAAGCTCGTGCGGGCAACTTCCGCTTCGGCGCGCTTGCGTACGATGTAGAGCTTGCGCTCCAGCGCGTCCGGGTCGCAGCGCTGGGTGCAGCCGACGAAGATCTGCTGGATATAGGGCTGGGAGGCGCGCGCCACGCGGCCGATCGCGTCGCCATCCACGGGCGTGTCGCGCCAGCCAAGCACGGTGAGTCCTTCTTCGCGCACGATACGCTCCAGAATACCTTCGCAGGACAGGCGTTGATGCGGTTCGACGGGCAGAAAGGTCATGCCGACGCCGTATTCGCCTTCGGCTGGAAGAGTGAAGCCGAGGGTGGCGCACTCGCGCACGAAGAATTTGTGTGGAATCTGAATCAGGATGCCGGCGCCGTCGCCGGTTTCAGGATCGCAGCCGCAAGCTCCGCGGTGCGTCAGATTGATGAGTACCTGGATGCCTTTGGCAATGATGTCGTGCGATTTGTGGCCTTTAATGCTGGCGACGAAGCCAATGCCGCAGGAATCGTGCTCGTGGCGGGGATCGTAAAGGCCCTGCGCGGCTGGTAGCTGACCGGGGATACACGTGGATTCGGTCATATATTCTCCGGGGGATGCCTTAGTGTAGCAGGCATTTTAGTATCACGCAATATGGAGTTGATATTTATGCAGTATAAGTACACCTAATTTTTGTAGCCGGCTTGTAGCGCCCCTATTTATAACGCTGTTAAGCAGATACTGCGGGTTTCAGATTCAGGTTGGAGTATTTGTCGTCACAGCGTTCGGCCAGTCTGGAAAGCAGCACTTTGAGGAGGTGGCATCGTCGCCTGCGCCGCGGCGTGCGTTTCCGGACGATTTACCCGACGATTACCAATGGATTGCGGGTCTTGACGCCCGCTGTCAGCCTCGCGTTCAAGCCTTCACATGCGCCCACCGCCGCGCCATCTCCCGCATTTCGTCCTCGTATTCCGGCCAATCGTGCAGCGTGGCGGGGTCGAAGTCCGCTCCGTTAGGCCACACCGGCATACGTGCCTCGGGATCAATCTCGACGCGATTAAATAGGTCCGGGTCCTGTAATGGGCCGTAGACCTCGCCCGCAAGAACAGGCTGGAAGTCAATGGTCTGTGCCTTCAAAGTAAACGCAAAGCGTGTACGGAGCAACGACTTCAAAAGACCGCACTTCATGAATTGCGTGATTCATACGACACCTACCGCAGTGGATCAACAGGCGCAGATTTACGACCTGCTTGTAGCTCTGCCCAATCGGCCCCCAGAGCGGCTTGATGCAACTCAGCCCATGCTTCCACCAACCGTCTTTGCCTCGTGGGCAGGAAACGGGCGATCAGTTTAACCGGGTCGAAACTGAAGACCGCGACGTCCTTCTGATAGTAGGCGTGGAAATGTGGCACGTGATGGGGTGCGCCTGGCTCCGCAAACATGCGAATAATGATCGCGAAGAACCGGCTGATTTCCGGCACACACCATTGTAGTGTATCAGGCGCTCTGGTCCCTTTAGGTGCGCTTGTAGAATTCCGCCGTGAGTTCGTATATCGACCGGGCGGGTTTGGCGGATTGCAGGTTCTTCAGGATGGCTTGCTTATCGGTATCGCCGCGCTCCTGGCCCAGTTTGAACTTGCCCTCCAGCAGCTCGATCTGCATCTCAAAGCCGATGATGCCGCCGATCAGGCCGTTCGTATAGCTTTCCGGCAGCTTGGCGAAGCTGTAGCTCGAATCGGGGCCTTCGAACTTGGCGATCAGTTGGGAGAGCAAGGCGCGTAGGGCTTTCGTATCCGCGATGGGCTTCAGCCGTCCTGTGGCGTGAACTACAGCGAAATTCCAAGTGGGTACGGATTCCGGTTTGTTGTACCATGTGGGCGAGATGTAACTGTGCGGGCCGCGGAACACGATCACGGCCGGCTGGCGGCCGTCAAAACAATGGCTCTGTAGATTCTGGCGCGATATGTGGCCGAAGATCGTTCCATAAGGCGCGGCGGTTCGGTCCAGTACGGTCGGAATGTGTGTGATGCGGATACCCGCGTCGGCGGTGACCAGATCGGCGAAAGCGAATTCGTCCATGAAGTCCTGCAGAAATTTGCGGTCTTCGACCAGGTGCGGCTTAGGGATATAAAGCGATCCGGGTGGCGGCTCTTGCGCGTTCAGATCGAGTCCTGCGGTAGCCAGTGCGAGCAGCAGACGGCGGCGGTTCATGGCGGGCACCTCCCTTACAATGGGCTTCTGAACATCATGGCACGGATTCCGGATTCCCTGCGCGCGCTCCTTGCGAACCTGATCGATTATGCGGGTCTTTATCCGCCGGCGGGTTTGGCGCTGCCGGCAGTGTTGGAGAATTACGAAACCTACATGGCTTCGCCCGAGGGCTGGATGCTCAACCGCCTGGTGCTGCCCCTGGCAAGGCTTGCGGAAACGCGTTTGCGGGACCATTGGCGCCTAACGTTACTGGTGGACGGTGAACCGGGTCCGTTGCCTCCGCAAGTGGAGACACTGGAAACATCGCTGCAAACGCCGCACAGGTTTTCCCTGCCGACGTATCGGGAAGTGCCTGCCGGTGCAGACATCGAAGGGATACCGGGGACCTTCGCAAAACTGCGCACCGGAGGGCTGACCACGGAATCCATACCGACATCGCAGGCGATCGCCGATTCCCTGGCCGCCATGGCACTGCGCCACATCGCCTTCAAGGCTACGGCCGGGTTGCACCATCCCATCCGTTCGCTTCGCGCCCTGACTTATGCCTCCAACAGCCCGTGCGCCACGATGCACGGATTTGTGAATGTCTTCGTGGCGGCGGCGTTTGCATGGCAAGGCGCGGAGCGCGATGTGCTGCTGGATGTTCTGAACGACCCGGAGCCCACCGCTTTCGAGTTCACGGCCGGGAAGCTGCGCTGGCGCGGGCGGAGCCTCTCGTTGGCCGAGGTCCAATCCGCGCGCCGCGACTTCGCACACAGTTTTGGCTCGTGTTCGTTCGCGGAACCCATCGCGGATTTGCGGACGTTAGGGTGGCTGGGCTGAATCTGCTATCCTCCGGAAGAGGTCTTCATGAAATCTCGCAGCGTGCAGCGGACGCGGCGCGATCCCGCGCTTTCCAACCGGCGCTGGCGCCCGCTCAATACCATGAATTTCCCACAAGCGCTCCGAGACGCGATTCCCACGCTGGGACGCTGCTGGGGCCGCTGTTTAGTGCTCAGTGCCATCACCGGGCGCGCGCTGAACGACCCATTGTTCTGGGGTAAGCGTGTGCGCATCAAGTTCCAGGTGGAGGAGAGCGGCAAATTGACCGGCAAGTTCGACGTATGGATGGATGTGGATCCGGAAGCCGCGCGCGCCCTGGCGCGCACGCTGAATCGGTTGGCTGATGAAGCGGAAATGGCGCCTCCCGCGGCGGAGTCCGTGCCGGTCTAGACTATCCGCTACATCCGCTTGCGTCCGCACACTCGCGGCGGTATCCTTTCTAAGTCCCTCGCCATAAGTCGCCAAACGATGGCCCATAATGGCACAGGAGCTTCTATGACCAAAACCGACACCGCCCTGCTCGCCGCCGCGCTGAGTTTCACTCTCTGTGTCTCCTGCGCGAAAAAAGAATCCGGCCTCGCCGCCGGCCCCGATTTTCAAAAGCGATTCCAGGAGGCATTGATCGCCGCCAAACCCGGTGCAATAATCGAGCTGCCGGAGGGCCGCCTGGATATGGACCGCGCGCTTTCACTCTCGGTCGACAACGTGACCATCCGGGGCAAAGGCATCGACAAGACCATCCTCTCGTTCAAGAACCAGAAGACCGGCCCGGCCGGCCTGACAGTCACCTCAAACGGCTTCACCATCGAGGATCTGGCCTTCGAGGACACCAAGGGCGATGCGCTCAAGATCAACGGCGCGAACGGCGTTACCGTGCGCCGCGTGCGCACCGAGTGGACCGGCGGCCCCAGCGACAAGAACGGCTCCTACGGCATCTACCCGGTGCAGTGCAAGAACGTGTTGATTGAGGAATCCGCCTCCATCGGCGCCGCCGACGCGGGCATTTACGTGGGCCAGTCGAGCAATATCATCGTGCGCCGCAGCCGCGCTGAGGCCAATGTAGCCGGCATCGAGATCGAGAATTCGCAATTCGCCGACGTCTACGAAAACAAGGCAACGCACAACACCGGGGGCATCCTGGTGTTCAATCTGCCCGACTTGCCGGTGAAGGGCGGCGGCAACACGCGCGTCTTCAACAACGAAATTGTCGAGAACAACACGCAGAACTTCGGCGCCAAGGGCAGCATGGTGGCCAAGGTTCCCACCGGCACGGGCGTGATTGTGCTGGCCACCAATCACGTCGAGGTTTTCAAGAACACCATCAAGGACAACAACACCACCAACGTTTCGGTGATCAGTTACTACACCACGGGCAACCCCATGAACGATGCGACCTACTATCCGTTTCCAGAAGCCATTTATGTGCACGACAACATCATTTCCGGCGGCGGAACGGCTCCCAGCGGCGAATACGCCGATGCCCTGGCGCCGGTGGTCGGCAAGCCCATGCCGGCGATATTGTTCGACGGAATCGAGAATCCGCAGAAGCTGGCGGCCGGCAAGCGGCTGCCGGACGACTTGCGTATCTGCATCCAGAACAACGGCGACGCGAACTTCATGAACTACGATGCGGGCGGCCATTTCAAGCACGTCAGCCGCGACCTCAAGCCGTATAATTGTTCGCTGACGCCGCTTTCCGCCGTCAATCTGCCGGCGCCTTCGGCGGCCCCTCCGGCTGGAGGCAATTAATTGCACTGTTCTTGGAGGGCGGGCAATCCTGCCCGCAGCCGCCTTTCAGGCGGATTTTTTCTTCTTGCCATAGCTCTCCTATTCGCAGGGTGCAGCCGAAGGGTCCACCCACACCTAGTCGAGCCATTTCCGGCCAAGCTCTCGGCGTGGCGGCTCTTCATCGGAGACCCGGCCGCCCTGAAGCCCAACGCCGGAGTGGTTCCCTACGATCTGAACACGCCGCTTTTCTCCGACTATGCGACTAAGTACCGGTTTGTCTGGATGCCGCCCGGCACTTCGGCAACTTACAGTGACACGGAAGCCTTCGACTTTCCCGCAGGCACCATCTTCTCGAAGACCTTCGCCTTTCCCGACGCCGACCAGGGCGGCAAGCAGCGAATCATCGAGACACGTCTGCTGGTGAACAGCCAGTCCGGCTGGGTCACTCTGCCCTATGTGTGGAACAGGGAACAGACCGAAGCGAATCTCGATGTAGCCGCCGACCCGGCCACCGTCCACTGGATTCACCCGTCCGGGACGCGCTTCACTATCGACTATGCGATCCCCAACACCAATCAGTGCAAAGGCTGTCACGACAGGTCGAAAGTAGTTACACCCATCGGTCCGAAGGCGCGAAACCTTAACAAGGATTTCAACTATCCGGAAGGGCGCTTCAACCAGATCGCATACTGGACCAAGATCGGCTATTTGAAAGGCGCGCCGCCGCCGGAACGGGCGCCGAAACTGGCCGTTTGGGACGACCCATCGAGCGGCACCTTGGACGCCCGCGCGCGCGCGTACCTGGAGATCAACTGCGCCCACTGCCACAATCCGCGCGGCCCGGCGAATACCACGGGGCTCTACCTGCTGGCAGCGCAGACCGATCCCATGCGGATGGGTTTGTGTAAGGTGCCGGTTTCGGCCGGGCAGGGATCGGGCGATCTGTTATTCGATGTGGTGCAGGGCAAGCCCGAGGAATCCATCCTGGTGCATCGCATGGAATCGACCACGCCCAAGATCATGATGCCTGAGTTAGGGCGAACGATGGTGCATCAGGAGGGTGTGGCGCTCATTCGGGAGTGGATCGCATCCTTGCAAGGAAGCTGCAGCGCAGCCAAGTCCGGGCACCTCTGAAACCGCGGACGTGGGTTATGGTCCCTTCTAGGCGTTCAGCGGATTGGACCATTTCAGACCGGGGAAGCGGGTGAAATCCCGGTCATTGGTGTATAGAACCGCGCCGCGGGATGAGATCCTTCAGAATCGTCCAGTGACGGTCGGTCGGCGCCAGCACCTGGACGTTCGGCCGATCCAGCCACTCCTGCACGATGGCGACGGCTTCGGCGGAAGCGAATGGTTTGGCACGCATTCGCGGATGCGTGCCAATTCGCAAGAAAGCCAATATAGTGACCCAGGCCAAGCCGGCAGGTTCTGGACCGGACAGGGCGGCTGCCAGCCAGACCGCAGCGGCTCGATGGAATTCGGAACCTGAATCGTACGCGTAGAGCAATAGGTTCGCGTCGATCAGGGTCATTTGTGGAGCGGACCTTCCAACTGTTCGATGAGTTCCTCCACGTTGTCATAGGAGAGCCCCGGCGGCAATCCTAGGGGCCGCGCCCGGACGACAAACGGCTTCGCCGGTTTCATTTGGGCTTGAGCGTCCAGCCCAAGGCGCAAGTAGTAATTCACGGCCTCTTTGAATGACTTGCCATTCTTCCGCACTTCGCGATCAAGCTTGGCTTTGACGTCGTCATCGAGTGTTAAAGTGGTCCGCACATCATTCCGCACATCATAATGATAGGGGGCTAGAGGATCATGATGTCAAGCGCATGGGCGCAGCGCAACGCCACCCGACATGGATATCCGACTATAATGGCCATGAACTCATATGCGACTTTACCGATTTGCATTCGCCTTCTGCGCGCTGGCCTGCGGACAGGCGCTTGCGCAAACAGCCAAGCCCCCCAAGGTCCAGGGCCCCTGGATGGACAAAACGCTGCCGCCCGATCAACGCGCCGACCTGGTCATCGCGCAGATGACCTTGGGTGAGAAGATCCAAATGGTCCACGGGACTGGCTGGGGCGCGCTTCGACCGGGCGCGCCAATTCCGCCCGGCTCGAATGAAGGCGCGGGTTTTGTGCCGGGTATCGAGCGGCTCGGCATTCCGGCCATCAATATGGCGGATTCCGCAGTCGGGGTCCGCATGGCCGCGATGGAGAGCCGCTATGCCACGCTGCTTCCCTCCACGCTAGGCGCGGCGGCCAGTTTCGATCCGGAGGCGGCCTATCTGTACGGCTCGGTGATCGGCCGCGAACTGCGCGACCAGGGGTTCAACATGTCCATCGGCGGCGGCGTCGATCTCATCCGCGAGCCGCGCAATGGGCGCAATTTCGAATACGCCGGCGAGGATCCCATTCTGGCTGGAACCATGGCGGGCCAGCTCATGAAGGGCTTGCAGGCGCAGCAGGTGATGGGCGACATCAAACACTACGCGTTCAACGATCAGGAAACCGGGCGCAATATCCTGAACGTGATCCTGGACAAGCGGGCCATGCGGGAGACCGATCTGCTGGCGTTCCAGATCGCGGTGAAGATCGCGCAACCGGCGGGCGTGATGTGCGCCTACAACAAGGTCAACGGCGATTATTCGTGCGAGAACGACTACCTCCTAAACCAAGTGTTGAAGAAGGAGTGGGGCTTCCAAGGCTGGGTCCTCTCGGACTGGGGCGGCACGCACTCGACCACCAAGGCCGCTTTGAACGGACTCGACCAGGAGATGCCAGGCGCCGATTTCTTTGGCGCGCCGCTCGAAAAAGCCGTGGACAGCCGCGAGGTGCCCGAGGCGCGGCTCAACGATATGGTGCATCGGATTCTGCGCAGCATGTTCGCTTGCGGAGTGATCGACAATCCACCGGTGCGCAGCGTCGTGGATCCTTTCCAGGGGCTGGAGGATGCGCAGCACATTGCGGAAGAGTCCATTGTGCTGCTGAAAAACGATGGCGACCTGTTGCCGCTAGATGCGGCGAGCATAACATCTATTGCCTTAATCGGATCCCACGCCGATGTGGCCGTTCTTTCCGGCGGAGGTTCGGCGCAGGTGGACCCGCCCGGTGGAGATCCGGTCACCCATCGGAAGGGAGGCTCGCCGTGGATGCATCCTGTCTGGTTTCCTTCTTCGCCCCTGAAATTTATTCGCGCGAAGGCGCCGCATGCGACCGTCGAATATAACGACGGGGCCGATCTGGCTGCCGCGGCAAAGCTGGCGAAAGCCTCGCAGGTGGCCATCGTCTTCGTCAACCAATTTATGAGCGAGGGCCGGGACGCCGCGACGCTCTCGCTGCCCGACAATCAGGATGCGCTGGTGAGCGCGGTGGCGGCAGCCAATCCACATACCGTCGTGGTGATCGAGAGCGGCGGACCAGTTTCCATGCCCTGGGTGGGAAACGTGCAAGGCGTGTTGGAAGCCTGGTACCCGGGGATCGGCGGGGCGCAGTCGCTAGCCGCGATCCTTTTTGGCGACGTGAATCCTTCCGCGAAACTGCCGGTCACGTTCGCCAAAAGCGACGCGGATCTGCCGCACCCACAGGTGCCGGGAATCGATCTGAAGCCGCCCAACCGTCCGCCGCCCTTCGATGTGAATTATACGGAGGGACTGAAAGTCGGCTACAAGTGGTTCGAGGCGGAGCATAAGCAGCCGCTGTTTCCATTTGGGTACGGGCTTTCGTACACCACGTACGCTTATTCGGCTCTGAAAGTGGACGGCGCCGGACGCACGGTCACCTTTGGCGTGAAGAATACCGGACGGCGGGCGGGTACCGAGGTAGCGCAGGTTTACGTGGCGCTGCCGTCCGCGGCGGGCGAACCTTTCAAACGCCTGGTGGCTTGGGAAAGGGTGCCATTGAAGGCCGGCGAATCGAAGACGATCACGCTGCACATGGACCCGTTGTATCTTTCCATTTTCAATTCGGATAAGGATGGGTGGGAGTTGGTGGCGGGGGATTATAAGGCGTTCGCCGGACCGTTGACCTCGTCCTTCCACATTGGCGAGTAGAGGGCAGGACGATCCACTAATCAACGGCCCCCAGCGGGGCGCGCCAAGGCCTCCAACGCCGGCTGCGCCCAACGCGCGGCGGATGCCAGCGCGGCGCCGCGCGACAATGGCGCCGTATGTTCGGAAAGCATGGCGCGCGCGGAATTGGCGGTCTCGCGGGCTTCGGCCAGCCGTCCGCCAAGTCCATAGGCGTCGCTTAACAAAGAGGTGACCAAAATGCTCGCCGATTGATTGCCGCCGCCATCCAGAAACGCGAGCGTGGAGCGCGCCACACCCACCGCGTCGCCGTACCGTTCCTGGCTAAGCAGCAGTTGCAGGCGCGCTACCTGATAATCGAAGTCCCTGGATGTATCGTCGAAGTCGCGGCGCGCCTCCAAGTCTCGGCTGGCGACCGCTAACTTACCCAGCGCGCGATTCAAATTGGCATGCGCGATCCGCCACAGCCGCAACACATCCGCGATCAAATGAAACTTCTCAATGGTTTGCCGGACTCGCTCCAAAATCGCCGCACAGCCAGTAAGATCGCCGCGCAGAAAGAAGGCTCGTGCCTCCAAGATGCTGGACATGGCTTCAGTAACTCGGTCCCCGCCGGCCGCCGCATCCCGTGCGGCTTGTTCCGCCAGAATCACGGCTCTATCGAATTGCCCCTGCGCCAGCGCAAGTTCCACCATGTCCTGGCGCACTCCGGGCGTGCGCTGGCCAGCCCGCTGCGCGGTCAGCATCGCGTCGACGAAGGCCGTGTGCGAGCCGGCGAAATCGTCCATCAACATGCGCGCATATCCTTCGCCGTCGAGCAACTCCGTAACCTCCTTTACCGATCCTATCTCGCGCGCCAACGGCAGCGCGGCGCGGTAGGCGGCCAGCGCCGGGGCAGGGCGCATCTCCACAATCTCCGCATTGGCTTGAATCCGCAAGGCGCGGATCACGCAGGCATCGTCGCCGATTTCCGAGCAAATCCGCCGGGCTTCTTCGCGCGGAGCGACGGCATCCGCGCCATGGTTCGTAGACATGAGCAAGCCGGCTTCCGTCAGGCGCGCACGGGCGTAAACCTCGCGCTGGCCTAGCTTGCGGGCGGCGGACTCGGCGCGCCGCACTGGATCCAACGCGCCCGGATAATCGCCCGCACCCGCGCGGCAATACGCCTCGACAATCTCCAACTGCGCGGTGCTGGATGGTTTGGCGCGCGCGATGGTGCCCAGGCAATCCGCGGGCCGGCCCGACGCGAGTTGTTCCTGCGCCAGACTACGCCGGTACTCCGGACGATCCGGGTAGACACGGGAAAGCTCGCCGAAAGCGGTAGCCGCTGCCTGGTGATCGCCCGAAGCCGAACGGAAAACGGCCTCCACTTCGAGTTCCTCGGTGTGCGATAACCTGCCGCCGGCGGCTTCCGCCTTGCGAGCTTCGTCCAACGCGAGGCCGTTATAACCCAGCGCCAACAGATCGGCGGCCAAGGCCGTGTGAGTCATAGGGTCGGCTGGCGCATGCAATACCGCGTTTTCGAGCAGCGGGCGGGCCGCCACCCAATCGCCGGACAGCAGTTTCTCTCTGCCGGCGCGGTAGAATTTCGCGGGGTCGCCCATCATGGGTCGTGCGACCGGCACGGCTTTCACATTCCGGACGTCGTGTTTTCCCCCGCCTGCGGCTCTAAAGCCCGCCACCACGATCAGAAGGCATAATGCCATACCGAAAGCCGGCCAAACGGTCATGCTCTTCGCCTTGCCGACTGGCGGCGCATGCGCGGCCCTATCGATCCGTACAAACGCCGGAACGTAGCTTCCCTTGGGTATTTCGATGCGGACTGGGTCGGCCGCGCCCTCGGACAGATAATAGCCGTTCAGCTTCTCGCGCACCACGCGCGCCACCGAACGCACAATGGCATCCCGCCTGGGGTCGTAAGATGCCGGCCGGCCAAAGACCTCACAACCGATGGTCGCCTGCTTGACTCCATCGGCGCGCCCGTTCAGAACTTCCCCGACTACAAAAGCGAGGAATGACGAAGCCCGACAGTGCGACTCAAAAGCGGGGCAGGCCAGGATCCGCGCAAGCTGCGCGCGAACCAAATCCGGCGGCGGAACCGAACCGGGGGCGGAAACAGGCCGGGACATCGGGAAAACCGTCCCATCAGTATAGCGCACGCCGGGCTTCCATTTGTGCGCGTTTTGAACTGGATAGGATGGGTAGCTACCCCTTGGACCTTGAGTTCCGGGCGCGCTTCGGCTGTACTCAGGCTAAGGAGAAATTCACGAATGACTAGCACGAGAACGGCGCTGGCCGCCGCTTGGCTGGCGCTGCTACTGCTGCCCGGATGGGCCAGCGCGCAATACAACATCAGCACTCTTTTCCTAAACGGATCCCCGATTCCCGATTCGTCCGTCACCTGGAATGTCAATGGCGGCAGCGACCCCACGATGCCGTTGTCGATCCAGGGCGCCTACATCGCGTTTGTGCAATGCGGGAGCCCCTCAGGCGGTTGTGGGCCGGATTCTCCGGACGACGGCGTCTGGGTAGAGGATTTTTCAACCAAGCCGCCGACCTTTACGCATTTGGTGGCGCCGGGGGACGTGGCGCCGGGAACCGGCGGCGTCACTTTTACGACGTTTGGCGGCTACGCCCTGCTGGCTGGCAACTGGGTGGTCTTTCTGGCCCCGGGAGGAGCGGCAAGCGGTCTCTACTCGGTGAACAGAACCAGCAAGACGATCGTGCCTCTCGCCAACCAGGCCACGAATCTGCCCGGCCTCGGCGCCGGCGCCACGTTCACCTACGGGAACAATACCTCGTACCTCCCGCAGTCCGACGGAAGCATGGTAGTGTTTGCGGCAACGTTGGCCGAAGAGGCGGCAGTTTACAGCGTGGCGCCGAATGGGCAGAATCTGACGGAACTGGCGGGACCGAATACGCCCGTAGGCACTCCGGGAGATTGTGGCGGCCCGATCGTCTATTACGCGCAGCCGCGCGTGGCAGGATCGAACGTCGTTTTTCTCGGCTCTACCAACCAAGGGGTACTCTTCTTATTTCAAACCCCCCTGACAGGCATTCCCACCGGACCGACGTGCTCACCCAACGGCTACATCGCTTACGGTCCGCTAGTGGCATACAATACTCCGCTGCCGGACCCAGGGGTGTTTCTGGTTTACTCTTCCCTGCTCACGCTCGACAACCAGAACGCATACTTCACCGCCAGTGGCGACGGCGACAATGGCGTGTACGCGGCGCCCTTGAACGGCAGCCAGCCGCCGTCCACCATTCTCGGCGCGAATCAGCCGGTCCCTGGTATCCCGCCGCCGTACTCCGGAACTGAGGGATTGGCCGCGGAAACCGGTACGGTCGTCTTTAATGTCGAGGGCCTGACTGCGCCGGGGGCGGCTGCCGGAGGAACATTCGCATATAACGGCGGCGAGATTGTGCGCATTGCCGGCACGGGAGATATTCTGAACGGAGCCCCCGGCACCTACTGGATGCCGCCTGTCGCGCCCAACTCCATGGCCAACAACAAAGTGATAACTTCCTTCGGAAATCCGGAGCAGACAGGCGTGTACCTGGCGAGCCCGTCCCCTTGTGCCACGGATGTGACCAGCGAGTTGCAGGTCAGCCAGACACCACCGCATCTCAATTCCAGCACTGGCGACTACAACTCAAAAGTCACCATTAAGAACACCGGTTCCGCGGCAATTCCGGCTCCCGTCGCGGCAGTGTTCAACGGGCTGGTGAACGTCGTGACCGATTACGGCACGCAACCGCCGCAACTGCTGAACACCGGCGCCAAAGCCACGACGTGCTTGCCGCCTCTGGGCCAAGCCTACCTGTATGTCAATGGCGGCAGCGCCCTGGCGGCGGGCGCCGAGATTAGCGTCGAACTGACGATCGCCGATTCGACCGGCGTTCCCGCCTTCACCACGCGTGTAGTGTCCGGCACGTTGCCGCGATGATCGATGCGGGAGAAAAATCCCGGCCCGACTGTCAGGTGATGGCTGATGGAGTCCGGGACCACCACGAAGAGCAGCGTGCCGATCACGGCGTGCGCCAGACCGAGGAAATACAGGTTGCGGTAGCGCATGAAAATCTTGGTGCTGTAATAGCCGGCCGCAAAAGTTACCAGCATCAGGAACCAATTGGGGAGGTGTGCCCCGCCGAAGAGCGATGCCGCGATCAGCGGCACATACCGCGTGGAGGATACCGCCAGCAGCCGGTTGGCGATATATCCATTCAACAGGTACTGTTGGAAAATCCCCCAGGGACAATAGGCCAGCAGGCACATCAAACCATATTCCGGGCTGATGGGCCGGATGGTTTCGACGAGCACGCCACCCGCGATTAGAGCCAGAGTCAGCAGCAGCAGCGCCGGCGCCATGGTCCGCAAGCATTCCCGGAAGTTGTTGGTTCGGAACCCCAGTCTGGCCGCGCGCTCGCCGCGCAAGGTGTGCGACAGGATGAAGAAACCCATTATGAGCACCCAGGCGCGGGGCGCGGTGAAGCGCAGGCGCCAGATGTACAGCATAATCAACGCGAAGCCGACAGCGACCTCCGCGATAATCAGCTTTTGCCTGCGGTTCACATTCGTGTCCGATCAAAAGAAAATGTGTTTGGTGGCGTCCACCAGGGCGTGACAGGTCACCGACGAGAACAAGCTTGCGGATTTCTGAAACGCCTTCCCGTACGCAACCCCCGCGATGGTTGCCAGAATCATGTAGCGCCAGTTGGGTAGAGGTTGCGGCCCGTTATCCAGGTGCGCGCAGCCGAAGATGAATGCGGACACCAGCAGTATTGCGGCGTTGAAACCGTAGCGTTGCATCAGCCAGTTCTGGATCAGCGAGCGGAACAGAATTTCTTCGGGCAGCGCGGTGCCCACGAAAATCAAGCCAAATGTACGGGCCATGCCGCGCACCGATGGATGCGCGGGAGCGTGCCACGGCGGGATGAAGCCCAGGAGGCGGCCGATGGCTACCAAGATGGGCGCGCAGACCACGAATGCGGCGGCGCCGTAAGCCAGATCGCGCGCGGAGGGCAGGTTGAACTTCATGCCGGTCAATCCGCGGAAGCCGAGGAAGATGGTGAGGCCCAGTAGGATGGCCATGCCATAGGCCACGCTGTGGAGGAATCCCTGCGCCGGCTTGGGAATGAGTTGTTGCCCGGCTGAGAACTCCAGGGGCAGCCAGAGCATCAGTATGATGACAAAATCGAGCCACGACGGGCGCGTCGACTTACCCCCGCGGCACTGGAAGAAGGCGGCCAGCACCGGCGCGAATGTGTACCCCAGAACCAAGAGAGCCAACGGAATGCTGAAGGCATCGGCGGCCAATGCCAGTGCGCTGAAGAGCAGTGTCAATACGACCGGCACGGCAAATAGAAACGACGTGCGCGCCGCAGCACGCTGGACAACCGGGAACAGAAACGCAGCGACGGCAAGCAGCAGAACAATCAGTACCAGCGTGTGCATCGGAACGTGCGCCCCAATGAGTAGGGACGCGGCACGCACAAGTGCATGCGCTACTTGGTATCCGCCGTGATACCGCCGCCGGTGGGCTTCCGTTCAGCCTTGATCTTCCGCATATCTATGGTCTTTTGGAAGTAGTCGTTGGCCTTGTCGATGTCCGCCTTATAAGCGTCGGGAGAATCTTCCAGGTCGGCCTTCTGACGATAGAGGAGGTTCTCGTACGCCATAGCGTCATCGTACTCGGGATCGAGTTGCAAGGACTTATCGAGATCCTTGATGCCCTCGTCGATTACCGGCGAATTCTTGGCCCCTACCTCCGCGCGCACCTTCTTGTCCTTCAGCGGACCGGGATCGTCGGGCTTCATTCCCAGCTTGGCCCGGGCTTCCCCGTCCGCCACCAGCGCCTTGGTCCAGGCTATTACGCCCAACGTATAGAACGCTTCCTTGCTTTTCGGGTTGATGGAGATCAGCCGTTTGTTCCACTCGTTGGCCTCGTCCAGCTTCTTCTCGTTGAAGAGCAAGGAGGCGATAGAGGCCACGGCCAGCTCGTTCTTCGGCTCGGCAGCCAGAACCTTTTGAAACTGGTCGTACGCCGCCTCCGCCATCTGATTGTTCTCCGGGGAAACGGCGCCCGGAATGTATTGCTGCATGTAAGCGGTCGCCAGGTACAACCGCGCAGTAGAGAAGCCCGGATCGTACTCAACGGCTGTCTTGAAATGCTCCACCGCCTGCGGATACTGGGCACTCTTGAATGCCTGGACGCCTTTGTTTAACTGGTCGCGCGCCTTCAGCTTTTCGCAACTCGTTGCGAACACCGTCATCGAAACGATCGCCAGCACCATCAGTGCTTTGAGTTTCATTAGTTCCCGGCCTCCATTTGCGGTGTCATGAGACCCACCTTGTCGATCCCGGCGCCATGCGCGATATCGATGGCCTTGGCCACATACTGGAATTCCAGGTCGGGATCGCCTTTCACAAACACCACACGCTCGGCACGCGTCTTGAAGATCTCTTCCAACCGCGCGCCCAAATTGGCTTCCGGCGTGGGTTCCTGGTTGATCATAAAGGATTTGTCCTTATTGATCACGATCACCACGGTGCGCGTATCTGAAGCGGGCGGCGTCCCCGGCGGAGGCGGCTGCGGAACCAATGCCTCCAGACCTTTTGGCGTCAGCGGTGTAATCACCATGAAAATAATGATCAACACCAGCAGCACGTCGATCATGGGCGTCATGTTGATGCTGGACATCGCACCGCCCTTACCCCCTAATGCCATTCCCATATAAATTACTCCTCGTTTGATTACGGAAAAAGTCGTTTACTGTCCGGCCGGCGCTGGGGCCGCCTTACCCTTCTGTTGCAACTGCTCGGTGAGCAACCCGAGTTGATCCACACCCGCCGCGCGCAGGTTGTTCACTACGTCAACCACCTTCTCATACCGCGCGCGCGAGTCCGCCCTGACGTAGCACATCTTGTCCAACCGGTTGGTCAGCATGTCCTTGACCTTGCCGGGAAGCTGATCGGCGGGCATTTGGGTGGTGTTGAGATAGGTCTGGCCGTCGCGTGTGACCGCGATGATTATCGCATCGCTCTTATCGGCGGCTTGCATCGGCACCGGATTCACAGTCTTGACCATATCCACGCTGATGCCCTTCGACAACATGGGCGTGATGACCATGAAGATGATGAGCAGCACCAGCATCACGTCCACCATTGGCGTGACGTTGATGTCGGCCACCGGCGGCGGAGATTGATGTTTAAGAATTACCGACATTGTTTTTAGCCTCCAGTCGAAGCAGCTATTGGGGCGCCCCCGGAGAAGCCAAGGGCACCCCTATTCAACTCGCTATCAAACTCGACAGGCCAGGAGGCCTGTCCTAACGTTTCGCGGCAGCCCGCTGCGACCGTTTCAGGAAGTAGTCGATCAGCTCGGAACTGGAGTTGCCCATCTCCACGTCGAAGGCTTCGATCTTGCCCGTGAAGTAGTTGAACATCCAGACCGCCGGTATGGCCACGAAAAGTCCGATAGCCGTGGTCACCAAGGCTTCCGAAATACCGCCTGCCACGGCGCCCAGACCAGTGGACTTCTCCGTAGAAATTCCCTTGAACGCGTTGATGATGCCTACCACCGTTCCGAACAGTCCCACAAACGGAGCCGTCGAACCGATCGTCGCGAGGCCGCTGATGCCGCGCTTCATTTCCGCGTGTACGATGGCTTCGGCGCGCTCCAAAGCGCGTTGCGAGGCCTCAATGTCGTCGCCTGAGATTTCAGAACTCATCTGGTGAGCCTGAAACTCTTGCAGCCCGGCCACCACCACTTTCGCCAAGTGACTCTTCTTGTACCGGTCGGCGATCTTGATCGCTTCGTCCAACTTGCCTTCCTTCAAAGCGCCCGCTACGGCTGGCGCGAACGCGCGCGACTGTTTACGCGCCGCGCTATATGCCAGCAAACGGTCGATCATGACCCCGATCGACCAGGCCGACATGAGGAACAGAAGGATTACCACCATTTTGGCGGGAACGCCCATCTGTGCCCACAAAGAGCGCGGGTCCCATCCGATGGGGCTAGCCTCTTGTAGTAATAAAAACGCCCAAACCTGCGTTTGCAAAAGCATTGTCCTGTTCTCCTGCGAGTTGAATTAGTTTAACGCTACTACTGGCTCAACGTGAAATTCACATCGATCTGAGTTACCACTTCCACCGCTTCCCCGTTGAGGAGAGTCGGCTGATACACCCACTGCTTCACCGCTTCCATAGCGGCCGGCACCAGCAGAGGATGTCCACTGGCAACGGTCAGATTCTGAATAGTACCATCTTTGCCGATGATGGCGTTCAACCTTACGACGCCCGAAATACGGGCCTGCTTCGCCAGCGGCGGATAGATCGGCTTCGGCTGGCGGATGAGCTTGGCCTGTTGCACATTGCCGCCCACCCGGATGCGCGATGGGGTTACGGGCTTCTCGACCTTTACGGGCGGCGGAGGAGGGGGAGGCGCGGCCGTTGGAACACCTCCGATGATGCCGCCAATGACACCGCCCGCCGTACCGCCGGGTACGCCGCCGGGTACGCCGCCAACCACGCCGCCCGACGACGGCGGAGGCAGCTCTTCCTCTTTAATCATCGCCACTTCTTTGGGGACCACTTTGGGGGCCATCAAGCGGCCGGCATCGAACTGGCGGGGAATGACTTTGATGACTTTCGGCGGTGTTGCGGCAGGCGGAGGAGGGGGAGGGGGAGGCGGCGGAGGCGCCACCAGGAAACTGCTCAACTGGCTTTTGGGCAGCGCGTCGAAGTATATCATGGGGATCAGGATCGCGATCACGATCACCAATATCTGGCCGACGAAGGACACCAGAACCGTCCAGGACTTGCGGGTCTTGCCCCCGTCCACGAAAGTTTGCTCAAACATAAGAACCTCCTAACGTCGCTATTTCACGGCTTTGACCGAACTCTTTCTGGCCGGCTGCGCGGATCTCGGGACCGCCGCCGGAACCGGCGCCGTCCTCTTCCGGCTGTCCGCCCAATTGTGCCAGAAAAGCACGATCGGGCTGGCCACGAATACGGAAGAGTACGTACCGATAATAATACCTACCACCAATGCAAAGGAAAAGCCATGCAGCACCGGGCCGCCGAACAGGAAAAGCGCGACAACGGTCAGAAACGTCAGGCCGGAAGTCATCACCGTCCGGCTCAACGTTTGGTTGACGCTTTTGTTGATCAGCGACTCCAACGGTTCGCGGCGCAATAGCTTTATATTCTCGCGGATGCGGTCGAAGATGACGATCGTGTCGTTCATGGAATACCCGACCAGCGTCAACAAAGCCGCGATCACCGTGAGCGTGATCTCCTTGTTGAACAGGGAGAACAGCCCGATCGTGATGATCGTGTCGTGGAAGCAGGCCACCACCGCCGCCACGCCGTAAATCCATTCGAAGCGAAACGCTATATATACCAACATTCCACCCAGCGCGTAAAGGGTGGCCAGAACCGCTTTCGTGCGCAACTCCGCGCCCACCTTCGGTCCCACCATTTGCACCTGCAAAACCTTGAATGGCGCCAGGGAGCATTGCTGTTTGAGAACATTGATAATAGCAGAGTTTACGCCGGGCACAACCTTGAGTTCGTCGAAATTGGAAATCAGGCCGGAACGCGGCGGCGTGTCGCGAAAAATACGCAAATCGGATGCCAGCGTCTGGAGTTGCTGGTCGGAAAGTTGCACGCCGGCCTGCTGCAGTGGCACGGTGATGCGGTCCGCGATCTCACCCGCGCCGGCATTGTTGAAATCCAGCTTGCCGCTCTGCGCGTCTCCGAAGCTGGCCTCCAGGGTGTCCTGCATGGATTTGCGAGCGGCGTTCATTTGCTGCTCGCCCATACGTTCTGTGCCGATCACGATTTCGTCTTTAGACGCGATGTCGGTGAGGGGCTGCACCGTGACCTCGCCCTTGACCTTGCTGGTGAGCGCGGCCCGGATCTTATCCTCGGGAGGCGCGCCGTTCCACTTGACGGTCATCTGCGTGCCTTCTTTGAAATCGATACCATAGCGCAACCCGCCATGAAGGATCATGCTGCCGATCCCAGCCACGGAAAGCACCAGCGATGCGCCGATGAACGGCCACTTGTAGTGCAGGAAGTCGAAATTAGTGTTCTTAAAAATCTGCATCGGAATTACGCCATACCGGTGCTTTACATGACTTGGACACCGGATTCTTCAAGATTGTTCCCATACTGCCAACTACCAGGCCTGGAGGGCGGGCAATCCTGCCCGCGGACACGCTTTCAGCGTGTCCAAGCCGGCTGAAAGCCGGCTGCGGCCAAGATTGGCCGCCCTCCAAGATACTCTAAATACTCAGCTCGGCGAGTTGCCGGCGTCCGGACAACTCATAGTCGAAGATCACCTTCGAAACAAAAACTGCCGTGAACACGTTCGCGATCAGTCCGATTGTCAATGTTACCGCAAAGCCGCGGACCGGCCCCTCTCCGAAAATAAACAGAAAGGCGCACGAAACCACCGTGGTGACGTGTGTATCGACGATGGTCCACCAGGCCTTTGAAAAGCCCGCATCCACGGCCGACACGATGGCCTTCCCCGCCCGCAACTCTTCGCGGATGCGCTCGAAGATCAGAACGTTGCTATCCACCGCCATACCGATGGTCAGGATTACGCCGGCAATGCCCGGCAGTGTGAGAACGGCCTTGAAATACGATAGCGCCGCCATCAGGATCACCGTATTCAGGAACAGGGCCAGCACCGCGTTCACGCCGCTACGCTTGTAATAGACCAGCATCACCACGATCACCGCCGCGAGTCCGGCCAGGCCCGCGACGATGCCCGCGTGGATGGAGTCGGCGCCCAACGAGGGACCCACGGAGTTCTCATATTGAATCTGGATCGTAGCCGGCAGCGCACCCGCGCGCAGCACCAGCGACAGATCGGAGGCCTCCTGCTCGGTGCCGATGTTCTCAATCTGGCCGCTGTCCTCGATACGCCCCTTGATGACCGCCACGCTGTAGATCTGGTTATCCATCACCACGGCCAGATAGTTCCCGATATTTTCCTCGGTGAATTTGCCAAACCGTTTGCCGGCATCCGGGCTGAGGGTGAACTGGGTGTCCCACTTGCGCATGTCATCCTGCCCTGCCCGCGCGTTGCGCAGGTCGGTGCCGCGAATTACGGGAGACTTTGAAAGCAGGTACCATCCTTCACGCCCATCCGGAGTGGGCCGCTGCTTCACCAGCTTCGTGCCCAGCGGCAGGATGCCGCCTTTTGCCGCCAGGGCCGCCTCGCGGCTCTGGTACGGCGTGCTGTCCTTCACCGCGTCGATCTCCAGTTGCGCGGTGGTCTGCATGATTTCCTTGACCCGCGCCGGGTCGTCCACGCCCGGAAGCTCTACCAGGATCTCGTAATCCGTGCCCGCCTGGCCATACTGCTGAACGGTGGGCTCCGTCAGGCCAAGCTGATTGATGCGGTTGCTGATGGTCTGGAGAGAGCGCTCCACAGTGTCGCGTTTTAGCGTGACCAGTTCGGATGGCCGCATATTCAGGCGGTAATCGGTGGAATTGAGGGGGGTTAGGGTCCACTGGCTGTAACGTTCCGCTATCAGGTTTCGGAAAAGGGTGGTCTTGGTGGGCGGAACACCTTTGACGTCGATCTCGATTTTGTCGGCGTCCTCCACGGTGGCTGGGTCGTTGCGGTCGATGCCGGCGTAATCGATGGACTGTTTGCGCATGTCTTCCTTCATGCGCTCAATGGCGCCATCGGCCTCCGTCTTGATGGCATCCTGCACGTGGACTTGCAACACCAGATGGCTGCCGCCCTTGAGGTCCAATCCCAGCCGGATATTGTGTTTCAGATTCTCCATCAAATCGGCGCCCGATTTAGGAAAGCCGATAATGCCGAACACGCACACCAGGATCGTCACTACGATGACTACGGTCCTGCCCGTCACATTTTTCTTCATGAGGATTTTGCCCTGCTTAGTTAAACGCTATGTAAACTCTTGCCTTACTGTTTATTTCTTGCCTTCGCCCACCAGGTTCGAAACCGCACTGCGGGCTACCTGGAGCTTGATGTTGTCGGGCTTCACCCGCAGCACCAGCGTATCGTCGTCGCCGATGGAAATAATGGTCCCGACGATGCCGCCGCTGGTGAGCACCGTGTTCCCGTTCTGCAACGAGCTCAACATCTTCTGCTGGTTCTTCTTCTGGCGCTGCATGGGAAGGAACAGGAGAAAGTAGAAGATTCCAAAGATCAGGAGAATGGGGAGGAAGCCCAGCAGGGAACTGCCTGAGGGCGACGATTGGAGAATCAGATTTAGGACCACGTTGGCAAACTACTCGTTTTCAACCGGCGCGGAGCGCACGGTTCGCAAATATTCAGGATATCTACCCGATAGTATAGCGTGCCTGATCTCACGCATGATGTCAAGGTAGCGCTTGACATTGTGAAGCGTCGCCAGCGCGGCGTACAGGATCTCTCCAGCCTGAAAAAGATGGCGGAGATAGGCTCGGGAGAAACTCGTACAAGTATAGCACCGGCAACGTGGGTCAAGCGGCCCAGGGTCGTCGCGGTAGCGCGCCTGCTTGATGCGCACAGCTCCCTGCGACGTGAACAGGCAGCCGTTGCGGGCATTGCGGGAAGGCAGCACGCAATCCATCATGTCGATGCCGCGGGCCACGTGTTCGGGCAGCTCGTCCGGCATGCCCACTCCCATGGCGTAGCGCGGCCGGGCGCGCGGCAGCAGGGCTTCGGCGATCTCCACCATTTCCAAGCTCAAGGGGCGCGGCTCGCCCACCGACAGTCCGCCGATGGCGTAACCGTCCGCCTGCAATTCCACCAGTTGGCTGGCGCATTCGCGCCGCAGATCCGCGAACATGGATCCCTGCACAATAGGAAACAGAGCGTGCCGGGTAGGCAGTTCGGCGCGCCGCTTTTCGAAGTAAGCGTTGGCGAGGCGCGCCCAGGCGACGGTACGCAGCATGGCCGTGCGCGCGTATTCGTGGCTGACCGGATACTCCAGACATTCGTCCAGCGCCATCAGGATATCGCTCCCAAATGCCAGTTGCGTCTCCACGGTGGATGCGGGCGTGAACTTGTGGGTATCGCCATTCAGGTGGGATTGAAAGAGTACGCCATCCTCCGAGATCTTGCGCAGTCCGCTGAGGCTGAATACCTGGAATCCGCCGGAATCCGTCAGGATGGCGCGCGGCCACGACATGAACCGGTGCAGCCCGCCCATGGCGCGGATGAGGTCCGCACCCGGCCGCAGATAAAGGTGATAGGTATTTGCCAGCAGGATGCGGACGTCCAACTCGCCGGCCAGTTCGCGCGGCGCGAGGCCCTTCACCGTAGCCTGCGTGCCGACCGGCATGAATACAGGGGTTTCGACGATGCCGTGGGGCGTGTGCAGCAAGCCGGCTCTCGCGCGGGTGACCGGGCATTCGGCCTGAATTTCGAAGCGATACGGGTCTAGCGGCAATGGATCAGACCTTTTCTTGAGTCGTGGGTCAAGTTGCATTCACGGAATCAGTCTACACGATTCAGAGCGCGCGCCGAATAGCCCGGGCGGCTCGTGATCGACCGCACAGAGGTGCGCCGATTGCTCGGATTCCACCGGAGGTTCGAATCAAAAACCTATGAAAGCCGCAGCATTGTTTTTCGCGGCACTGGCCACACTGTGTGCGCAGGTGCCCAACCCGACCCAGCAGCCAGCGCAGACACCCGTCGAGACTGGCCAGCCCATGCCTATTTTTCGCGTCACCGTGGTTTCCCGCACCATTAGCGCGATCAACTATCACCATCGCAGCGGCACGACGCAAATCGATTTTCGCGGAACGGAATTGATGCCGCCGGCGCGTGGAGAAGCGCGCGTGGAGAGCCAGATGGGATCCACCAAGATCGACGTGCATGTAAACCGTCTGACGCCCGCCAACCAGTTCGGTCCCGAGTACCTTACTTATGTGCTCTGGGCCATTACGCCCGAAGGACGCGCCCAGAATCTGGGTGAACTCGCGTTGAGCGGCGATCACAGCAGCTTGCTGGCGACCAGTTCTTTACAGGTCTTTGGCTTGATTGTGACGGCCGAGCCGTACTTCGCCGTAACCCAGCCGAGCGATGTGGTGGTGATGGAGAATTTTGTCCGCAACGATACCACCGGCACCATTGAGCACGTGGAAGCGAAATACGAATTGCTGAAGCGCGGGCAGTACGTATTGAACCGCACGGCCTACCAGCCGGTGAAAATCAAACCCAAGGGACCGCTGCAACTGGCAGAGGCGGAGAATGCGGTGGAGATTGCCCGGCTGGCAGGCGCCGATAGGTATGCGAGCGATACCTTCCAGAAAGCGACCATCGCTTTGCAAAACGCCGAAGACATGATGGGCAATCACGGCGGGAAGCCCGTGGAAACCAACGCTCGCGAAGCGGCGCAAATGGCCGAGGACGCGCGCATCATTACTTACAGGAAGATCGAAGAAGAACAACTGGCCGAGGAACGCCGCAAGCACGAAGAGCAATTGGCGCAACAGCGCGCGGCGGCGGAGCAGGCTCAGGCAGCGGCGCAGGCGGCCGACGCGCAACGCGCCACCGCCGAAGCGCAGCGCGCCGCCGCGGAACAGGCGCAGGCCCAAGCGCAGGCCGCAACCGCCCAGGCAGTCCAGGATAAAGCCGCCGCGGACGCTGCCCGCGCCGCTGCCATTCAGCAGCAGCAACAGGCCGAGGCGGAGACAGAACGCGCCCGGCAGGCTGCCGCGCAGGCGGATGCCCAGCGCCAGGAGGCGGAGACCGAACGAACCCAACTGCGGGAACGCTTGAGGCAGCAATTGAACGCCGTGCTGGAAACGCGCGAGACGGCCCGCGGGCTGATCGTCAATATTAACGATGTGCTATTCGATTTCAATAAGTTCACGTTGAAGCCGGGCGCGAGAGAAAAGATGGCCAAGGTGTCGGGTATTCTGTTGGCCTATCCCGGCCTGAAACTCCAACTCGAAGGCCACACCGACAGCGTCGGCAGCGACGACTACAACCTGAAGCTTTCGCAGGAGCGCGCCGACGCCGTGCGCGACTTCCTGTCGGAGCAGGGTGTGCCGGTAGCGAATATCTCTTCAGTCGGACTAGGTAAATCCGATCCGGTGGCTTCTAACGATAGTGCCGCCGGACGACAGCAGAATCGACGCGTAGAACTGGTGGTATCGGGAGAGGCCATCGGCATGCAGTCGAGCGCGGGCTCGCAGTAGCCGCTTAGTGGGCCGACCCTCAAGTGGCGCCCTTCGGTCGGCCCACCCCCTTCCTGTGTTATCCTCTCCGCATGTCAAGACTGCTCCTCATTACCCTCCTGGCCGGCTTCGTGTGCATGCCGCTGCTGGCCCACGATATTTCAGGCAACTGGGAATTTAGCGTGGACACTGCCGCTGGCAGCGGTAGTCCATCGTTCATATTCAAGCAGGATGGCGAGAAACTCACCGGGACGTATACCGGACTGTTGGGCAAAGCCGATCTGACCGGTACGGTAAAGGGGGACCAGATCGATTTCAAATTCGACTTCTCATACTCCGGGCAGAGCGGGGTGGCCCACTATACCGGAACCATCGACAGCGACAAGAAGATGAAAGGGAAGGTCGAAATTGGCGATCTGGGTGAAGGAACCTGGACCGGCACCAAGCAGTAATCGGCCAAGCCTAAAGGAGACGGAAATTCACTTCGACGGTGGCTGCCACTGTAACGGGCTTGCCATCTTTGTAGCCGGGGCGGAACTTCCATTTTTCCACGGCCTCAATGGCTTTCTCATCCAAGCCAAGCCCCAGGCTGCGCATCACTTTTAGGTTTTTGGGTTTGCCGTTGGCGTCTACTTCCACGTACAACACCACCGTTCCCTGATACTTAGCCTTACGCGCTTCCTCAGAGTACTCCGGTTCGGGTCTGTAGAGCGGAACCGGCGCCGTGACACCACCGCCCACGCGGAAAACCCCGCCGCCAAAACCGCCGCCCTCGCCGGGACCTAACCCGGCGCCCTTGCCGGAGCCAATGCCGCCACCGGAACCAGACCCGATGCCCCCACCGGAGCCCGGCCCATTCGACGGTGGACCGATCTTGGCGAGCGGATCGCCATATTGGGGCAAATTATTGTTTGGCAAGTTGACATCCGGCGGCACAATGATCGTAGGTTCCATCGGCAGCTTGGGATTGAGATTATTGAAAACTTGCACAGGAGGCGTGAACTGTCGCGGCGCAATCTTCGGCAACCTGCCCTTAGCGGCTGGCAGCGGGGAACGATCACCACCACCACCGCCGCCACCCGATGGCTTCTGCGGCCCGGCTTTGGGCTGATACTCCGCCAGATCCACAGGAGCGATGAGCGTGGTGACGTCCTTGGCAGCTTTCTGCACAGCTTTGTTCGACAACACGGTCAGGAGGAGCACAATGATGCCTACATGGATCGCCAACGAGTAGGCGCCGGATTGCTTCTTGCGTCCGTAGAGGCCCCAGATGTCCTTAACCGCTAGCGGCTTGGAAGTAATTTGCAGGGGTGGGAGCGGAGTTGGATGAATGAGTTCCCGAACGCTTTCGTACAGCGATTTGAACCAGGGCGTCTCAACTTGCGGCGCCAGCAACCTGTCCAGATGTTCGCTTGGGTCGAACTGCGGTGCGTTACGGTCTTCCGGTAACGGGGTGCTCCCCATGTTCTCAGACATCTTGTCCCCAGGCGCCTCCGATGGCGTCAGAGCGCCGCTCACAGCCTTCGACGCAACGGCCAGCCGCTTAGTTACAGGTTTTGGAAACCGAAACGGAGAGCTGCCCTTTGAATTTTACCACATCCTCCCCGAGTCCCAAGAAAATCATTTAGGGCGAGAAACGGACCAGTGGTGCGGCGCCCCACGACGCCTGCTCAGCCGGCTTTCAGCCATGAGGCCGGCGACGTGAAACTGCTGTCAGACCGCCTGGCGGGATTAACACTCAGCTACCGCGCCATAAGCCGGGCCATAATTCTGCTCAAGGGTGCATCCGGGGGCGGCATCGAGCCGCAAACCTTGCCCTCCGCCGCCCAGAGCTGCTCCGCCAGCGACGTATTATTCTCCGCCGCATCGCTGTACGAGGTCGGTCGCCGGCCTGTGACCAACGACCTTCGGGCACTCTCCATTTGTTCCTTCAGAGCGGCCGGGAGTGCCGCCGGGGGGCAGTTATCCAGGACATCCAGAACGTCGGCCAATACCGACTGGCTGCGCTGGAATCGATCGGCCGCACGCAGCCCGCGTTGCGCCGGGTCGAGGGCCAAGATCTGCGTAGCCGCGCCCAGCCGCTTTTGGACGGCCGTATCGTTAGGGTTCAACCGCAACGCGACCGTCAATGCGTCCCGCGCCGCCGTATAATCGGCTAGCGCGTATTCAGCTTCGCCGAGGCCCGCCCAAGCTTCCGCATCCTGCGCATCGTGCCCGGTCAGATCCCGGAACAGTTTGGCCGCTTCCTGGGCCAGCCCGTATTCCAACGCCAGCGGAGCCACTTGCCGCTTGACCGAAAGATCGCCGGGCAGCAGTGCCGGCATGGAGAGCAGTTCCGCCTGTGCCTGTTGCCGCCGGCCAGCCTTGCCGAGCGTCTGAATCAGTTCGATGCGCGCTTGAATCCGCCGCGCGGCGGCGTTGGCTGGCCAGGAGCCGTAAATGGCGTGGTGATAATAGGCCAACGCTTCATCGATGTTTCCCTGTTGCGCGTCCACGCGCGCCATCCACAGATTCGCGGCGCCATTGGTGGCGTCGCTACGCAATAGATCCTTGAGATATATGGTGGCCTCGCCGGCGTGACCCGCCTTCACCAGGGCTTGCGCCAGCGCCAGCCTGTACTGGCTGCTGTGCGATATGGACAGCGCATCGCGGTACTGCTCGATGGCCTCGTCGAAAAGGTCCTTCTGCAGGAATTGATTGCCCAACTCGTAATCGTGTTGGGCTCTGCCGGCGCGTTCGGTGCGGTAGTAGTAGCTCAGAAGGCCGCCCACCAGCGCGAGACCGATCAAGACGGCCAGCACCCCGGCCAGGAGCGCCACCGGCCTGCCCTTCGGCAGCGTAGGCTGGGCTTCCTGCTCCACCTTGCCCATGGCATATGCCGCCAGGATGTCCTGCATGGAAATCGTGCCTTTCAGCTCCCGGATATTCGTGCGGCTGACCACTGGCAGGACCTTAAGACCTGTCTCCGCCAGACGCCGCATCGCGAAATCCAGCGAATGGTCTGCGTGCAGATGCGGGAACTCGTGGGCGCCAAGTCTGTCCGGATGGGGTGCGGGCACGAGCTGAGCTAGCGTGCGCTCGCCCTGGCTTTCCTCTAACGCCCGGTCCAGTTGCTCAATCCGCAACATGCCGCGTAGGCCCGCCTGATCCACAACCGGCCAAGAGCCGGTCTCACGGTGCACGACGGCCGCGGCTTCATCGACGCGCAAGGTCGCAGGCAGCGACTCCGGGGTTTGGCTGAACGCCTGCCCCACCATGAGCAACGCCTCGCGGGCGTTGGCGCCGGAAGGCAAATGGATGCCATCCTGATGCAGCAGCGCTTCGTAAATCGACTCTTCCTGCAGGCGGCTGGAAATGAAATAGCTGATCAGATTCGAAATCATCAGGGGCACGATGATGGAGTAGTCGCGCGTGGTCTCGAAAATCATGATGACCGACGTCATCGGCACGCGCACAATGCCGGCGAAGGCTGTCCCCATTCCGACTAGGGCATAGGCTCCTACGCTGCCCGTGTAGTCCGGCAGCAACAGGTGCGCCAGGCCCCCAACTGCGCCGCCCAACATCGCGCCGATGAACAGGCTAGGACCGAATATGCCGCCGGCGTTGCCGGACGCGTAGCAGGTGGATGTGGCCACTACCTTTAAAAGAACCAGCAATGCCATAATGCGGACGGCCATCTCGCCGTTCAAGGCTTGACCCACGAAGTTGTAACCTACACCCAGCACATCCGGAAAGAACCAGCCCAGGATGCCGACCGTCAGCCCTCCCACCGCCGGCTGCCACCACAACGTGAACTTGGGCAGCCGCAGAAAGTACTTGCGCTGCCACAGCAGCAGCTTGACGAATGCGACCGAGACCAGACCGCCCACCACGCCAAGCACGGCATAAACCAGAAACTCCAACGGATGGACCAATTGATAGGCCGGTACGTGGAACAACGGCTCGTCGCCCAGCAGCAGGTGCAGCACGATCCAGGAAGTGGCGGAAGCCAGCACAATGGATCCGAGCACAGGAGCGTGCATATCGCCCATGACCTCTTCCAGCGTGAAAAGCACTGCCGCGATGGGAGTATTGAATGCGGCAGCGAGTGCAGCCGATGCGCCCACCGGCAATAGCGCCTTCACGCTGCTGGTGCTCAACCCCAGCCGCCGGCCCAATACCGACGCGATGCCGGCGGAAACTTGCACCGACGGACCCTCGCGGCCCAGCGCGATGCCGCTGGCCAGCGATATGGCCGACATGCCGAATTTGCCGAGCACCGTGCGGATGGAGATGAAGCCGTCGCGCACGAACAGCGCCGTCTTGGTTTGCGGAATGCCGCTGCCGCGCGCGTTTGGAAAATAGCGGGCCAGCAGGATGCCGGTGACCAGCGCGCCGCCCACCGGGATCACCAGCCTTTGCCAGGCGGCCACGGTGCCCGGATAAAGCCGGGCTCCCAGATTCTCGGTCACCAGTATGAAGGCGACCACTACCAAGCCCACCACCGCGCCGATGATCAGCGTTAGCAGTAGCAGGACTTTGTCTTCGTAGCGGCGTGTGGGGGACAATTCTTAGAATAGCGCCAAGATCCGAAAGGTTGTGGGGTTAAGCAGGGCCATGCGCGGTTTCCTGGCTGTGGCTTTGCTGCTGCCTACGGCGACAGCGCCGCATTGAATGCGGATCGTTACCGTGATCGCTGAGACTGCAGCAATCACAATGGTCCTCCGTACCGATCAACGGCGGCGGCAACCAGGCCCACGTCAGCCCCAGTGCGACCTTCACCGTTGCATTCGACTATACGACGTCGTGCGACAGCAGCGACTGCCCGCTCGCGGTTCAACATGGGTTGGATGTGGGATCCCCAACCGTGCTTCGATGCAGACTTCAAGACCGGCGCCAAGACGGTGACGCTAAAGGCGCCGCCCAATCCGGGAATCCACTACATTCTGTTCGATCGCAACCAGAACTACGGCCAGAAAGTCTCGGATTACGGTAGCCGCCTCTGTCGCAGAGCATCGGCTCCATCGTGGTCTATTAGTACTCCACCGAAAGAATGAGAGCGGGGAGTGCAACTGCCGCTCCCTGCTCTTCCAGGCTCGCCTAACGACCCCGGATCACATCCGTACCCACATACGGACGCAGCACTTCCGGCACCACCACGCTGCCGTCGGACTGCTGGTAGTTCTCCAAGATCGCCACCCACGTGCGTCCCACCGCCAGACCGCTGCCGTTCAGCGTATGCGCGAATTCACTCTTGCCCTTGGCGGATTTGAACCGAATGGACGCCCGCCGAGCCTGAAACGCCTCGTAATTTGAGCAGGACGATATCTCCTTGTACCCGTTCTGCCCCGGCAACCAAACTTCGATATCATAAGTCTTGGCCGCCGAAAAGCTGGTATCGCCGGTGCAAAGCACTACCGTCCGGAAGGGCAGCCCGAGGCGGTGTAAGATGTCTTCGGCATCCGCCGTCAGTTTCTCCAGTTCGTCGTAGCTGTGGTCCGGATGCGCGAACTTGACTAACTCCACCTTCTGAAACTGGTGCTGCCGGATGATGCCGCGCACGTCCCGCCCGTAAGACCCCGCCTCACTACGGAAACATGGCGTATAAGCGCACAGCTTCACGGGCAACCGATCGCCCTCCAGAGTCTCGTTCCTATACAGATTGGTTACGGGAACCTCCGCCGTCGGAATCAGCCAATAGTCCGTGTTCTCAAGCTTGAACAGATCCTGCGCGAATTTGGGCAACTGGCCGGTGCCGAAGAGACTCCCCGAATTCACCATGAACGGAGGCAGCACTTCGGTGTAGCCATGCTCGCGCGTGTGTACGTCGAGCATGAAATTGATCAGCGCGCGCTCCAGTTTGGCACCCAGGCCCCAATACACCGCGAACCGCGCGCCGGTCACTTTCGCCGCGCGCTCCAGGTCCAAAATGCCCAATTCCGGGCCCAAGTCCCAATGCGGTTTGGGCTCGAAGTCAAAATGCCGCGGCTCGCCCACGCGCCGGATCTCCACGTTGTCGTCCTCGCCGGTCCCCGCAGGCACGGATTCGTGCGGCACGTTCGGAATCCCTTCGAGCATCCTTCGAAAGGACTCTACTGCCGCCTTCTCCTCCGCCTCCAGCATCGCGATCCGCTCGCTGACGGCGCGCATCTGCAGTTGTCTCTCGCCGGTATCGACCCCTTCCCGGCGCAGCTTGCCTATTTCGACGGTTTCCGTGTTGTAGCGGGCTCTCAGTTGCTCCAACTCCGCAATCGCGGCGCGCCGCCGCTTGTCTAGTTCCCGGTAGCCATCCAGGTCCGGCGGATTGCTCCGGGTTTGCAGCCGCTCGGCTATGCGGTCGAAATTCGCTCGAAACCAGGCCAAATCGTACATTTATTCATGTTACCAAGGGGACGACCCAGCGAGTAAGTGAGCGCCGCGCCGATTATCCAGCTTCGCTATTGCGCCTCCGTGTAGCTAAGACAAAGAAGCACATACAAGAAAGTTCCTGACGGTGCCGCCAAACCGTGCCAGAACTCCATCAGCACCTCTAAGGAAAAGAATAGAAGATAATCAGGACGATAACGCACGTCGGGCAGGGATCGGCGAAAGTTCTTTGGCGCCCTCGGAGCCACGCCTGCAACCGGAGTGTTCCTGGAGTCGAGGGGGGCGCGCTGAACGCGCCGGTGCAAGCGCACCACCGGCTCGGATAGTGCCGCCGCCGGTGCCCTCACAACAGGACTTACCCGAAACAGGTACCCGACCTATGTGAGCAAGGGCTATTCGCTGATTCGGGTGGATCAAATGGGGGCGCTTCCGGCGCGCTGGCTCACGCCGGGCGGGCAGCATTGACAACCTCATGCCGAACATATCCGGACTGCGAAAAACGTCTTGCGTTTTTCCGAGCTACTTCGTAGCAGGCACGGCTTGCACCCCCTCCCGGGGACACTGCTTACTGGGCTGTACTCGCGGCAGACTTGCACCTTTAGCACCCTGGAAAACTGGAGGCTTCGGCCTGTTCAACGCCGTAGGCAACACATGGAAATGGCGCAGCGACTACTGCGGCCGCGATCGCAACGCAGCCCGTGCCGGGTTCCCGCCGGACACTTCCACGCGTCACATTGGTTTCCGTGTGGCACGAGATATCTAGCGATTTGAGTTTCCTGAAGTTGCGGTTTAGATTTCTCACCCTCAATCCCGTTAGTCCTCGACGAACTTTAGCAGCCTGAGAAGCGCATCGTCCCATTGCTTCGAGATCGCGTCGAGGTAGCAGCGGGCGTCTTCAAGCCGCCGTCGATCCAATTGCCAAAGGCTCTCCCGCCCGTGCCGCTTGCTGCGCACCAGACCCGTTCCCTCCATCACCCTCAGGTGCTTGGCGATCGCCTGCCGAGTGACCTTCGATCCCTCGGTAAGCCTGGAAATAGACATGGGTCCGCCGCCACAAAGCTGGGCGATCAGGCGTAACCGGGTTTCATCTCCCAGGGCGGCGAAAAGGTGCGCGGAACCTTTCGGATTCTGCATGAGATTCGAGCTACGGCATATTGCGTACGTACTGTTCAATCAGTTTGATGGCCACAGCCCAGCCGCCCTCGTTCGCCGTAAACGCTTTCGCCCGGCGCGCGAGAGGGATTCGATCGAAGCCGGACTCGGTTACGGTCAGCACGACGCCGTCCGCCACCTCCTCCAGTTCGAAGACCACCAGCGTGGCCGGCTCGGCGGAGTAGTCGACGCCCCGCTCGACGGCAAAGGGATGCCACCGAAGAGAGAATAGCCGCTCCGGTTCCATACGCTCAATCGTGAACTCGAACGGCATGCCTTCGTACTGCTTTTGGGCCTTGGCAACCTCGGCATCGACCGCCGTCGGCGCAATCGCCCCGCGGATGCGCGCGCCCGGAGCGAATGGGCCGTCAAGCTTCATGCCGAACCAAGCGCCGAACTCCGTGGAGTCCGAGAGAGCGCGCCAGATTCGCTGCAGCGGCGCGCGCAAAAGGATTTTTTTCTCGATGCGATCCGTACTCATGCAACCTCCTGGTTGCATATTAACAGGGCGCGGGACAAAAGGCAACCGATAGGTTGCGCATTTCCGGGGCCGCCGTCGATCCGCCACCGAGCCAGCCTTTCCAAGAATCGCCAACCGTGACGCTGCAAAATAGGCCTGTCCGGCGGTGAGCCCCAGGGGGCACGCGTTCATTATAATAAGAGTAACCCCATGCACCAGAAACTCACCGAACGTGTTGTCGACCTGAACCCGCGCGAAACATCCGAATGGATCGAAGCGCTTGAACAGATATTGGACGAAGAGGGACCGGATCGCGCGGCGTTCCTGCTGGAGCGCCTCAACGAGCAGGCGCGCGGCGCGGGCGCGGACCTCCCCATCCAGCTCAATACGCCATACGTGAACACCATCCGGGTCAACGAAGAAGTACCGTATCCCGGCGACCGCGCCATGGAGCGCCGCATCAAGAGCCTCACCCGGTGGAATGCCATGGCCATGGTGGTTCGCCAGAACAAGTACGACCCCGGCATCGGCGGCCATATATCCACTTATGCATCCCTGGCCACGCTGCTCGAAGTGGGATTCAATCATTTCTTCCATGCGCATTATGGCGACCAGCCCGGCGACCTGATCTACTTCCAGGGCCACGCCTCGCCCGGCATTTACGCGCGCGCCTTCCTGGAAGGCCGCCTCACCGAGGAGCACTTGCGCAACTTCCGGCATGAACTGCGCGATACGCCCGGCCTGTCATCCTACCCGCATCCCTGGCTGATGCCCGATTTCTGGCGCTTTCCCACCGTCTCCATGGGCCTGGGTCCCATCAATTCCATCTACCAGGCACGCTTCATGCGGTATCTCGAAAATCGCGGCCTGATCCCGGTGACGCCGCGCAAAATCTGGGCGTTCCTCGGCGATGGCGAAATGGACGAGCCAGAATCCATGGGTTCTCTCACACTCGGGTCGCGCGAGAAACTGGACAATCTGATCTTCGTGATCAATTGCAATCTGCAGCGCCTAGACGGTCCCGTGCGCGGCAACGGCAAAGTGATCCAGGAACTGGAAGCCGCCTTCCGCGGCGCGGGTTGGAACGTCATCAAAGTGCTCTGGGGCGAAGATTGGGATCCGCTGCTGGCGCGGGACACCAACGGGCTGCTGCAGAAGCGCATGGTCGAAGTGGTGGATGGCGAATGGCAGACCTACGTGACCAAAGACGGCGCGTATTTCCGCAAGAACTTCTTCGGCAAGTATCCCGAGTTGCTGGATCTGGTGGCGCACCTGAGCGATGAGCAGCTCATGCGGCTGAAGCGCGGCGGCCACGACCCCAAGAAGGTGTACAACGCCTATAAGGCGGCCGTGGAGAACGTCGGCTCGCCCACCTTGATCCTGGCGCATACCATCAAGGGATACGGCTTGGGCGAAGCGGGCGAAGGCCGCAACATCACCCATCAGCAGAAGAAATTGAACGAGCAGGAGATCGCGCATTTCCGCTCGCGCTTCGAGATTCCGATCCCGGATGAAGCGGCGCGCAATGCGTCGTTCTACCGTCCGCCGGACGATAGTCCCGAGATGGCGTATCTGCATGAGCGCCGCCGCATCATGGGCGGCTACATGCCCACGCGCACGACGCCCGCCAGCAAGGTGGAAGCGCCGCCGCTGGAGTATCTCGCCGAGTCGCTGGCAGGTTCACAAGGCCGCGAAGTATCCACCACCATGGCCTTTGTCCGGGTGTTGACGCTGCTGCTGAAAGAGCAGGCGCTGGGCAAGCGCGTGGTCCCCATCATTCCGGATGAAGCGCGCACCTTCGGCATGGAATCGCTGTTCCGGCAGTTCGGCATTTACGCCAGCAAGGGGCAACTTTACAAGCCGCACGATGCGGAAATGTTCCTTTATTACAAGGAGTCCAAGGACGGCCAGATCTTGGAAGAAGGCATCACCGAAGCCGGATCGATGGCGTCATTCACGGCGGCCGGTGCGGCTTACACGAACTACTTGACGGAGATGATTCCGTTCTTCGTGTATTACTCCATGTTCGGCTTCCAACGCGTGGGCGATCTGATCTGGGCCTTCGCCGACGCGCGCGGTAAGGGCTTCCTGATGGGCGGCACCGCCGGACGCACCACGCTCTCCGGCGAAGGGTTGCAGCACCAGGATGGCCACAGCATCGTGCTCGCCAGCACCGTGCCCACTTGCGCAACCTACGATCCCGCTTATGCCTATGAGATCGCTGTGATTGTGCAGGATGGCATCCGCCGCATGTATCAGGAACAGGAAGATTTGTTCTATTACCTGACGCTGTATAACGAGAACTACCCCATGCCGCCCATGCCGGAAGGCGTGGCAGAGGGCATTTTGAGAGGCATCTACCGGTATAAGGCTGCGCCCGGGGGGAATGCCGGTGCGGCGAAGGTGCAGCTTTTCGGCAGCGGTCCGATTCTGAATGAAGCGCTGCGCGCGCAAAGTATTCTGGAGGAGAAATATGCCGTGCCGGCGGATGTGTGGAGCGTGACCAGCTATAACGAACTGCGGCGCGACGCGCTGCGCGCCGAGCGCTGGAACCGCCTGCATCCCGGCGAGCCCGCGCAGCAGCCTTACGTTCAGCAGGCGCTGGCGGGAGCCGAGGGTCCGATCGTGGCGGCGACCGACTACATGAAAGTGGTGGCCGACCAGATCGCGCCATGGCTTCCGGGCCGCATGGAGACGCTGGGCACCGATGGTTTCGGCCGCAGCGACAACCGCGAGTATCTGCGCCGGCATTTCGAAATTAACGCGGAGTCCATCGCCGCCGCCGCGTTATCGCGTCTCGCGCGCGACGGCCAGTTCCCCGTGGAGCGAGCCACTGCGGCATTCGGCGAGCTTGGTGTGAACACGGAGAAGGCGGATCCGGCGCGCGCGTGAGGTAACCATGAGTACGTCAACCAGGCTGATCAACTACGAAGATTCGCTCACGATGCCCGAGAATAGGTTCGAGGAAATCGTACATGGTGAGAGTAGGGTCATGCCGCCCCCAAGCGAGAAACATGCCGACCTGATCGACGAGTTGTCGGACATACTGAGGACCCGACTCGACAGGCGTGAACACCGTGTCACGTCCGCGGGAGCCGGACTGGGCATCGAGCGAGTTCCGTTGACCTATCGCATCCCGGACTTAATGGTCTTTCGGGCCGAAGCGCGCCGCCGGGACCGGACGCAAAAGGCCGGGAGCGACCCATATATCTGGGCGGTTCCGGACTTGCTGGTCGAATGCCTTTCGCCATCCAATCGCCAAGGCTCTATTTTGGAACTCCTTGCGGACTACGGACGCATTGCTGTGCCGGAAGTCTGGCTTCTCGATCCCAAGCCGCCTCAATTTACCTCTTACCGCTACGATTCCGGCGCGCTGCAACAGTGGCTGGCGATCGAAAGGGGCCGCGTAGTTCCGCTTCTCTTACCCAACGTGGCCGTGGACCTCGCCGTGTTATGGGCGGCGTTCGACGGTGTAGCATGAGGTTGCCATGAGCACATCAACCAGGCTGATCAACTACGAAGATTCGCTCACGATGCCCGAGAATAGATTCGAGGAAATCGTACATGGTGAGAGTAGGATCATGCCGCCGCCAAACCGCAAGCATGTTGATTTGATCGACGAACTGTTAAGTATATTGTTGGGCCAGATCGACAGGCGCGGATACCGAGTCACTTCCTCGGGAGCCGGGCTGTGTGTCGAGCGTATTCCGCTGACTTACCGCATCCCGGACTTAATGGTTTTTCGGGCAGAGGCCTACCGGCGGGATCGAGAGACGGCCGGCAACGACCCCTACATCCGGGCCGTCCCCGAGCTGATCGTCGAATGCCTTTCGCCATCCAATCGCAAAGGCTCCGTTCAGGGGCTCCTTGCGGACTACGCGCACATCGGGGTACCGGAAGTGTGGCTACTCGATCCCGAGCCGCCTCGGTTCACTTCTTATCGTTACGAATCCGGAATGTTGCGGCAGTGGTTGGAAACGGAAAGCGGTAGCGTAACTCCGCTTTTCCTGCCTAATGTCGCCGTGGATCTCGCCGCGTTATGGGCGGCGTTCGACGGTGTAGCATGAGGTTGCCATGAGCACATCAACCAGGCTGATCAACTACGAAGATTCGCTCACGATGCCCGAGAATAGATTCGAGGAAATCGTACATGGTGACAGTAGGATCATGCCGCCACCGATCAAGAAGCATGTTTATTTGATCAGGAAGCTGTCGAGGGTTCTGGATCGACAACTTGATGACAGCGAGTACGAGGTTTTCAGCCAGCAACCCGGACTGGGAGTGGAGCGCATTCCACTGACTTACCGGATTCCGGACTTGATGGTGTTTCGTATCGAAGCGCTCCGTCGGGATTGCGTGGAGACGGCCGCGAACGACCCATACATTTGGACCGTCCCTGAGCTGATCGTCGAATGCCTTTCGCCATCCAATCGCAAAGGCTCCGTTCAGGCACTACTCGCAGACTACGCGCACATCGGGGCGCCGGAAGTGTGGCTCCTCGATCCCGGGCCGCCTCGGTTCACTTCTTACCGCAACGAGTCCGGAACGCTGCGGCAGTCGCTGGCCACGGAAGGCGGTCTGGTAACTCCGGCTCGCCTGCCCGATGTGAAGGTGGATCTCACCGAGTTATGGGCAGCCTTTGGGCGCGAGTTATAATCCAACTCAGTGGACCCCAGCGGCGACATCACGCGTCTGATCTCCGAATGGCAGCGCGGCAACAAAGCCGCGGAGAACGCGCTGTTCGAGGCGCTGTACAATCGGCTGCACGCCAAGGCTCTGCAAGTTTTGCGCAGCGAGCCGCGAGGCCAGAGCATGGGGCCGACCGCGCTGGTGCATGAGGCCTACCTGAAGCTGGAGCAGTCCGAGCGGCTGGAGGTGACGGATCGCAAACATTTTGTGAGGCTGGTGGCGAAGGTGATGCGCGACATTCTGGTGGACCGCGCGCGGGCGCGGCTAAGTTCCAAGCGCGGCGGCGATTTGGTGCGGGTGGAGGAAAGCGATCAGTTGGTGCGCACCGACGCGGACGCCGATGAGATACTGGCCGTGGATCTGGCGCTGGGGACGCTGAAGCGCCAATCTCCGCGGCAGGCGCAGCTTGTGGTGCTGCGATATTACGGCGGGTTCACGATGGAGGAATCGGCTGCGGTGATGGGCGTGTCGGAGCGCACGGCTAAGCGGGATTGGGAGCAGGCACGCGTGCGGCTGCAGGAGGCCATTGAGGGGACGGGAGGGGCCTTTGCCCGCTAGTATCGACCGCGCGACATGAGATTGAGCTACTTAGCCTCGTCTGCGCCGCGCGGCGACAAAACCTCGATAGACACCGTCGCTAGTGGAATTTCGTGTTTTATTCCCAGACCGGCGTGACTATCCGTTTCGGGCTCTCCGCACACAAAGGTCAGCGGGACTTTTGGATCCTGATTCTTAAACAACCTGACGATATCGGGTGCGAGGCAGCCCGCAACTGCAACTTCCGGGACCGTCTGCGACGCGTGCTCTCCATGCGAGAAGACACCGAAGCCGCCGATGTTGTATGGTGAGACCCCCCTCTTGGCCTGCACCAGGTAGTATTTGCCGGGCTTGATCGCGCCGGCTGGGGGCGTAAACCGCAGGCGCACCGGAAGCATCAGGGAGTCCCCAAACTTGTCCGCCAATTCCTTCAGAGCATTGTCTAGCAGAACCGGCGTCTCGGTGGCAGCCGTCTCGACGGCATCGAGCGAGGTAAGCGCCTCAAGCGGGGTAACCTTCTCCCTCTCCCTCACCGAGAGTGCCGCGGCCGTCAGTCTTGTAAACTTTTTCAGCAGATCGCGAGGGTTCGACAGGAGGGACGGCTCCATCGGAATGCTCTCGAAGTTGGCGTACCAGTTGGAACTGTCCTCGTTGTATTTGTACCCAAGCACTTGCTCGTCAACAATCTGGTAAGGCTGCACACCCACCAGTTGCCTGTGCTCGTCGTGGAAGAAATACCACGGCTTGGTGAGCCAGCGAGCCGGTTTTTTCAAATCGCAATACTTCCTCAGCCAATAGCTCCAATAGCGATCCACGTTGGCGTGGTGAGCATAAAACACCGGATCGGCTGCCGCGACCATGAGGTTCCCCATGGCGCCACCGACCAGGCTCATGTGTACGTTGGAGTGAGGCCCCTGGGCCGCGCGAGTGGCAAGGGACTGGTCCTCCGGGGCCGTTTCGGTGCCGCAGAAATCCTCGAAGCTAGTGCTGAGCAGCCACGCTTGCATCACACAGGAGTTAATCAGTTGCATCGCGAGCACGGGGTCGAAAGGGGCGCGCCAGTAGTTCCCCGTCAAGAAGCTGGGCAGCCCGAGGTCGTAATAGAAGCAAGGGACCTGAGGGGCTGTATCCCAGTCCCACACCGGTAGCCGAAAACCGGGCCACTTCACTGCGTCGGCGAGAATGCGTTCATGGAAGTATAGAAGGCGCGGTGCCAGGGCAAAAAATCCCAGGTCAAATGATAGTTGGTAGCACTGCGGCCGCAGTAATGGGCGTGGAGCCACGTTTGGTAGAGGAGGCCAGTTGGGTCGTTTGGGTCGCGGGTCGAGCGGTTCAGTAGCTCCTGGTAGCCGGCCGTCAAGGCGTCCGTCCACCTTTTCAACTTGACGCTATCGTTGACCAGATTCGACCAAAGCGGGCGCAGCTCGGGATCGTCTCCGGATGGGACAAAGGGCTTGTATGTCCCGGCGGCGGGAGGAAAAGGGATCTTCCCCCGGACGCAAACATCGGGCTGGACACCGAACGCGGAGACGTCGGGTACGCACTGCTTATTCCACGTGAACCGCTTGCAGTCTTGGGTCGGGCTCCGTCCGGG
>JBEKTJ010000065.1:0-32178 GCA_049516155.1 Bryobacteraceae bacterium
GTATTGTCCAGACCCTGGTCGCCTTCCTTGGGCAGGCCCTGATGCATGTCCCGCAACATGTCGCTCCAGACCTGCGCGGCTGTCAGGTTCCCGATGTGAACGCGCGCGATGGGTTCCACGTAGGTGGCGCTGCCCTCTTCGATCCAGTGATGACGGCGCTCAACCGATGGAAATGCGAAATGAACCATCTCGTGGGTCAGCATCCAGTCGTCGTTCAGATCCGCGGCAGTCGTGCCGCGACCCACGGTGATGCGGCACCAAGCACCATCGTCGCCATAGCTGGTGCCGTGTGAGACGCCCTGGCCCCCTCCCGCGAAGATCCGAACCCGGGCGCGCGGCACCGGAAAGCGTCCGTAATAAGCACTCACTGCCCGCGCCGCCTGGCTCACCCAGGCCAGCAGAGCCGCCTGCGTCAAATCGAAATGCTCCGATTCGAACGAGACTTCGATTTCCGCCCCACCCTCTTTCAATTTGGCGGAAGTATCAGCCAGCTTGGTTTGTGCCAGCGCCGGACCCGCCGCTAGGCCGAGCCAAAAACGTAGCATCGATCTTCGATTCATTCGCGTCACTCCCAGATTGACGCTTGGGGGCAGCTTTTGTTTACAAATGAGCGCCAGGCCGGGAATCCGCCCGGCGACCGGCTATCGTATACTCTAAAGGAACCTGCGGCGGGTGGATTGCCGCCTTGTCGCGGGTATCCGAAAACTTCGAGGGATTCGGGAATAACCGATACAGGAAGGGGTATACAAGATCATGAAAGTTTCCAAGAGTTCTTTAGTACTGACTGCGGCGTTCACGGGCCTGCTGGGTGGCACGATGACACGCCTAAACGCAAGCACCGTCTCGTCCAGCTCGAGCCAGGGGATTTCTTCCAGCAGCGCGCTTGCTGGACAGTCCTCCGGCTCCATCTGGCAGGCGACCAAGGAGAAGCATGCCTGCAAGGGGCAGAATTCTTGCAAGGGCAAGGGCGGCTGCAAGACCGGCGACAACGGCTGCAAGGGCAAGAATTCCTGCAAGGGCAAGGGCGGCTGCGCCACCGACGGCTCCAACAAGAAGAAAACCACCTAGTTTTTCGTGGCGCACACCCGAGTGCGTGCGCCACAATCTTTCCCAAACAAGTGCCTGCCAATCGATTCAACGGATTCACCGATTACGGTATCGGTGTAGGTCTCCGCATCCCGCACTACCAGCACATCCTGGAGCATAAGCCGGTGGTGAGCTGGTTCGAGATCATTTCGGAGAACTACATGGTGGATGGCGGCCGTCCGCTGGCAATCCTCGACCAAATACTGGAACAATACCGTGTCGTGCAGCATGGCGTGTCGATGTATTTCGGCTCGGCCGAACCGCTCAATCGCGATCATTTGCGGCGTTTGAAGGCATTGGTCAAACGCACCAAAACGCCCTGGGTCACCGACCATCTGTGCTGGGGAAGCGTGGACGGCCGGTACACGCATGACCTGCTCCCGATGCCATATACGTTCGAAGCCGCCAAACTCACGGCGCGCAAGGTCCGCGAGGCGCAATCCTATCTGGAAGCGCCGATCGCGGTCGAGAACGTCAGCAGTTATGCCGAGTTCCACGAATCGGAAATGACCGAATGGGAATTCCTCAACGAAGTAGTGGAGCGGGCGGACTGCGGCATTCTGTTGGACGTGAACAACATCTACGTCTCGTCCCGCAACCACAGCTTCGATCCCTACGACTATCTGAACAGCGTGTCCCCAGAGCGCGTCGCGCAGATCCACATTGCGGGCCATTCGAAATTCCGTAAGTACATTTTGGATACGCACGACCATTCTGTGATCGATCCTGTCTGGAAGCTCTACGAGCGTGCCATCCAACGCGTGGGGCCAACCGCCACTTTGCTCGAATGGGACGACCGCATTCCGTCTTTCGACGAAGTGCATGCCGAGGCGCGCAAAGCTGAAAAGTACGTCGCCGCGCCCATACCCGTAGAAATGCGGGTGGCGCTGTGAGCCTGTTCGCGCTACAGAAGAGTATGGCGGCTGCCCTGATGCGCCCGTTAGTCGCGGGCGACCACATCGATCCCGACGCGCCCGTGGATTATATCAAGCCCAACAGCCGGCTGACGTCGCTCGAACGCCTGGAAATCTACAGCCGCAGCTATTGGTATCGCCTGTTCGATTCGCTGTACGAGGATTTTCCCGGCCTACGCGCCGTGCTCGGCCACCGCGCCTTCGGGCGATTGGCGAAGGCTTACCTGACGGACCGCCCTTCCGCATCCTGGACGTTGCGGAATCTGGGGTCGCGCCTGGAGGAATGGCTGCGCCGAAACCCCACCTTCGCAGGTGACCGGATGGCTCTGGCGGTCGACATGATTCGCCTGGAGTGGGCACATATCGAGGCATTCGACGGGAAAGAAGAGACGGTGCTCGGCCCCGAGGATTTGTTGGAGCTGGGGCCGGGCCTGCGCATCGCGGTGCAGCCCTATATCCGCCTGATCGAGCTGAGCTATCCCGTTGACGACCTGCGCGTGAAGGCGAATGCGGCGTCCGAAGAACACGGCGCCGCCAGCAACGCGGTGCTCAAGCGCAATGCCGGTGGCCTGGTGCGGCGCATTCGCAGCATGCCTTCGGAGCACATCTTTTTGGCCGTACATCGCGTGGATTTTATGGTCTACTACCGCCGTCTGGACGCCGATGAATTCCATCTGCTAGCCGCTCTGGCCAAAGGTCTGCCGGTCGGCGAAGCCATGGAAGCGGCGCTGGAAGACAGTCCCATTCCCGTCGAGGACCTGCGCCGGCGGGTGGAAACTTGGTTCGCCGCATGGGCGGAAATGGGCTGGCTATGCCGGCCCTAACGAAACTCTACAATATGCTGATCGCGGCAGCGTCCAGTCTGCAATCTCCGTTCTTGTTGCTGGTGCGGCTTTACTGGGGATTTCAGATGATGCAGACCGGCTGGGGCAAGCTGCACAATCTGGCGAAGGTCACCGATTTCTTCACCAACCTGGGAATACCGCTGCCGGCTGTAACCGCGCCCCTCATCGTCGGCCTGGAATTCTTGGGAGGCATCCTGACCATGCTGGGGCTGGGCTCGCGGCTGCTCGCCCTGCTGCTCGCCTGCGACATGATCGGGGCTTTCATCGCCGCCGACCGCGAAGCGCTGTTCTCGATCTTCTCGGACCCGGACAAATTCTACGCCGCAGCCCCCTACACATTCCTGGTTGCGTTCTCGATCATCCTCATCTTTGGCCCCGGGCGCTATTCAATCGACGCGTTGCTGAGCAAATTTTGGCAGTCGAAACCGCCTGCCCCAACACACTGAGCCGCATTATACGAACAGATGCCCGTAGTCCGCCGGGTCCAGGCCGAACCGCTCCATTTGCCGCGGCAGATCGGCGCGGACAGTCTCTGGCGTATTGGCGACCCAGGCCGCAATCACGGTCTCCACGCCAACGCGGCTCTTGCCGTCGTCCTCGGCCAGCCGCTCGGCGCTCCCGCGAAGCTGCGCCTCCTCCGCTTCTCGCACCGGGCGCGGCGTTTGGGCCAGTATCTGTTGCAGGAAATCTTCGGCGGCGTCGTTCCAGTTCATTTCCGCTATAGTAACAGGCAGGCGTATGCTGCGCGATCCCAGTCTCGTCCCGCTTTCGCACCAGCACCACAACGCGCTCGCCATGTGCGTGCTGACGCGCCGATCGCTACGCGAAGATGCCTCATCCGCAAACGTGGCCAAACTGGCGCAACGCGCCATCGACCGCTACGAGTTGGAACTGGCGAACCACTTCGAAATCGAAGAGCAAATCCTCTTTCCAGCCATTGAAAACGCCCTCGGCGAGTTCCCTTTGGTTAGCAGTCTCGTTGCGCAGCATCGCCAGATGGAAGATCTGGTCGCACAATTGCGTTGCGCGCCGGACGCGGCATTGTTGGAGCGGCTGTGCGGCTTGCTCACGGAGCACATCCGGCGCGAAGAGAGCGACGTCTTCCAAGCGGTCCAATCGCGGCTGCCGGAAGCCCTCCTCCGAGAACTGGGCGCCGCTATTGAGGCCAAAGCCGTACGGATTTGTCTTTAAGAGACTACCAGTTTCGGCCATAACGTTCTAGTACGGGTAGGTCGATTCTTGCCGCTCGGGGGAGTGGAAAGGAGGATTTGCCGTGTTAACCTTGAAGGGTCGGACTCCAAAGCAAACAAACGAGGCTTCATAGATCATGTTGAACTTTCGGTGCGCGGCGCTAGCTGCCGCGAGCGGTATTTTGCTGCTGGCTGCGCCATCCAATTCACAACCGGTTGCTGGCTGGCCCTTCGCAGGGCTCGATCAGAATAACAGCCGCTGGGCTTCTGCGGAAACCATCCTGACCCCCCAAAACGTGAGCGGCCTCACCGTGAAGTGGCAGTTCACGACCCAAAACGACGTTTCAGCGACGCCAGCGGTGGATTCGGCCGGAGGTTACGTCTACTTTCCCGATTGGTCCGGAAACCTGTACAAATTAAACGCGGCTACCGGCGCTACGGTCTGGACGCACAAAATGACGGATTACGGTTTGAGTTTGGGGATGATGTCGCGGACTACACCCACGCTCTACGGCACCATGGTGATCATCGGCGCGAGCGCATCCCTGGCGAAACCAAGTCCGTACGGCTCGTATCTTTTAGGGCTGAACGCCAGCGACGGCAGCCTGTTATGGAGCACGTCGCTCGATCCCGATCTGAATTCTGTTGAAACCGGCTCGCCCATTATTTACAATGGAATCGCTTACGTGGGAGTGTCCTCCACGGAAGAAAATCTGACCGAACCGACGTTCCGCGGAAGCCTCGTCGCGGTTTCGCTGGCGAACGGACAGATCCTCTGGCAGACGTATTTCGTGCCAACCTCTTACACCGGCGCTCCAGTGTGGTCCAGCACTCCCGTGATCGATGTCGCGCGCAGCCAGATTTACGTGACCACCGGCAACAATTATCAGATCCCTCCGTTGGTTCAGGCTTGTGAGCAGGCCGCTGGTTCGAGTAATTCGGCGATCGTGGCGTGCCAGGCGCCGACTAATTATGAAGATTCAATTGTCGCGCTGGATCTCGCCACAGGAAGCTTGAAGTGGGGTCACCGGTGCTCGGTAGACGACGCGTGGATCACCGCCTGCACCCGGAGTGGATCGGCTTGCCCCGACCCCGCTGGAGAAGATTACGATTTCGGCGCCGGCGCAAACCTTTTCACGGCGACAATTAGCGGTGTGGCCACTCCTCTGGTCGGGGCCGGTCAGAAGAGCGGTGTCTATTGGGCCCTCTCGCCGAAGGCCGGTGCAGCGGTGTGGCACACTGTGGTTGGGCCGGGAGGGAAACTTGGCGGCATGGAGTGGGGTACGTCCTCCGATAACCAGCGCATCTACGTGGCCCTCGCCAACTCTACGGAGCAGACCTACACTTTGCAGCCGTCCGGAACCTCATGGAACGGAGCTTCCTGGGCCGCTCTGAACGCTGCCACAGGAGCGATCGTCTGGCAGGTGGAGGACCCTGGCATGAGCACAGTTCACCCCACCGAGCACGCCTTGGCCCTGGCCCCCACCACAGTGGCAAACGGGGTCGTATACGTCGCTTCCATGTCCGGCCACATGTACGCGTTGAACGCGGCGACTGGCGCGACATTATGGTCGTTTAAAGCGCCCGGTTCGGTTAACGCTGCACCGGCGGTGGTAGACGGCACGCTCTACTGGGGTACCGGGTACCACAATTTCCCCTCCGCGGCGCCGATCGGCACCGCAAGCAACGTGTTCTACGCGTTCTCTCTTCCGGGAACCGCGACCAAAAAGGCTAAATAGGGCACAGGTTCGGCTTCAAAGATCCGCATATTCGAGTGCGCTGCCGGAGAATATCCGCGTCCAGTTGCACTATCTCAGTGAATCGCCCGACAACTTGGCAAGCAGTGATGCGGCCACGCCGGTTGGCATCCTGCCACCGGGCGAGCTTAAGGAGAGAAGATGCGGAACCGGATTTCAGGCCAGGTGGGCTGTGCCTTGCTGGGCTTGGCCCCGTTCATGGTCATGTGGCCGGCCCAAGCGCAAAGCTTCGCCGTGATGTACGAATTCACCGGCTCCGACGGAGCCGTCCCATTCGGGAACCTGCTTCTGAACGCAGGCGTTTTTTATGGCACCACCAGCGGAGGCGGGGCGAACAATGCCGGAACGGTTTTTCAGTTTGACATATCGACCGAAGTGGAGACCGTACTGCACTCATTCGCCGGTGGACCGTCCGACGGCGCCGATCCCATTGCCGGCCTGGTCCGGGATTCGAGCGGCAACCTTTACGGCGTCACCTACGGGGGTGGGGCTTCCTTTTTCGGAACCATTTTCGAGATTCCCGAGGCGGGCGGTTACACCCTGCTGCACTCTTTCGCCGGCCCACCTGGGGATGGGGCGGGCCCTTCCGGAACCCTTGTTCTAGGCTCAGGAATCCTCTACGGTACAACTTATTCCGGCGGCAGCGGCAATGGATCGGGTACCGCATACAAATTCGAGTTGACCGGGAATGTCTATACGACCCTTCGCAACTTTCCGCCTGGCGGGACGTACCCCCGCGCCGGTCTGGCATCCGAAGGGGGCCATCTTTATGGCACTGCCTATTATGGCGGATTGGGGTCCTCTGGCGGGACGGTCTTTGAATTGAGTCCTCCCGCGCCGCTGTACGAATTCACGGGGGGGGCCGATGGGGGACGCCCGATGGCGAACTTGATCGGAGACGGCTTGGGCAACGTTTACGGCACGGCCTCGGAAGGAGGCAGCGGCTCCTTTGGCGAAGGAAATGGAGTCGTTTTTGAGTTGAACGTAAACACGCTTGTGCAGACCGTACTTTATACCTTTACGGGATTGGCAGGCACCTGCCCGGCAGGCCCCCTGCTCCGCGATTCGTCGGGCAATTTGTACGGCACCACCATGTCCGGTGGCGCCCTCGGGCATGGAACCGTGTTCAAGCTTGACACCTCCGGCAACTTGACGCCTTTGCATGACTTCCCGGGCGGACCGAATGGAGGAAACCCGGTAGCTGGCCTGACCATGGACACCGATGGGAACCTTTGGGGCGTGACCACGGCCGGCGGCTTCGGCTACGGCATAATTTTTGAGATCACACCCGGGAGCTGATTTCCCGAACCGCCTGTTCAGGGCCGATGCTCCAACTCCGAGGCCTTCCGGCTATCCGCCGCGGCGCCTTTTTCGTCGCCCAGATGCTTCCGCGCAATCGCCCGGTTCCTATAGGCGTTTGCATAATCCGGACGCAAACGGATAGCGTCGGAGAACTCGATGACCGCATTGGCGAAGTTTTGCAAGCGCAGATACACATAGCCTCTCGCGTTGTACGACGGGGCGCTCCGCGGGTCCAACTCGATGGCGCGGTTCAGTGAGCGAAGAGCTCCCCAGAGATCGTTCTTGCCGGTCTGGTCCCTGCCTAGCTTGTAGTAATGAGCCGCATCCGCGTCTTTGGGAATGGCTGCAGCCGGAGGCGGTTGGGTCTCGGCCGGCGGCGGCATAGGCTTTGGAACGGCGGGGGATGGCGTAGCCTTTGGAACGGCCGCAGGCGGCGGCGCCTTTGGCACGGGCGGGAGGTTCAACTCGCACACCGCGCCGAGCCACCTGAGGGTGGCCGTCGAGGTCATTTTAATCGTCCGGCCGCCTTCCGTCGCGGTCCATGTCGAATCGACCTTCGCATTCTCCGGATCCAGCGCTTCGATCCGCACTGTTCCGCCTCCATGTGCGTCGCCCTTACCGCAATCCACCCGAATCTCCCGCTTGGCGCCGGACGCGTTGGTGACCGTCTGCCGGCAGCCCTGCCCCTCGCCGCCGAACGTGAGCATGAGCGGTTGATGCAGGTCTTCCTCATTCAGACAGCTTCTTTTGACCGTAGTGCGGGGACCTTCGGCCTTTCTCTCCTTAGCCTTCGCCTCGATCGTCGCGCGCTGTTCGGGCGTCAGTTTCGAGAGATCGGCGGGCGTAATCGGCGGCAGGCCGTTGTTACGCACGGTCAAAGAAATTTCCCAGAGACCCGGCTTGATATCGAGCGGCTCGATGGCATCGGCGGCCCACGCGGGCGCGAGGAAACAGGCGAACCCCAGCACGTACTCTTTGATCACGTCGCTCTTCTCACGCTTGCCTCTCAGCATACAACAATGCGCGCAATGCATGCATATATCGACGCCTGCAACATGCTTTACTGGTGAGTAGGAGGTCCCCATGACGGCTAGAAACGAAGCAGTGCCGGCCAGCGACTTGCATGCCGCGCAGCGCTATCTGGAATCTCTTCTCGATTCGGACGAGCCTCTCGCCCCCGGCGAAATCGAAGAAATCGAGGATAGCATCGAAGGCATCCGCCGCGGAGATATGACCCTCGCGGAGTTCGAGCGCAAACACGGCGTCTGATTTCGCATGGCCATTTCCGCTGGTGTCCGCATCGGCCCGTATCAAATCCTGTCCCTGCTGGGGACGGGAGGAATGGGCGAGGTCTACAAGGCGCACGACACCCGGCTTAACCGGATCGTGGCGTTGAAAACGCTACCCCCGGAGAAACTTGCCGATACCGGCAGGAAGACGCGGTTCCTGCACGAAGCCCAAGCCGCCGCCAGCCTTAACCACCCCAATATCGTCACCATTTACGGCATCTGGGAAGAAGACGGCGTTTACTTCATCGCGATGGAATACATTGCCGGTACCACGCTGGAGCAAATGAACAGCGGCCGCGGGCTGTCGGTGCAAGACGCACTGCACTATGCCTCCGGGATTGCGGATGCGCTCGTCGCGGCCCACTCGGCGGGCATCGTTCACCGCGATCTGAAACCCGCCAATGTCATCGTCGCTAAAGACGGACGCGCAAAACTGCTGGACTTTGGTCTTGCGCAATTCACGGAAGCCGGGACTCCCGCGGGCGAGACCGCCACCATGCGCACGCTTCCCGGAACAATAGTGGGGACCGCGGCTTATATGTCGCCGGAACAAGCGGAAGGGCGAATGGTCGACGCCCGGTCCGATATCTTCTCATTCGGTTTGGTTTTATACGAAATGCTATGCGGGCAACGGGCGTTCCGGGGCGATTCATGGATGGCCACGCTGGCGGCCATCCTGCACGAAGAGCCGCGGCCATTGAGAGATATCCAACCCGCAATTCCGGCCGCTATCGAGCAGCATGTCGCCCGCTGCCTGCGCAAACATCCCGCGCAGCGCTTTCAGACGATGCGGGAGGTTAAGCGGGCGCTGGCCGACGCAGCCGTCACCGGCGGCGCCGGCGACACTCCTTCAATTGCCGTTCTGCCCTTCGCCAACCTGAGCGCGGGCGTGGAAAACGAATATTTCAGCGATGGGCTGGCCGAAGAAATCATCAACGCTCTTGCCAAAGTTCCGGAACTGCGGGTGATTGCGCGCACGTCGGCGTTCGCCTTTCGCGGTACGGAACACGACTTGCGCACAATCGGCCAGCGCCTAAAAGTCGGAAACATCCTCCAAGGCAGCGTGCGCAGCTCGGGCAATCGCTTTCGAGTTACCGCTCAGCTCATCAAGGTCGCCGATGAGTCGCACTTATGGTCGGAACGGTATGAACGCGACATGACGGATATCTTCGCCATCCAGGACGATATTTCGCAAGCGATAGCGAACGCACTGAAGGTCAAGCTGGCCGCGCCTCGACGGAGCACCACGAGTGTGGAGGCCTTTCAGAATTACTTGAAGGGACTTTACTGGTATCAGCGCTACACTCCGGAAAGTCTGGCATTGGCCAAGGAGTCGTTCGAGAGGGTGCTCCGGCAAGATCCCGCCTGTGCCGCGGCATACGGTGGATTGGCGGTTTATTACTACGGTCTGGGCGCCCTCGGCATCCGGCGCATGACCGAAATGGCGCCTTTGGCCAAGTCCGCCGCGGAAAGCGCGCTGGCAATCGATCAAACGCTGAGCGAAGCGCATAGCGTGCTGGGGCTGGTCGTCGGCGCAGTCGAGTTCGACTGGAAGTCGGCGGAGTCCCATTTTCAAGCAGCCATGGACATCGATCCGGTACCGCCTCTGGTACGGGTCCGGTATGCGCTCTATTTTCTTACTCCACTGCAGCGGTTCGAAGAAGCGGAGATGCAGTACCGCCGGGCGCTCGAAAACGATCCGCTTTCCATGATGGTCCACTTCGGCCTGGCTTTCGCGCTCTCGTGCCAGCGCCGGTATGGCGATGCGATCGAACATGCGGCGGCCGCCGTGGACCTTTATCCCGATTATTGGTTGGTCCACTTCGCAATGGGTTTGGCCCTATCTCAAGCCGGCCGCCTGCGAGAATCGATTGCCAGCCTGGAAACCGTCGTTCGGCTATCGCCTTCCTTTACTCTTGCGGCCGGCTTCCTGGCTGCCTCGTATGTGCGGGACGGCAATCCCGAGCGCGCGGAGAAGCTGATGGAGGAAGTCAGGGCGAGAAGCTCGAAACACTATGTCTCGCCGGCTTGCTTCGCCGTTTACCATGCCGCTCTCGGCGAAGTGGATAAGACGTTCGGCTTTCTCGAAGGCGCTTTGGCCGAACGCGACCCCTATCTTACGCGTATCGATGCGGAGCCGTGCTTCGAGCCTTTCCGCCCCGATCCCCGCTATCGCGACTTAATGGTCCGGATGAATCTGGGCTGACATGCGCACAACGCCACGCTACAATCGAGAGGAGGCATGCCCGCTCCCCACAGACTCCGCTGGGCCAAGATCCGCATCGTTATAGTGGCGGTGTCCGCACTGTCCGTGCTTTCGGTGCTTACCTATTTGCTGAGCGGCGGAACATGGCTCAAGGCCAAGGTAAACGTCACTACCTATATTCCCGATTCAACAGGGCTTGAACCGGATGCGGATGTCCTGCTGAACGGCGTGAAGGTCGGCGTGGTCGCGTCTGTCCGGCTCACCCCCGCGAAGGATCCGAACCGGATAGTGGCAGTGCGGATGAAGATTGAGGACGCCTTCCTGCCCTACATTCCGAACGACTCCATTACCACCATCGACAGCGCCAACCTGCTCGGCGACAAGTACATCAACATCAACATGGGGAGGAGTCCCGAGCACGTTCGAGCGGATGGCGAGTTGCGTTACCCGCCGCCATCGAACATGATGCAGAACATCGATCTGAGGCAGTTCGACGAGCAATTGCGGACCATCGACCAGATCATCCGGGACATCCAGGACGGCAAAGGACCACTTGGCGAATTCGTGATGAGCGACGATCTGTACCGCCAGTTTCTGGACGGAGTTGCCAAGGTGGAAAAGGAGTTGCGCGCCGCCACCGGATCGCAATCCCAACTGGGACAAGCCTTGTATAGTTCCACCATGCACGACAAACTGAGCGCGTCCCTGCGTCAACTGGACGACCGGATCGCGCAATTGCAGGCGAATGGCATGCTGCGGGATAGCACGCAGTACGATCAAGTGCGGAGCCAGCTCGCGCAGGTGCGGCAGACGCTGGCGGACCTCAATGTCGGCAAGGGCGCGGGCGGCCAGCTGATCTCGAGCGACGCGGCGTATGTCGAGTGGAATCGGCGCGTAGCCGCCTTCATACAGGACGTGGACACGCTGAATTCCGGCGAGGGCGCCATGGGGCAGATGCTTTCGAACGCGCAGACCTATGAGTCGCTGAACGGCGCCCTGCGGGAACTGCAATCGACGGTGAAGGAGTTCCGCCAGGACCCCCAAAAGTTCCTACGGGTCAAGCTGTTCTGATGTAGCTGAGCACGTGCTCGATCGCTTCGCGGCTGGGCAGGCTGCCCTGTGCCATACGCGGATTGCCGCCGCCGCGTCCCCCGGCCTCTGTGAGCGCGGCCTTCAGCAGCTTGCCCGCATCCATAGCGCTGTCGGCGGAAACGGCCAGCAGAACCGCGGGTGGGTCGTCTACTTCGGCAATAAACACAGCTTTCGCCTGGGCCGTGAAACTCTGGGCGATGGCGCGCAGATCCTCCAGTTTGCCAGATGGCAGGCGTTGCAACACGCGCCGCACTCCGGCTTCATCCGGAACGGTGGCGGCGTACAGTTCCCTGCCCCGATATTGCGCCAGATCCGCTTCCAGCTTGCGACGGAGCTTATCGGCATTGCGGGCTGCTTCAAACTGCGCGGCCACCAGCACCGGCGCTTCGTCGAGCGGCCCGGAGACCATCTGGGCTACCCGCGAGAGCGCTTCGAAATCGGCGCGTGCGCGGCCCACGGCTCGTCCACCGCACACGAACTCCACGCGCATGGTATTGCGGATGCGATCCAGCTTGCGCAGCAGGATCGGCCCGATCTCACCGGTGCGTGAAACGTGTGTGCCCCCGCAAGCGCTGCGGTCGAGGCCGTCGATGGAGACGATGCGCAGAGTGCCGGTGCGCTCAGACGGTTTGCGCAACCCGCTTGTTTCGGCAGCATCCTCGAACGAAACATGCACCGGGCGATTCTCGAGGACCGCTTCGTTGGCGCGCCGTTCGGCTTCCAGCAGGCGTGCAGGTTCCAGTGCCTCCACCGCTAAGTCGATCGTGGAGTTCTCCTGTCCCAGATGGAAGCTGACGGTGGCGATGCCGAACCGCTCCACGAAGATCGCGGACAGCAGATGTTGCCCGCTGTGTTGCTGCATGTGATCGAACCGGCGGCCCCAGTCGATTTGGCACTCCACGTCTTCCCCTTCGCCTTGCGCCGGCGGCGCCGCCAAAACATGCGCGATGCGCTCGCCTTCGTCTTCCACCTCCAACAGCGGCATACCGCCGATCGCGCCCATATCGTAAGGCTGGCCTCCCGACGTGGGGTAGAACGCGGTGCGGTCCAGGTAGATACGGCGCCCGTCGGGGGAGCGTTCCGTCACTCGCGCGTGGAATGTGCGCAAATAAGAATCCGTGTAATAAAGCCTCTCAGTCACTCCACCCAGCTTACCGTAGCGCACGCACCGATGTTATACTCCCGAAATGCCGCTATGCCGCTCACTCGCTCTATTACTGGCCCTGTCCGCCACCGTAACCGCGCAACAGCCTAGAACACTGATCCGCGCCGGCCACATCGTCGACGTCCGCACCGGCCAGGAACCTTCCGATCAAACGATCGTGGTGACGGGCGACAGAATCGCCGCCATCGCCGCTACCGCATCTACACCAGCCCAAGCCGGAGACCGCGAAATCGACTTGCGTTCCATGACCGTACTTCCCGGCCTGATCGACGCGCATACGCATCTCACCTTCTCCACCGACTTCGACGCGTACACGCGCCTCTCCACCGACGCGGTTCGCGAAGCGCTCAACGGCGTCCGCTTCGCAAAGATCACTCTGGAGGCGGGATTCACCAGCGTACGTAACGTGGGCGCATCCGGCTACTCCGATGTAGCTCTGCGCGATTACATCGATGCTGGTCACATCCCCGGTCCGCACATGCAAGTAAGCGGGCCGCCTCTGGGCATTACCGGCGGCCACTGCGACAATAACTTCCTGCCGGCGGACTATCACGCCACTACCGAGGGAGTCGCCGACGGCATCGCCGCCGTGCAGCAGCACGTGCGCCAGAACATCAAGTACGGCGTCGATCTGATCAAGGTTTGCGCTACTGGCGGGGTGCTCTCCAAAGGCGACGATCCCAAAGCCAGCCAATACAGCCTTGACGAATTGAAGGCCATCGTGGCCGATGCACACCGGCTGGGCCGCAAGGTTGCGGCGCACGCGCACGGAGCGGAGGGCATTCTGTTTGCTACACAAGCGGGAGTAGATTCCATCGAGCACGGCACCTACATCGACGAAGATGACATCGCCGCCATGAAACAGCGCGGGACATGGCTGGTCCCGACCCTATACCTTATCGATTGGATGCGCGAGAACGGGCACTTGCCCGCTATGTTCCAGAAGAAAATGATCGACGTTAGCGCCGCCGTGGTACAGAACCAGCGGAAGGCGATTGCCGCCGGCGTGAAAGTTGCCCTGGGCACGGATGCCGCCGTATATCCGCACGGCTTGAACGCGCACGAAGTGGAAGTCTACGTAACAAAGCTGGGCATGACGCCGCTGGCCGCGTTGCAGACCGGCACGGTCAATGCGGCCGACCTGATGGGCTGGTCCGACCGCACGGGCGCGCTGGAGCCCGGCAAATGGGCGGATGTTATCGCCGTGGATGGCGACCCGCTCAGCGACGTGCGTACCCTGCAGCACGTGCGGTTCGTAATGAAGGCGGGAGTTGTCTATAAGCAGTAGCCAGGACCCACGCAGTAGCGCACGAAAGGCACCGGCCTAGGCCGCCTTTCGCAAGCACAGTCTTGCCCATGAGTGTAATTCTCTTCACGCGCCGGAGAATTTGTCATCTCATATTTACTCGCCTGTCATCTTCCCGCCGCAGTTCGCCTGATACCTTCACCAGTGCAAGTTCATAGCACTCTCTAGGAGGAAAGTTTATGTCTCACGGAGGAAAGATGTCTACGACCAGTCTCCTGGCCATGGCCAGGCAACACTTCGCGGTGGGCACAAGCCTGTTTGCCTTGCTTGCCAACTTGGGAACGGCAGTCCCCGCCGCCGCGCAGCAACCGCCTGCCGCGGCAACTCCGATTCAGCACGTCATCGTGATCATTGGGGAAAACCGCAGCTTCGATCATGTCTACGCCACGTACCAGCCGGCCAGCGGACAGACGGTATCGAATCTGCTGTCCAAGGGGATTGTCAACGCAAAGGGCCAAGCCGGACCCAACCGCGCGCTGGCTGCGCAATACAACGCCCTGGACAACACCACATATACCATCAGCCCAGCCCAAAAAAAGGAATACCCGAACATTCCGCCGCCGGGAACGGGGTCTGCACCCACGCTGGCGAGCGATACGTCTCCCGCGCCGTTTCAAACCCTGGCCGTCGCGGAACTCGCGGAGCCCGACCTGTTCGGAAAATACAACAACTACCTGATCACCGGCGCGACCGGTCTTCCTAACGATGTGGTCGACACGCGCATCAAAGGCGTGGACGATCTGGGACCGGGGCCCTTCCAGATCACGCCGTCGATTGTTTATGACTCCTACACCGGCAGCCCTGTCCATCGCTTCTATCAGATGTGGCAGCAGACCGATTGCGCCACCGGCCACACCACTTCTTCCAATCCCAGCGGCTGCTTGGACGACCTCTTTTCGTGGGTCGAAGTAACCATCGGCGCCGGCAACAACGGTGCGCCTCAAACCCAGCCGTTTACCGAGATCAGCACCGGGGAAGGCTCCGACGCTCTGGGATTCTACAATGTTCAGAACGGCGACGCCCCATACATGAAGTATCTGGCGGACAACTACACCTTGAGCGATAACATGCATCAATCCGTCATGGGCGGCACCGGCGCTAACCACATCATGTTCGGGTATGCGGACGCTCTCTGGTACAGCAATGGCAGCGGCCAGATCGCGACTCCGCCCGTTGAGCAGATCGAGAACCCCAATCCGCAGCCCGACACCAACAACTGGTACGATCAGGACGGTTATTCCGGCGGCAGCTACAGCAATTGTTCCGATCTGAGCCAGCCGGGCGTGCCCGCGGTGGTGAACTATCTGGAAGCTCTGAGCACTCCTATCAGCCCGCGCTGCACTTCCGGCGCCTATTACCTGCTCAACAACTACAACCCGGGTTATGTGGGCAATGGAAGCTCCGCATTTACGTACTCCGCATTTTCGCTTCCTCCCACCGCGCAGCCGCACATCGGCGACGTGCTATCCGCCGCTGGCCTTTCCTATACCTACTTCGGAGAGGGATGGGACCTGTATGTAACCGACCCTGCCGGAACGAATCCGTACGATGCCTACTGCAACATCTGCAATCCCTTCCAGTATGCCAGCGACATCATGACAAACACCTCCCAGATATCGGCTCACATACAGGACACCACGGCTTTGTATGAGGACATCGACTTGGGCACGCTGCCCGCGGTTTCCATCGTGAAGCCCAGCGGGTTTGTGGATGGCCACCCGGCCTCCTCGAAGCTCGACCTGTTCGAGGGCTTCGTGAACCGCATCGTCAACCAGGTGCAAGCTTCGCCGCTCTGGTCGAGCACCGCCATCTTCATCACTTTCGACGAAGGCGGCGGGTATTACGATTCCGGTTACATCCAGCCGGTGGACTTCTTCGGCGACGGCACCCGCATCCCGCTGCTCATCGTCTCTCCATACTCCACGGGAGGCATCGTCAACCACAGCTACGCCGACCATGTTTCCATCATCAAGTTCATCGAGCGCAACTGGAGCCTGCCGCCGATCGGACCGAAGACCCGCGACCACTTTCCAAATCCGGTTACCGGATCGAACCCCTATGTACCGACCAATAGCCCGGCGCTGGACGACCTATTCGACGCTTTCAATTTCGGCGGCGCGGGTCCTAAGTAATCGGGCATAGTTGCATCTTTCAGCCGGGCTGGAGCCGTGCGCTCCTGTCCGGCTGGTTTCTTGGAGTGTTTCATTTATGCATAACTTACGATGTGTTCTTTTTTCAGCAGCCATTTGCGTCGCTATCGCCGCGGCGAACATACCTCTTGCCATGGGACAGACGCAGACCGACGTGACGGGCGACTGGCAAGTTTCATGGCAGGGCCGTTTAGGCACGGAGCAATGCCTGCTGCACTTGCAAAGCGACGGCGGAAGATTAACTGGAACCCTGCATGACTTACGCGGTGTCTGGCCGGTATCGGGAACCGTCGATGCAAACCGGATTTCCTTCGATGTGAGGTTCCAAGGCCCGCGCCCCTTCACCACCCGGTTCAGCGGCACCGCGGAGGGCGGCGAGCTAAAGGGTACATCCCAAGCAGTCGGCGTTGGCGGTCCGGGCGCATATCTGGGACACGCCGGGGAAGTCGTACAACCGGAGCATCCCTGGACGGCAAAGCGCGCGAACTCTTCGGCAAAAATTGAAAGCCCTACTCAACCTTCGTGATCGATAGGCGCGACTTATTGCGGATGGGACTTTGCGCGGGGGCCGGCTCACTGGCTGCGGTGGGAGAGTTGTGTGCTCAGGCAGTGGCTGCCCATGCCGGCATGAGTATGCCCGGCGCCGATCCGCGAATTCCGCAAGAGCCGGCTATCGTTCAGGCGCCTCCTATCGCCCTAACCAGCTATGCCACTCGGTTGTCCACGCCGCCGGTCATTCGCCCGGCCCACGGCGCGCTTGTGCGGATTCAGATGCGTCCGTTCCACCATCGCGCGCACCGCGATCTGCCGGCCACTGCAATGTGGGGATACAACGGCATGTGGCCGGGGCCGACTTTTGAAGTGCGCAAGGGCCAGCCCGTCTTCGTGAAGTGGTCGAACCACCTTCCAAAAAAGCACTTTCTTCCGCTCGATTACAGCATCCACGGCGGCGGACGCGACGTACCGCAGGTCCGCACGGTGACGCATGTTCACGGCGCCCGGGTGATGCCCGATAGTGACGGATACCCCGACGCGTGGGTCACTTCCGACGGCCTCCGCGGACCGGTACGCGCCGACGACCCTTGCCGATATCCCAACGATCAATCGGCCACCGCGCTCTGGTATCACGACCACGCCCTGGGCATCACGCGGCTCAACGTCTACGCGGGCCTGGCCGGTTTCTATCTGATCCGCGATGCCGATGAGGAGCGCCTGAATCTGCCCAGCGGCGCGTATGAGATTCCGCTGATGATTCAGGACCGCAGCTTTTGCGCGGATGGATCGCTGTGGTATCCCGCGGCCAGGAACGGCACGCATCCCGCGTGGATGCAGGAGTTTTTCGGCAACGTCATTTGCGTGAACGGCAAGGCCGCTCCTTTCCTGGAGGTCGAGCCGCGCAAGTACCGCTTTCGCATGGTGAACGGCTCAAACTCGCGCTTCTACCACCTCACCCTAGTGCCCGCGGATGCTTCTGGCAAGCTTACCGGCAAGCCCGCCGATGCGCCGCCGTTCATCCAAATCGGCAGCGACGGCGGATTGCTGCCCGCGCCTTTGCGCATGCATTATTTGATAATCTCCCCCGGTGAGCGCTTCGACATTGTGATCGATTTCTCTCGGCACCGGGGCGCCCATTTGGCATTGATCAACAACGCTCCGGCGCCATATACCCGCGGCGGCGAAATCGTACCCACCGACGCGATGCTCTTCAAAGTGACCAAGCCGCTCTTAGGGACGGACACCAGTTCGGTTCCGGACACGCTGGCGCCTTTCGTCCATCTCGACCCCGCCCAAGCCGTCCGCGAAAGAACCCTGGCCCTGACCGAAACGGATCGCCCTTCCGATGGCTACACCATGATCGGGCTGCTCGATAACAAGCACTGGGACGATCCCATTACGGAGGACCCGAAGGCAGGATCCATGGAAATCTGGTCGTTCGCCAATACCACCGCCGACGTGCATCCGATGCATCTGCATCTGGTTCAGTTTCAGGTAATCAATCGCCAGCCGTTCGATACGAAGGCATACCTGCAAAACGAAAAGCTGGTTTTCACCAACATCCCGATGCCGCCGGAATCGAACGAACGGCCCGCGTGGAAAGATACGGTCAAGACTTATCCCGGCTACGTCACGCGCGTGATCGCGCGCTTCGATCTGCCCGCGGGAACACTGGTCAAGCCCGGCGACGAGTTCCGCTACGTCTGGCATTGCCACGTTCTGGAACATGAAGACAACGAGATGATGCGGCCGTATAAAATTGTCGGCTAGAGGGGTATCGCTCCGGGTCTTGCCCATGCCGGGAGGGCCGGTAATCAGCCGGGATCGACCGATCGCCTATTTACGCTCAGTCAACCGCCTTTTTCATTCTTTTTCATTGGGAGCCGCCGCCTCCTTCTGCACGCGGACTATCTGCACGTCGGAAAGTGCGATCAGGCCCGTGTCCATCATCTCCTCCCTGGCGCCCGGTCAGGCGACATCAGTTCTTGTTCATGGACGCCCCATCAGCTTCTTTCTGAGGGCGGTCAGCTCTTCCGTGTGCAGCACCTCCCTCAAATACTCAATGTTTCTTGTGATGCTGCGCTGATTTGAGATCGAGGCGCCGTTGTCATCATAATCCTGTGCAGCGCCGCTTATTATATGTGTAATCGTCAGCTCGAACTGGTCCAGCTTACTTTCGATCTCGCGGGTTAACCATAGTTCCCACTGCTGTCGGATCCGGGAAAATCTCCTCGGATCCAGCGGCTCCTGCGTCCTGCCATCCTGAACTAGTGTGTCTAGTGCCTTGTACATCTTTTCGGTGTATTTCTCACAAAATTCAATATGCTTGTCGAAGGCAACGGCAGCCATATGGGAAGTGGCACCAACAGAAAGCTCTCTGCTCTGTTGGGCCTTCTGTCGTTCAATTAATCGGTCGCTGATGAACTTCGATAACTGCACCGAAACCGGCCCGACTATCGCTGACCCGACGAGGCTCACGACGACCGTAGCCAAATTATCCATAGAAACCCGCTACCGGGCGCCCATAAGGCTAGTGGAAAAGCTCGCAACCCAATCCTGAAACAACACTTGATCCGCCGGCGCCGCTTTAGCATAGCCCGCATCTCGATACTCTATTGCGATACGCTCCGTATCCACTCCGCTCGCAACGATAATTTCGGCGTCTTTCTTTGGAGCAGTAAGCAGTAGCCCGCGGGCGCGTTCATCGACCGGTAGCAGGCTGTAGCCGCATATCACTACGCGAGCAGCCGATTGCACCGCCGCAGCCGCTCGCTCCCACAAATCGTCCCAGAATCCCGCATATTCGTTGCCGGTGCTGGCTGTAAAATAAAAATCCTTTGACCGTGCCGGAAAAATCATCACGGGCAATGCCGCGCCACCCTTTCCAAACGCCGGATCAACTGCGTCATGGTACCCCAAGAAGGAAAGCTCATTCTTGGGAATCGCCGGACGTGCTCCCAGGGTGTTGCCGGGCTGGAACGTAGAAAATCCTGAAGTCAGTCCGCCAAAGAGTAGCGCGAGCCAGTTCGTGCTGCCGTGCAGCTTCAACACCTTCGTATCCGACTTTCCGGGGAGACCTTGAATCGGAAAGCCGTAACCATCGCCCACCTCGAACCTCCCAGCCAGCCTGAGTTCCCGCTCAAGCGATACGTCGTAATTAAACGTGACAATGCAGTCGCCTTCGGCGACGATGTTCCGCGCGAAGTCCCGATACGCCGAAGAATTCAGCGCCACGCTTCGCTGAATCTCCGCAAACCATTCGCGCACAGCATTCTTAAAGACACCGTATTCATTCGCTATGAGCGCGCGCCTTGTGCGCTGTTCTCGCGTTCCGTTTCCATACTGGTCAATACTCTTGTGGATTGCGGTCACCAGATCTTCAACGTCCTCAATGGGAGCAAAGTTCTCTTCAAGGAAGCGAGCTGCTGCTGGATAACGCGCAGGGTAGGAGTCAGGGTCATGCGTCGGGCGCTTCATCCATTGCAACAACCCCGACGCCATTGTCCTCGCCAGAGGGTATCCGGCATCGCACGACGCGCCCGCTCCCAGCACATATGTTGTCATCTCGCCCTTCCTTCCACGCAGTTCATTATAGCTGAGCTATTCGCGCCGACGATGCTGCAGCGCGCACACTAACTCCCGAACTTCGCCGCGCCGGCCCGCCAGCGGGATCAAGCGATCGGCGATTACGCTCCAGTCAACCGCCTTTTTCATTCTTTTTCATTGGGAGCCGCCGCCTTCTTCTTCTGCACGCGGACTATCTGCACGTCGGAAATCGCGATCAGGCCCGTATCCATCATCTCCTCCACGACCGGCGACAGGCGGGAAAGGTTCTCCCCGGAATCGATAATCGAAATCAAGATAGGCTGATCGTGGCGCGTGAAATGATGCTTATGCATCTCGGCTGTCTCGCCGTAACCTTCCAGACCACGAAAGACCGTCGCGCCGGCGATTTTCATCTCCCGGCACTTATTCACAATCGCCTCGTACAACGGTTTCCCTCCGAAGCGGTCGGATTCCGAAATGTGAATTCGAAGGAGCCTAGCGGGCTGTCCCGGCAGCATCGGAAGCCTCCATTGGGGTTTTGCCGCGCACCAGCCGGACCATCTCTACATCCGATGTCACAATCAGGCCGTCTTCCAGCATGCCTTCGATGGCCTGCGCGGCTGCGGCGATCTTTTCGGGCGAATCGATCACCGAAAGCATAATCGGCAGGTCGCGCATGGGGTGGAAGACGCTGCGCTTGTGCTCGTGACCCTTGGCGCCGTATCCCAGGATGCCCCGATAGACGGTGGCGCCGGCGATATCCATCATCCGCAACTTGCCCACAATGGCGTCGTACAACGGTTCGCCGTGCCACTTATCAGCTTCGCCCAGGAAGACGCGCAACAAAGTAGCGGGTCCCTGTGTGTGTTCGTGCGGCAGCCTGGGATCGGGCTTGGCGGATTTGTGCGCGAACTTTACCACCGTGGTGTCCTGCACTTCGATCAACCCGTCGCTTACCATTTCATAAAGCGTGGGCAAGATCTCTTCCACCTTCTCCGCCGTCTCGACGAATTCGATGCGGATCGGCAGATGTTCCGCCAGCACTTCGACCTTTGGCGTGTGCATCATTTGGTGCGAGCCGAAGCCGGAGTAAGCCCGGGTGGCCGTGGCGCCGGAGACACCCTTGTGCATCAGGAACGTCATGATGGAGTCGTGCAGCGCCGTTATGTGATGCTGCGTGTCTTCGTTGATGAAGATCGTGACTTTCTTGGCCGGACCCTTAGTCAGCATGCCATCCTCCTTCTGCTAACGTCCGCCGGCCAAAATCGTGCCCAGCCACACTCCGAGATAGCCGAGCATGACGCTGCCCGCTACATATATTAGGCCTAACCAACGCTCGCCGTCGCGCATGGCTTGATAGGTCTCGTATTCGAAGCTGGAGAACGTGGTATATCCGCCCAGTATTCCCACGACCAGAAAAAGGCGCCAGTTGGGATGCGGGTGGAATCGCTCGGTCAGGAGCGTCATCAGCATTCCTATCAGAAAAGCGCCTGTAATATTGATGACGAAGGTGCCCAGAGGAAAGCGTCCGCCGTACTTCGCCATGATCCAGGTTCCCGCCACATAGCGGGCCAGGCCGCCGAGGCCGGCTCCCGCCAGCACTACCATATACTTGTCCAACCGTATGCGCCTCCTTTTGTGTTAGCCGTCTTGTGTTAGCCGTCGTATCAAACATCCAGATCCCCAACGGGCTCGCCGAACGCCGATTCTTTCAGTTCCCGCTCCTGTTCCGGCAGTAAGTGGCGCGGCATGAAGCGCGCATTCGCAATGGCGGTGGGAATGACCGCGCTGCCGATGACGGTAGCCACCAGATGAGAGTACTGATTCTGGTCGATGATGCCGTGATTGAGCCCGAACAACGCCGAAATCGTGCCGAAAGTAAGTCCGGTGGACATCATCAACGAGTAGTAGATGCCGTCGTGCCCGCGGTAGCCGAAGGCGCGCACCGTCGGCAGCAAACCGGCAAGCTTCGACACCATCTTCGCAAAAAACAGCGTGACGAATGCGAGCGGAGCGGCCACGAGCGCGGGCACCGACACGAAGCTGCCGGCGCGAATGAAGTAGAACGGCGTCAGCAACCCGAAGGTCAAGGTGCGCAAGCGGCGGATCAGGAAGTGATCTTTACCGACCGTGCCGGCCAGGACCATTCCGATGAGGTAAGCGGGGAGCACCGCCTCGCTGCCCGACCAGACAGCCAAGCCGCCCAGCCCGAAGAGCAAAAAGAGCAGATACTTGGTCTCCAGCTCGGATACGCGGCCTCCATAACGCGCGAAGAACCATTGCGTGACGAACGGGAGCGCCAGAAAGAAGACTAAGCAGGTTCCCAGGAAGATGAGGGTCTTAATGGTGAATGGCGAGAAGATCAGGCCCAGTGCGATCACCGTACCCAAGTCGTTGATGAAGCAAGCCGCCAGGATGGCCTTGCCGTAGGTGGTCCGATTGAATCCGAGTTCCAGCATCACCGCGTAGACCACCGCGACCGAAGTGGTGGAGAGCGCTACGCCTGCCAGCCAACTGGGACGCCAGGCCCACCCGAGCGCATAGTGCGCCATTAAGGCAGCGCCGAAGAACGGTCCGAAGAAGCCGGCCAAACCGACCGCCGTGGATTCTTTCCACTTGGCGCGGAAGACGGCAGGGTCCAATTCGGCCCCGGCCAGGAAAGTGAGCACGATGGCGCCGGTGCCTGCCAGGAAGGTGATCCATTCAGCTTTGGCGCCCAGCGCGTTTCGGCCTACCAGTGCGCCGATCACAAGCTGCGCCACCGTGCCAACCACGATCTCCGAGAGCGCCGTGGAGATGCGCAGCCAGTTGGCGGCAAGCACCGCAACCAACGCCAAGGCCAGCCAGAGAGCGGCAACGAACCACATTTGATCCATTACAGGATATCCTCGATCTGTTTTGGTGGTTTGGTGCGGGACGGATGGATCGGCTCCCACAGATAACCACTGTAGGAGTCATTGGCCGCTTGGGACGGCGTTAAGCGAACTCCACCGCTCTCCATTCCAAATTACATCGAAGCGCTTGGAAAATCAAGATCTGTTAGGATATTCGGACAGCAATGCTTGAAATGAAACTGCATCCCATCAATGTCGCCATCATCGTGATTTACGTGGCGGCCTCCGTGCTGCTGGGGCTATTGGTCTCGAAACGCGCCTCGCGGGATGCCAAAGCTTATTTCCTGGGCGGCAACACATTGCCTAAATCAGATATTCCCGATGGTTTATCTGGCCACGTGGCTGCGCCGCTCCAATGTCACCACCTGCGCCGAATGGATCCGCACGCGCTTCGGCACGTACGGCTCTTGCTGTTGTTGCACAACCCGCACGCCGCAGGCGGGGGCATGCCCACGGATTCTGCATCATAGTATTTCGTCGATGCGTTGCAACTCCTCCGGCGTGAAGTCGAGATTGCCCACCGCGGCCACGCATTGCTCAATCTGCCCAACCCGGCTGGCGCCCACCAGCGCGCTCGCCATCATGCCGTGGCGCAACACCCAGCCTAACGCCATCTGCGCGAGAGTTTGGCCGCGTTGCCGGGCGATCTCATTCAGCGCGCGCACCTGCGCCAACCGCGCCTCGGTAACATCCGTCCTCTTCAAGAATGTGCCCGCCTTAGATGCCCGCGAGCCATCGGGAATGCCCTGCACATAACGATCGGTCAGCAGGCCTTGCGCCAGAGGGGAAAATGCGATGCCCCCGATTCCCTCAGCCGCCAGGCGCTCGAAAAGCCCCTGTTCAGCCGTGCGCACGAACATCGAATACTTCATCTGATGGATCAGGCAGGGCGTGCCAAGCTGCCGCAAGACCGCGACGGCGCGCGCCGTCTGATCGGGGTTGTAGTTCGAGATGCCTGCATAAAGCGCTTTGCCCGCACGCACGGCGCTATCCAGCGCGGACATCGTCTCTTCAACCGGCGTGTCCGGATCGGGACGGTGCGAATAGAAGACATCCACGTACTCAAGTCCCATCCGGCGCAGACTCTGGTCCAGGCTGGCCAACAGATATTTGCGCGAACCCCATTCGCCGTAGGGCCCCGGCCACATCAGGTAGCCCGCCTTGGTGGAGACGATCAGCTCATCGCGCCAAGCGCCCAGATCCGCGCGCAGAGCCCGGCCGAAATTCTCCTCGGCTGAGCCCGGCGGAGGCCCGTAGTTGTTGGCCAAGTCGAAATGCGTGATGCCCAGATCGAACGCGCGGCACAGCATGGTGCGCATGTTCTCGAACGCATCCACACCGCCGAAATTGTGCCAGAGGCCCAGCGAAATGGCCGGCAGGCGCAGACCGCTCGATCCGCAGCGGCGGTAGAGCATCTTGTCGTAGCGTTGGCCGTGGGGAAGGTACACCGGGGCTCCTCCATATCACTGTACAAGAAGTGTTGTACACTCAACGTAATATAGGATGTCGGTCTACAGCGCGGGGCGCAAAATAGGAGTCGTTCTTTTCCAGCTTGGCGGGCCGGATTCTCTCGAGGCCATCGAGCCGTTTCTCTACAATCTTTTCTGCGATCCGGACATCATCGATTTTCCGTTCGCGCGCCTGGCGCGGCAGCCGCTGGCACGCCTGATCTCGGCTACGCGCGCGCGGCACGTGCGGCATCACTATGCGGAAATCGGGGGACGCTCACCGATCCTGGAATTCACGCGCCGCCAGGCGCGGGCGCTGGAGGCCGAACTGCGCCGCGATTTGGACGCGTGCGTGGTGGTAGCCATGCGCTACTGGCATCCCTTCACCGCGGAAGCCGTTCGCGAACTGGAGGCATACGCGCCTGATGAGGTAGTGCTGCTGCCGCTCTATCCGCAGTATTCCCGCACTACCACCGGCAGCAGCCTGAACGAATGGAAGCGCCGCTTCCAGCCGAACGGTTGGAATCCGCCGGTGCATGCGGTAACCGAGTTCCATGAAGATGTGGGTTACATCAACGCGCTGGTGGAGTCCATCAACGAGTCGCTGTCCGAGTTTGACGATTCCGTCCATCCGGATGAAGTCGACATGGTGTTCAGCGCGCACAGCGTCCCGATGGCGGTGATCGACGCCGGCGACCCGTACCAGCGCCAGATCGAGCGTACAGTCGATCTCGTTTGGAGCCAAGGGCGCTGGCCGGGGCGTCGGCACCTCTGTTACCAAAGCAAGGTCGGCGCATCGAAATGGCTGCAACCCTCCATGCACGCCACGCTGAAGCGCTTGGCGGACGAAGGCAGCCGGCGCGTGCTGGTGATCCCGATCTCCTTCGTTTCGGACCACGTGGAGACACTGCACGAGATCGACATCGAGCATCGCGCGCAGGCTCTGGCATTGGGTATTCGCGAGTATCGTATGGTGCCTGGGCTGAACGACGCACCGCGGTTCATTGGGGTACTGGCGCGATTGGTGCGTGCGCGCGTAACCCAACTTTCCTCGCTGCGCGTTTGAAATAGTACCTATTGGCGTGTATTTCTTCAAAATTTCAGGCAAAAGGTGCGCATGGTGCTAAAATCCGTTTATACCTGAAACGACCGCCTCGTTGTCGGGCGCATCAGGCCAAGGAGACGAGGCCATGAATAGCGAAGACACGCAAGCCGTTTCCCAGAAAGTCGTCGAAATTCTGTTGGTTAGTCCGTTTGACGAGGACCATCAGCATCTGCGCGACATACTGAAATATTCCAACTGGCGACAGCATAGTGCCCGAACGCAGAAGGAGGCGTTCGAGTTCCTGCTGGGCAACGTTACACCGGTCGTGATTTCCGAGAGCGAGCTGCCGGACGGCAACTGGCAGGATGTTCTGTGCCGGCTCGGCCACATGGAGTGTCCACCGCTTCTGGTGGTTACCTCACGCATGGCGGACGAACGCTTGTGGTCCGAAGTGCTGAACCAAGGCGGATACAACGTCTTGGCCAAGCCGCTGAATGCGAAGGAAGTCTTTCACGTGGCAGGCCTTGCCTGGATGCTCTGGCGTCGGCGATGGGATCATTCGCGAGCTCTTGCACTGAGCGCTTAGGGCCGATTAACGATCCGCCTGCAAGCCGACAGCCTGTCCCACAGTATCGCCCATGACGCTTCTGAGAATGGTTTACACCAGGATGGAGAAGGCCGGGTCGCCATGGTCGCGCGGCCTGGGCAGATCGACTGGCCATTCGCTCAGGGTACGGCCTTGCGCAAGCAGGATCACCCGGTCAGCCAGCGCAACGGCCTCGTCCACATCATGCGTGATGAGAATGGCGGTCGTTCCCGATTGTTGCCAAAGCGACTCAATCAGCCGTTGCATGTCAAGACGCGTGAGCGCGTCCAACCCCCCCAGCGGCTCATCCAGCAACAGCAATCCGGGGCGAGCGGCTAGCGCGCGTGCCAGCGCGACGCGTTGCTTCTGCCCGCCGGAAAGCGCCGCTGGCCAATCGTCGATCCGATCGGCAAGTCCGACGCAACTCAACATCTGGCGAACGCGGCCGCGATCCGCAGAGGAAAGCCCCAGGCCGGCATTCGCTTCCACGCGCAGCCATGGCATCAGGCGGCCATCCTAAAACATCACGCGCGCTAAAGCGCACAACCCCGTCAATTCCTCGCCGCCGACTCGAATCGCGCCGCGGTCTGCCCTGTCCAGCCCGGCGTGCTGTACGCGCTTCTGGGAGAACTTGCCGATAGTCTTGCCCGCCGCCTGGAGCGTCTCTTGTTGCCTTGGCACCCGGCGCACGCGCGGCTTCTGCCGGTGGCTTTGGCGGGGGAATTGCCGTGACGATGCTTAATACCACGACGTCGGTTCGCATGAACTCCCGCGCGTTGCTGGCCGCGGATGCCGCAAAGTATACGAATGGGATGCCTGCGGCTTGCGCGAACAGGGATGGCGAATCGCCCGCGTGTCCCAGGTCGATGCTGCCTGCATTCAGGGCCGCCAGAAGGGGAGGTCTTGGCGGGAAACTCGATCCATTCCAGCTTTACGCCTTTCGGCTCGAACGCCTTTGCCAACTTGCCGGACGCCTTGAGGATCGCATAGGTCCCCCATTTTTGATAGCCGATGCGGAGCGTCTCGGTGGGACGGGCCGCGTTCGATGCGCAGCCTTGCAGGGTTGTCAGGACCACCACGGCGACGGTGGTCAAGAGGATCGGCTTCCCATCTCTAGCTTACATCTATCGATGTAGTATAGTATTTTCCAGCGCCCACCTCAAGCTTTCAGCCGAGGCGGTAGTGCGCTAAATGCGTGCCCCTGGCAGGGCTGGCGGTGGCGACAAAGCTGGTGTGATGAGAAGGAGTGCCCTAGAGCGATGACCCGGCATATTTCGCAGCGACCGTAAAATGGCGAACACCAACAACAGTGCTGCCGCGACGGTCGGCCCGAGTAAAGATCCGGTCGAACAAATCCGCCTCGTGATTCTCTACGTCGAGATCGAGCTTACGAGGATTGATCACGGAGTCTATATCTGACGGTTTACCGTCTGACCCGGAGAAAATACGCCGATCTGAACGGCGAGGGCGCGCGCCTCTTTGGGGGCCGGTATAACCCACCGGGGGTTCCAGCCGTCTATGCTAGCGAGCGTCTCTCTTGCGCTCTGGAAGTTCGGTGCGGCTTCTCCAAGCCAAGGTCCTCCGGTCGAGGCTTTTCAACGTGAGTTCTACCGCCGGCCAGTGCCACGCGTTCCGCCGGTGATTGTCCTCTGGAACATAACTTCATATTGTTGCCGGCGGCTGCCCACTTTATCGCCCGCGTTCTGTGGATCGAGCCCTTTCGGTTCGATCCGCGCCGCTTCCCGCCGGCCGTGGACGAGTGACCCTCCATAATTGACCCGCGTGGTCGGCTTTCGCCCGGCATTTGGCGTCTGTACTGATTGACGAGTCCACTACAGCCGATGTCCGTCGAACTTCTCACCGTGAGCCCGGCCCACGAAAGCCGCGCCGCCAAGATGCTGCGCGAAGTCTTCGATTCCGGACGCCCGCTCACCTACATCCGGTCCACCGAAGAGCAGCGCATCGCCAGAGTTTTGCGGGAAGTGAGCCTGCGGCTATCCAGCTCCGCGCCCACGCCCGTCTGGATTTGGAGCCTCACCGAAGGCATGCATCGCGACGGTGAAGCCGCCCAGCCCGGCGCCGAATCGCCGCGCGAAGCGCTGAACTTTATCGCCGCATACAAAGACGCCGCCATCTTCCACTTGAAAGATTTTCACGAGCCGCTGCGCGAATCTCCGGAAACCCGCCGCCGCCTGCGCGATCTCTACGAGAGCTGCCGCGACCAGCGCAAGTTTATTGTCATCAGCTCGCCGGTGCGCTCCATCCCGGAAGAGGTCGAGCGCAGCTTGCTATATCTTGAGCTGCGTCCACCCGATCTGGTCGAGCTGGTCGATTTCCTGCGCGACGAACTGGCGCAAACACCTATGCCGGGGGAAGGAACGGACACCAGTGAGCGAAACCTGAACCAACTGGCGCGATCCCTGCAGGGGCTTACGCTGGACGAAGCCCGCTACGCGCTGCGCCGCGCCCTGGCCGCCAGTCCGCAACTTGGGCCGGAATCCATACCGGCGCTGCTCGAAGAGAAGCGCCTCCTGGTGAACCGCAGCGGCACCGTCGAGTTCATCGCCGAAGGCGGCAGCATGGGCAATATCGGAGGCCTCGAAACGCTCAAGAAGTGGCTGACCGAACGCCGCAAGCTTTTTCAAATGCGCGATTCGCTCAGCGCCGACATCGCACCCAAGGGATTGCTTATGATGGGCATCCCCGGCTGCGGCAAGAGCTTGTCGGTCAAGGCGATCGCTTCGTACTTCGAACTCCCGCTTTACCGCATCGACATGATCGAGATCTTTTCCGGCAGGCACGGCAAGCCCGAAGGCGCGTTTGTGGCCGCGTGCAAGATGCTGGAGGACATGGCGCCTGCGGTCCTTTGGTTCGACGAGATCGAGATGGGCATCACGTCTACCGAATCGAGCGGCGAGCAGGGGCGCATCTTCGCGTTCTTCCTCACCTGGATGCAGGAAAAATCGCGCGGCTTGTTCGTGGCCGCTACCGCCAACCGCATCGACCTGCTGCCCGCCGAAATGATTCGCAAGGGACGCTTCGACGAAGTATTCTTCGTGGACCTGCCGCTGGACGATGAACGCATCGATATTTTCAAGATTCATCTCAGCCGGAGGGGCATCGACCCGGCCGCCTTCAACCTCGCGCAGTTGACGGAGTTCACCATCGGCTGGACCGGCGCCGAAATCGAACAGTGTGTAGTTTCCGCGCTAACCAAGGCCAAACTAGCGGACCGCGAAATCGGCGAGGACGACCTCTTGAGTGTGGCGGTGAGCATTGTGCCCCTGTCGCGCACCATGAAGGAGCAGATCAATCACATCCGAAGCTGGGCATTCGAGCGGGCCATTCGCGCGTCTCCGCGCCAAGGCGGTCAGTGGTAGCTGTGCGCGCAAGACTTTCAGGTAGCCGCCGTTGCCGTAAGAATCGTCAGGTTGTCCACAGCCTGATAATCTCTCGCATTGTGGGTAACAAGGGGTATGTTTAGCTGCACAGCCGCGGCTGCAATCCAATCCGATGGGCCGGCCCTTCAGGTCACAGGCGCTCTTCACCAGCGCCCACACCCGGGCAGTGTCAATGTCCGGCGATAGAACTGTAAAGCGGGCAAGAAACCAGCGCCCACACCCCGCGCCGGCTAGCACCCCATTTCTTAACTTCCATGCCATATTCGATTTCGGCCACTGTGATCAGCGAACTGCCAATTGCCTGCCGCCGAGGATGTCTTGGTACGCCGGAGCAAGAGACTGGGTCTTAAACAAAAAGGAAACAACATCCGTGTCCACAACTGCGGGCGTTGTGGCATCCATCAAAGGCCGACCGGCCGGGAGCCTCAACCCCAACCGGAAGCCGTACCTGAACACACCCAGTTTCCGTTCGTTCCATTTCTTGAGGCATACCAATCTCAGTTTAGCGCAACCGCCATCTCGGCCCTGGCGCCCGCTGTGGCGGTGGTGCATGGCTCCAAGCAATTGCCCGCCGTTGAGACTTAGCTCACCCCTCGGGGTCGGCGCCTTTCTTGCGCCGAGCGATCCGGCGTCTCCTTTGTTCTGTTCTTCTGCTTTCATTGGAATTTCATAAAGCTATTCCAGGGTATGCTGAATGATCTCAATGGAAATCGGCTATCGACTGGTCCATGCAGATTCCCTCTATAATGGCGCGCACGCCGGCCGCAGACAAAGTAAAACATTCATCGTTACAGGAATCGATTGATTCTCGGTAGATTCTCCGGATATTTGAGGGAACATTCAAGAACTCCAGGGCCTTGATGCTTCGCGAATTGCGCTTGGGGTACAGCCGCTCGGTATGGCCATCCATGCCAGCGTCCCGATCTTCATACTCTGAAAACCAATTTAGATGCCTAAACGAATAGGTCTCGCAACCCTGACACTGCACAACCTGATAACTGTCCGTTGAGCCAATCCATCCCTCATCTTCGAAATTCTCGCTCGCCGCGCAGTCCACCGAAACAACTGCCGCGTATTTGGTCTGCCTAGCGCATTCACTGCATAGCAGCTTGGGCGCCACAGTCGTGTACGTGTGTAGTTTCCGCGCTGACCAAGGCCAAACTGACGGACCGTGAGATCGGCGAGGACGACCTATTAAGTATAGCGGTAAGCATCGTGCCGCTGTCGCGCACCATAAAGGAGCAGATCAATCACATCCGAAGCTGGGCATTCGAGCGGGCCATTCGCGCGTCTCCGCGGCAGGGCGGTCAGTGGTAGCTGTACACGCAAAGATTTCAGCCTGCAGGCGATCCAAGCGCAGTTTGATTTGCAAGTAATCCGCCGCGAGCGGCCTCCCGCAGTCAGCCCATTCCGGACCATGATAAGCTCGAAATGAGATGGCAACGTCAACCAGCGTCGCGGTCGAGGTCTACTTGCGGAGCAGCTACGACCCAGACATGGAGTACGTGGATGGGGAGTTGGTGGAGCGTAATGTGGGCGAGCGACAGCACAGCCGGTTGCAGGCGCTTCTTGTGGCGCTATTGATGGCCCGAGAAGCCCAGGGCAAGTTCCATGTCTATGCCGAACAGCGCGTTCGGGTGTCGGCGCGCACGACCTACCGCGTTCCGGACGTATGCCTGATGGCCCTGCCGTACCGGGCCGAGCCAGTCTTTACGCAACCGCCGCAACTGGTGATCGAAATCGTATCCCCGGATGACAGGCCGGGCGACATGCTGGCGAAGGTTGCCGAATATCTCAACTTCGGCGTTCCGCATATTTGGATTCCCGATCCGTACCGGCGCCGGTTGCAGGAAGCGGACCGCGACGGCCTGCGAGACTGTCCCAACATGATCGTGGAAACGGACCTTGCGGGACGGGTCGACTTCGGCGAATTGTTTGCGAGACTCGACGAACCGTGCGAGTGAGTCCTCCACTCTACTTCGCGTCGCGCCAGTTGTCGCCGATCCCCACATCCACCAGCAACGGCACTTCCAGGCGGTAGACCTGCTCCATCTCGCGCTTCGCCAGCGCCGCGATTTCCGTCGCTTCTTCCGCCGGCGCTTCGAAGACCAGCTCATCGTGCACCTGCAGCAGCATGGCCGCCTGGCCGCCGCGCCGTTGCATCTCGCGGTCGATGCGCACCATCGCCAGCTTGATCAGGTCCGCCGCGGTCCCTTGCAGCGGCGAATTTACCGCCGTGCGCTCCGCGAATCCACGCGCGTTCGGATTGCGACTGTTGATATCCGGAATGGGCCTTTCGCGCCCCAATAGCGTGCGCGCCACCCCGGTGCGCCGCACCTCCGCGATGGTGGCGTCGATGAATTTGCGCACTCCCGCGTAGCGCGCGAAGTAGCTCTCGATGTAGGACTGGGCGTCGCGCTGCGGAATGCCTAACTGCGCGGCCAGACCGAATGCGCTGATG
>JBEKTJ010000066.1:0-31892 GCA_049516155.1 Bryobacteraceae bacterium
ATGTTCGCGGGTGCCCCATCGTGTACCAACTCGCCGGAGGCCCCAAACAACTGATCTGGTACGACGACGATCACCATTTCACCTCGCTCGAAGCGCTGCGCGACCGGCTCGCCTGGTTGGAGAAGTACTTGGGGTTGGAGCCCCTTGCGCCGCACGTCGCGGAATTCACCCGAGCCGCACCATAGGCGGCTTCATCCGCGCGGGCGTTTCGGGGTAAACTGTAAGAAAAGGACATGCCAAAGCGTCAACCCATCGTCGTTAGCGGCAAATTCCCGAGCGACGCTGCCGTGGCGGCCCTGTTCGGCATCTCACCGCGGCGCCAGAAAGAGCTGGACCGCCTGGTGGAAGAGTACTTCCGTCAGGAGCGCATGCGGCTCAGCGGGATGCGCACACCCAGAAACGGACGCGATGATCGCAGACGACCCCGCGCACGGTGAACCTCAGCCACCAGCGGTTTTTCTTAACTTCCCATACGACCGGCAGTTCGAGCCACTATTTCTTGCCTATATCTCGGGAGTTTGCTCGTTCGGGCTAACTCCCAGAGTCGCGCTTGAATTGCCAGGGGGCGAACGCCGGTTAGATCGCATAATCGAACTGATTCTCCGTTGCCGGTATTCGTTCCACGATCTTTCGCGGGTGGACGCCCCGCATGAACATGCCTTTTGAACTGGGGTTGACCGTCATGGCGTCGTATCGGAATCCGAAGCAGCATACCTGGTGTATTTTCGAGAAGGATTACCGCTGCTCTAAAATCGTTGGGCGACTTGGCTGGGTCGGACGTCTATAGCCATGACGGGCGGCCGACGGGGGTGCTCAGAGAAATCGCGAACGCTCTCGTGGGTGAAGATCGCCAGCCTGAAATGGCACAATTGTCGGCGCTCTACCGGGCCGTGACGGCGCTCTTGCCCGATATCCTCAAGAAGCGCGGCGCCAAATCCTGCTATGAAGCGGCAGTATTTCGCGACTTAGTGTACTCCGCGCAGAAGGCGGCCAAGAGCGGCCTTGGCGCCGCCTGAAGGGGCCGGCCCGCACTACGCCTGATTGGCCGCCAGATCGCCGATGACCGGCAACACCACCTTCTTCCCCTGATAGGTCTGCAGGAGCATGTAAATCCACAAGATGAAGAAGAGCAGATCGATCAGTCCGATCAGACGCCACACGCCCCAGGGAAGGATGATGCGGAGCGCCTCCCAAAAGATAAGCACGACCACATTCAGAAAAATCGACTGGAAAGCGTGAAAGCGGATCAGCTTGTTCTTGTTGTAGGGCTCCAGCACCAGAAAAATAATGCCGGTCACGAGTCCGAACAGGTAACAGAGAGCCGCCGCGGTATTCTCGGGTAATCCGGGAGCCGAGATCGGCGGTATCGATACAGCAGGGAGATCGGCGCCATCCACCGCGGTCCCGCACTTCGCGCAATAGCGCCCTTCGACTGGCGCACCACAACTCGGACAGAAAGCCATTGTTCCTCCGTTTTCACCTTAAAGATTTCAGGCGGCCCGTCCCAGACGCGGGGCGGCGATGGAAAAAACGAGCGCTCCCAGGGCCGCGCCCAGGATGATCGCCAAATTTCCCGCACCCATCAGGGCGACAACCAAGCCGGCAAGTCCACCCATCGCCATGCCGACCAGCGCCACCACGAGCCTTTTTAACATATTGCTATGCTCATATTACCGGTGAATACGGGAATTGTCATCTTTGCGCACGGTTCGAGCGTCCCATCCGCCAATGAAGCTGTAAGACTCGTGGCGGAAGCGGCGGCCGCCGCGGGAGCGTTTGATCGCGTAGAAACAGCCTTTCTGGAGACTCGGCCCGGCTTGGCGGAAGCGGTGGCGCATTTGGCGGATGCGGGCGTGACCCGCATCCTGGTGGTGCCTTATTTCCTGACGCTGGGAATCCATCTGCAGCGCGACCTGCCGGCCATTGTGGAACAACTGGGCCAAGTCCACGGGAATATCGAGATGCGGATCGCCCCACCGCTGGACGGCCATCCTGCGCTAGTAAGAGTTTTGCAGGACCGTGTGCAAGAGGCGCTGAGCGATTGGAAATAAATGAGTTAGTTGTGATCTCCAGGCGGCTCCCGGCACGACTTGACAATAACACACTAAAGTTTAATAATGAGAGTGTACTAATGAGCGTCAGGAGGATTTCAGAGACATGGGAAAGATCATAGGCATCGACTTGGGAACCACGAACTCCGTGGTCGCCGTGATGGAAGGCGGGCAGCCGACCGTAATCGCCAACCAGGAGGGCAACCGCACGACGCCGTCGGTTGTGGCGTTCACCAAGAGCGGGGAAAGGCTGGTAGGACAGGTTGCCAAACGGCAGGCCATCACCAATCCAGAGAACACGATTTTTTCGATCAAGCGCTTCATGGGACGGCGCTATGACGAAGTCACCGAAGAAATGAAGATGGTCCCGTATAAGGTCGTGCGGGGCGACACGAGCGATGCGCGCGTGGATATCGGCGGCAAGAAATATTCACCGCCGGAGATCTCGGCGATGATCCTGGGCAAGCTGAAGGAGGCCGCCGAAGCGTATTTGGGGGGCAAAGTCACGCAGGCCGTGATTACGGTGCCGGCTTATTTCAACGACGCGCAACGCCAGGCCACCAAAGACGCAGGCAAGATCGCGGGGCTGGAAGTGATGCGCATCATCAATGAGCCCACCGCGGCGGCACTGGCTTATGGCCTGGACAAGAAGAAAAACGAAACCATTGCGGTGTACGATTTTGGCGGCGGCACGTTCGACATTTCGATCCTGGAAGTAGGCGAAGGCGTGGTGGAAGTGAAGTCCACCAACGGCGACACGCACTTGGGCGGCGACAACATCGACCAGCGCGTGATGGACTGGATTGTCGCCGAGTTCAAACGCGAACAGGGTATCGAGCTGTCGAAGGACCAGATGGCGCTGCAGCGGCTCAAAGAAGCGGCCGAGAAAGCGAAGATGGAATTGTCGACGCTGCTTGAATCCGAGATCAATCTGCCGTTCATTACGGCGGACGCCTCGGGCCCGAAGCACCTCACGATGAAGCTGACGCGCGCGCGTTTCGAGCAGATGGTTGAGGATATCGTGCAGCGCTCCGTGGGGCCGTGCAAGCAGGCGCTGGCGGATGCCAACGTGACACCCAGCCAGATCGACGAAGTGGTCCTGGTGGGCGGCCAGACGCGTATGCCGCGCATTCAGCAGATCGTGCGCGACTTGTTCGGACGAGAGCCGCACAAGGGCGTCAATCCGGACGAAGTGGTGGCGGTGGGAGCGGCGGTGCAAGGTGGTGTACTGGGCGGCGAAGTAAAGGATGTGCTGTTGCTGGACGTGACGCCTTTGTCACTGGGCATCGAGACGCTGGGCGGCGTATTCACCAAGCTGATTGAGCGCAATACCACCATTCCGACGCGGAAGGGTGAAACATTCTCGACCGCGGCCGACAACCAGCCATCGGTGGAGATCAAGGTCTTCCAGGGCGAGCGCGCGATGGCGCAACACAACCGGCTGCTGGGCGTGTTCCAACTTGGCAACATTCCACCGGCGCCGCGCGGCATACCGCAGATCGAAGTGACCTTCGATATCGACGCCAACGGCATCCTGAATGTGGCTGCGAAGGATAAGGCCACCAGCAACGAGCAGAAGATCACCATCACCTCTTCTTCCGGCCTGTCGAAAGACGAGGTCGATAAGATGGCCAAGGACGCGGAATCGCATGCGGCGGAGGATCGCCAACAGCGCGAAACGATCGAAACCCGCAACCGCGGCGACGCCATGATCTACAACGTGGAAAAGACGTTGAAGGAGCATCGCTCCAAGATCGGCGACGAGGAAGCGCGCAACATCGAAGCCGCTATCGAAGAAACGCGCAAGGCCATGCAGGGGAATGAACTGGGCGCCATCAACGCGGCCATCGACAAGCTGACCGCAGCCAGCCATAAGCTGGCGGAGGCCATGTATAAGTCGGCTTCAGGCCCAGGGGGCGCTGCGCCCGCGGGCGGCCAGCCCGAACCCGGCGCCGACGGCACGGGCGGCGGCCAGCAGAAGAAGGACGACGTGGTGGACGCCGAATTCGTGGACGTCGACGACAAGAAGTAAAAGGCTGGGGACTAGGGGCGGCTTGCCATTCTCCTAGTCCCCAGACCTCTAGTTCGTAACCATCCCAAACCCATGTCTCCCAAGCCCGATTATTACGAAACTCTGAAGGTGGCCAAGGGCGCCAGCCAGGATGAGATCAAGAAGTCTTATCGCCGGCTGGCGCGCAAGTTTCATCCCGATGTGAACCCGGGTGACAAGTCAGCCGAGGAACGTTTTAAGCAGGTGCAGGAGGCCTATGACATTCTGAGCGACGCCAAGAAGCGCCAGGTTTACGATCAATATGGTTTCTATTCGGACAACATACCCACGGGCGGCGGCCCGGGCGCTGGAGCCGGACCGGGTCCCCAGCCCAACATGAATTTCGACAGCTTTGACTTTTCGGACTATTTTCAAGGCAATGCCGGCGGCGGGGGTCGGCGGGCATCGACCGGAAGCGGCGCCGGCGGTGGAGGATTCCGGGACATCTTTTCGAATCTCTTCAACCGCGGCGAAGGGCCGCAGCAGGCTCCCGAGAAGGGTGAGGATCTTGAATACTCGCTGAATATCGATTTCTGGCAGGCCATTAAGGGCACGCAGACGCGGCTCAATATCACCCGTTACGACACGTGCGCCACCTGTCACGGAAGCGGTTCGGCGGGCGGCCAGACCGTGAGTTGCCCGGAATGCAACGGGACCGGCTCGGTTTCGCAGATGGCCGGCGCCATGCGCTTCAATCTCACCTGTCCGAAGTGTGGCGGCAGCGGTAAGCTGAAGAACGCCTGCCCCACATGCCAAGGCGAGGGACGCATCGCGCATACCGAGACCGTAGACGTGCGCATCCCGCCTGGGGCGCGCAACGGCTCGCGGCTGCGGGTGCCGGGCAAGGGAAATGCCGGCTCCATGGGCGCTCCTGCGGGCGATCTCTACATCACCACGCGCGTTGAGGAGCATCCGTACTTTCAACGCGAGGGCGACGACATTCACATTCGCGTGCCGGTAGCGGTGTGGGAAGCCGGGTTGGGCGCCAAGATCGAAGTGCCCACCATCGACGGCCGCACGCTGCTGAAGATCCCACAAGGCACTCACAACGGGCAGAAGTTCCGGCTGCGGGAGAAAGGCGTATTCAACGCCCGCACCAACCAGCGCGGCGATCAGATTGTGGAGGCCGCCGTCCAAACCCCCAAGGTACAGGACGAACGCACTAAAGAGATTCTGCGTGAGCTAGCCGGGCTGCACCCGGAAGACCCGCGCACGGATCTCTGGACAACATCTATAGGGCCGCTATAAAATGCGCAAAACTACGGCTAAGGGAAAATCCAAGGGTTCGTACATGATTTCGTCGGTGGCCGAGCAGTATGCCATCCACCCGCAGACCTTGCGTCTCTATGAAAGAGAAGGGCTGCTGAAGCCCTCCCGCAGCGACGGCAACACGCGATTATATACGGATGGCGATCTGGAGCGTCTGGAAGTGATTCTGCACTTGACCCGGGAACTCGGCGTCAACCTGGCCGGCGTGGAGATTATCCTGAATATGCGGGAAAAGATGTCCGAGATGCAGACGCAGATCGAAGAATTCGTGAGTACTCTGAATCATGAGCTGGTGGCCCGCCGCCGGCCGTCTTCACCGGAGGAGAAGCACTCCTTGATTTGCGTGGTCAACGCTAGAAGCCTAAAGGCGGAGGTCAGGAGTCAGAAGCCAGGAGCCAGAAGCCTGTAGTCGGGAATCAGAAGTTCCTGTTTCTAGGCATTCGAGGGTGTGGTCCACGAACCGGGCTGGAATTGCCCCTCCGGTTGTCCCGCTGGCAAACCTGCCTGTTCCAATTGCTGCAACGTATAAGAATTCCCCGGCTGAATGCCGGTTACCGTGCCAGTATATCCTCCGACTGAAAAGGTGTCGGTCCCCGGGATCCGGTCGGCTTCCGAAATGTAGATTGGTTCGGGCCCGGAAGATTGCGCCGGCCCCGCGTAACCAAGCTGCTGCGACGTGTAGGTCTTTCCGCCCATGGTGATCGATCCGGGATCGGACCAATAGGCCGAAGTGTCGATGGCTTGTCCCGACGACAGGCGCCCCGCATTTTCCAAAGCCAGCGTTTGGTCGAACGCCTGTTGCACTTGTTGGCTCGGGATGCCCGGAAGCTGGGACGTAAGCCCGGCGGCGCTGCCCCCCGTCGAGCCGGCGAAGGAATTGCCATCCTGATTGGCTAGCGCCTGAGAATAAATTGCGTCCGGGCCATACACAGCGCTGGGACCGTAGTTGTTACCCGCCCCGGTGGCGGGTTGATAAGAAATGTTAGCGTCGCTGGGAGATCCCTGCTCGGCATAATAAGTGTTGAGCCAACCCTGGACATTCGGATCGCCAAGACTAGTCCCGGCGGCAGGCGTGGAGGGGGGGAATGGAGCGGGTAGAGCGGTCGGTGCGGCGCTAGCGAACCAAGCCCCGGTACCAGCGCTTCCGGCTGGCGCCGCCGTGACGGGAACTGGGGCGACCGCCTGCTTAGACACAGGATCGACGGATATGGACGGCGCCGCTGACGGCAAGGCGGCCGCCTTTGCGGCATCTCCGAACAGCGCCGCAAAATTAGCGTCCGCCGGGGCCGTCTGGACCTCCGGCTTCTCGATTACCTCGATGCGCTGGTTGTGCACGGCTTGAATCATTCAGTTCTCCTTGACGCGCCAGCCTGGGAGGCTTGCACACTCGCCCAAACTAATGCACTCCTGAGGCCATTACCGGTCTTTCCGCGCTCACCAAAGAATCAGGCGGATGCCGCAAACGGCGACACCCTAGAGGAACTGGCCAGCGACACAATTTCGACACCGCCTCGGTTCGCGCCACAAATTCGCCGCGCTTGGGTTCCAGCTACAATAAATGAAGATGCCGAGAGCGATACGAACGAGCCTTTTCCTTGTGATGGCGGCCGGCGCAATTCGCAGTCAAGCGCAACAAGCTCCGCCCGAGGTAGACGCCGCATTGCGCGCCCGGGTCAATCAGTTCTACCAATTGGAAGTGCAGGGAAAGTTCAACCGGGCGCTGCAACTGGTCGCGGAAGACACCAAGGATTTGTTTATCGGCACGAGCAAGCCCACTTACTTAAGCGTTCAGACGCACAGCATCCGGTATTCCGACGATTTCACGAAGGCGGAGGTGATCGTGCTGGTGACCCGCCTGCTGCCGATCGAGGGATTCATGGGCCGCGGGTTACCCACTAAGATTTTCAGCCGTTGGAAGCTGGAGGGCGGCCTGTGGTGCTATTACGTGGATCCAAAAACGGATTTGCCCGCGACTCCGTTCGGACCGATGCCTCCGGGATTTGCGCGTTCGCGGGCGGTCCAACCGCCGGTGTCGGCGCCGCCGCAGTCAACGCCTCCGGTGTCCGTGCCACCGGCCGTGGTCCCGCCGCAAGTGTCGACGCCTCCCGCCGCCGCGACGCTCCCGCCCGCTGAGGCTACTCCGGGCGCGCCGCGTCCGACCCCCCCCATGCCGGTCGATGTGGGAAACTTTCGCGCGCTGACTTGGGATAAGCCCACAGTCAAGCTTAAGTCCTCGGGGCCATCGTCGGTGGAAGTTGCGATTTTCAACCCGACGCCCTGGCCCGCGACGCTGGCACTATCCGATCCTAAGGTCGCAGGACTGACCGTCAAACTGGACCCCCTAGTTGTGCAGCAAGGCCACAAGGCCATTCTGAGCATTTTGTCGAATGGAGCCGTTCAGATTCCGAAGGCGGCCATTACCATCATCGTAAGAAATAACAGGACCAATCAGATTATTCCGATTCCGGTCTCCTTCGTGAATTGAGGGATGAACTTGGGAGGGCGACCGATCATGGCCGCAGCCGATCGCCCGCCCTCCTCACGGACGCTTTGCAGTTACTGAATCGGGATCAGAGATCCGTTTCCATATATCGCATTAGTGCCCTGATACAGCACGATCGCGAATGGCGAATTGTTGGTCGCCACGGCGTTCTCCGGAACCTGGAAATCCACTTCATAAACGCCCACCATGTCCGCGGAGTATTGGGATGAGAGGACCAGAACGCCGGAATTACCGACGCCCACGATCACGCCTGCATTCACCGTTAGGGCCTGCGGCACCCAGTTATTGCTGGAATCCAGCACCAGAGGATCGAGCTCATCGGTAAATAAGGCCGGAGTGGTCTGTCCAAGTCCCGTAACGAACATCCGGATAGTATCTCCGGGCCGGGCCGGATTCGTCACTGAGATGAAGCTGCCGTCCGACCGCACGAGCACTGCGCGGGTTTGGCCGTCGGAGTCCTTGAATTGGAAAATGCCGGGGCTGACCGGCAATACCGTGACAGGAAATGGTTGGGAAGCGACGCCGTTGACGGTCACCACCATCGGTACCGTGGCGGGCGGGACCGCGGCCGACGACGGCACTTCGCAGGGTACCTGTACCGAGGCGGATTGCTGGCCGTTTACGTTCGCCACATACAGAATCGGCGCCAGCACACCGCCGAACTGAACGGTGACGCCGTTTACCTGTGTCTGTGGCGCGATCAACGTGGAGGCGACGCCTTCCAGGCCGGTCGCTAGGCCGGTTCCATAGATCGTCGCGAGGCTGCACGGCGAGACAAACTGACTCTGGAATCCGGCCGCATTCACGATCCCCGTGATCGTTGCGCCGGGCGGGTTCACCGTCAGATTAAACGCCTGGGTGTACGTTGTACTCCCGGACTTAACGGTGGCGGTAATTACAACGGGACCGGCAGTGGCCCCCGCCGTGGCGGTCACCTGCGCCTGGCCCTGCGCATTGGTAGCGGCACTGGGTACGTTCAGGACGGCCGCTCCGCTGGTGACTGCGAAGTTCACAGTGGCGCCCTGCACGGGCGTGCTGTTATCGTTCACCTGCACGATCAGCGGGTCCGCAAAAGCCGCCCCCTCCAAGGCTTGCTGATTATTGCCTGCGACGGTCTGCATCGCTGTGATCACCGTGTTCACATTGACCGTGAAAACGTATTGCACCGTAGTCTTGCTGGCCAGGGAAACCGTTACCTGCACACATTCGGCGCCAGCCGTGGGGCAGGGGCTCGATCCAGCAGTCGGGGTTACCCAAGCCGAAACGTCGCCGTTGGACAGCGTAGACGAGACGATGTTGCTGAGGGTCGCGGTACCCAATGTCACAGCCCACTTGACCGCGGCGCCGGTAGAAGGATTTCCTCCGGCATCCGTCACTTGAGCGGTCAACGATGCGGGCGCCAGGGTGCCTACGTTCACATTTTGGTTATTGCCGCTGACAAGGTTGATCTTACTGGGCGGTCCCGCGACGATCGAAAACGCCGTCGGCGAGAAGCTGGTATAGGTGACGCCGATGAGGATGGTGTAGTAGCCCGATCCCAGCTTGTTGCCATATAGAGGGGTACAGGTCGCAATCCCGGAGGAATCCGTGAGAACGGTGCCCGCTTGCTGGCCCGGCTGTGTCTCACATCCTATAGTCAGACCGGTGGTATCGGATACCAAGGATATCTGAATATTGGAGAGGCCGCCGTTTTCTCCTTCCACGCTCACCACAATCGGCGTGGCCGTTGCGCCGGGGATGCCACCGGTCAGAACCGGAGGCGAGGTCGCGGGCACCAGGCTAATCGTGGCGGCGGTAGTACCGGCTCCAGCAGGCTCAGCCGTAGTTTCATAGAATGTGACACTGGATGTGACCGAGGCAACAGTAGCCGACGCCACGATCGTAGTCAAATAGAAGTCCGACGTGCCGAAGATCGGCAGAGGCGCGAACGGGCAATTGGTGCCCGAGCAGGGATAACTGGCCTGACCGGCGGAGTTCGTCGTGGAAGTCGCGGTCACGCTCGTATCTCCAGGTTGGCTGGTAACCCACGTGACGGTGGCGTTCGCGACGGGGTTCGCCGACGCATCGGTCACCAGCACCACCAGTGGGACGTATTTCTGGGGGTTCACCGGACAGTCCGGGCACACCAACTGTCCGTTACCGGAATAAATCGAAATGGTTTGAGCCGGACAAAAAGCCGGAAGAAGGAACAACGCGGTTAGAAAGCCGGCGAAAAGCTTGAGTTTCTGCATACACGTCCTCCAGACGTTAAAAGAAAAAGGATGGCGGACGCGGAAGATCAGTTTAGCACCTTCCGGATCAAAAAAAAAGGGGGAGCCGAAAGGCTCCCCCCTTTTCACGAACAATGCCGTGAAGGTTTAGTGAACGAGTTGCTCACCCGTCAGGTTGCAAGTGTTTGACGTGCCGTAGGCCGAACAAACGAACGGCGTGGCGGCACGCGTCGAATCGGGGATGATCAGAGCCAGATAAGCGGCTGCGAAGTTGCGGATCCCAGTGTCGCTCACGAAGGAGTAGCCATGAGCATACTGGAACTGGCAAGTCGCGATCGCGTACCCGGTGGTCCCATAGGTCGGAGCGCTGTTGTACCCAGCGTCGATCGTGGACAGCGAGAAGGCCCACGTCGTACCAGGAGGAATCAACCCAGTGGTCAGCGTCGTGTCCGAGGTAGAGCTGTAAACACCGCCCGTGCCCAGGGTCGTAGCCAGACCACCGCTGCCGAAGAAGCTCACAGAGCAAGCTCCGGTTTGCCCGACCGCGGCCTGACCTGTCGGCAGGCTATCCAACGAGGTGTTGGAAATAGCGATGCCGGTGTCAAACCCGTAGAAGTCGGTAACGTACGGGAACAACAGAATCGTTTCGCACGGCGAGATCGAGAACAGACTGGTCGGTGACGGTGTCTGCGCTTCTACCGTGGACGAGAACGACGGAATCGGTCCGGTGGAATCGGAGTCCGGATACGTGGCAGTCTGCGGATAGAAACCGATGGAAACCGCAGCCGGCCCAGTGAGAGTTGCCGGATTGCCCGTCTGGGCTACCAGAGACCCATAGAAGTTGAAGGTCAACGAATCGATCGCCGAGGGGTTCGTAGCTTCGATTGCCCAAACAACGGTCACACTGATGGGCGCTGTGCCCGTGGAGTTATCGGCAATCGTGACGGCAGTGCCGGACGTGGATGCGCCGGAAGGCTCCGCGCCAGTGTAAGCCGAGCCCGAGGGCAGAATCAAGTAAGCGTAGGAAGGCGTACTCACGCAAGGCAGCGCGCAAGTTACCTGAGCCGTTGAAATCGCCCAAGGATCCACGGAGATGACAGCGCCTACCGGAATATTGCTGATAGTCGCTTCCAGTTCCGTCGGAGCATCGGCTGCGCCAGCCTCGCCGGCGGCAAGAGCCACCTCAAGTCCGCTTTCAGTGTAGTAGACTTGTCCCGGCGTATTTTGGGGATAGGTCGTGGTGCTGCTACTGGCGGTTACACCTTGAGTCTTGAAGGCGGTCGAGAAGTTCTCCGTGAATGTCACGCTTCCCAACGTGCCACTGAAATTTTCGCACTGATACAGCGTGGCGCCCGTCGATGTCGGTGCGGTGTTGACCAAGCCCCAACTAATTTCGCCCACGATGAACTGGCCGCTATTGCTGCCGCTGCTGATGTTGATCGATGAACTGGGGCTAACCGACACGAAGGCGTACACCGGGGTCGTACCGCCACCCGAAGGTCCGCCGCCGAGGGCGACCGTCGTGGCATCGATACGGATGTTGGTGATCCGATAGGTGCGCGTGGTAGCCGGCGGATCGGCCGGAATACCAAAGAACGTGATAGTGTTGGGTCCGGGCGACGTACTGCCTTGCAATCCCTCGTACACGTTGGGCGGGGGCGTCGTTCCTTCTAGGCCCTGGCAGGCCACCGCAGGATTGGTCGGATCGCTACAGACAACCTGATTGGCCGGGGCGGGATCGTCCACCAGCAACAAGGCTTCAGACAAAAGGTTAGGGGTTGGAGCCGCGGCTTTGCCCAGAACGCGACTGGTCACAGGCGCACTCAGAGATACGCTGACCGTTGCCTGCGGTATTACGCTCCCGGTGGGCAACGGAAGAACCCCGGATGATGCGGTACACGTCAGCAAAATGTCGCCGGTCAGCTCGGTGAACCCTTCGTGACGAAGGGTGGGTATTACCACCGCGGATGCGTTACACGTTACTTGCGCGCTCGCCGGAACTACCGATCCTACTACCAGGATCAGCGCGGCGAACGCTAGAATCCATCTGCGAAAATCTGCCATTTCCTTCTCCTTGTGAATTGCGAAATTGAATCGGTCGAAGTTCTCTCTCAACCTGAGCCTCTCTCCAACTGCCTTACTTAACCAACCAGGGAACTTCTCCGTGCGGGCGGAGATTTCATTAAGATCTTGCCGGCAACCCTACTACCTGGCACCGGGCCCTGCCAAACTACGCCCTGCGATGGGGCTGCGTGTTTCTGTTTTTGTCTTTGGCCGACTCGCAGGATTGCCCAAAAATTGCATGTGTCGCGGACTCAGTAAAGACATACATAGCGTATCGCTGCGCGCATGTCAAGAGAAATTCTTTGCATTCAACAGCGAACGCGCCATTTTCCGATCCCAAAAGCACACATCCAAAGGTACGCTCGAATTAGATCACGATGCCTGCCAGCCAGTCAACGGTTTCGCACCGAATCGTCTCATTTTAACGATTTTTAATGAACGCCGCCCGACGCGACCAGCCCAGGCTCGCCCGTTTGCGCCACATGGAACTCAAGATATCACATTATCAACGACTTGTAGCGTTAAATCCGCAACAAATATCCGGCTCCCTCGCGCTTGGTGAGTTTGGCCAGTGCGTAGAGATACCATTGCAACTGGCGTTCGTAACGGGCCGCACTACCTGAATCGGTTTTGAAATCGATCGCCACCCAGCGATCCTGCTCCAGGAACGCCAAGTCGAGGACGCCCTCCAGCAGCCGCCCGTCGCCGAGTCGCAAATGGATCGGCAGTTCGCGATGGCAGCGCGGGGCGGCGCGTGCGCGTACCAGGAGCGGGTGCGCCCAAGCGGCTTCCACTGCCGCGGCCGCCGCATCCGCTTCTTCGCCGGGTGCATGCAAGAGGCGCGCGTGCACTCGCGTCAACGCGGCAATCTGGCCGGAGGAGCCCTGCGGGTCGAGGTCGCGCAGAATGGCATGCACGAGTATGCCGAAGCGGCGGCCACCGGGCCGTTCGGCCCCAGTCGAGACCGATTCAATACGGATGGAGCGAAGCTCGGGGGCTTCTTCGATACCTTCAGTCGGAGTTATGACCCGGAAGGCCGGGGAGTGGCCGCTCTCGATCGTCTGCAGGCGCTGCTGTTGCCATTGCCGGTAGCGCGCGATCCCCGCGGCGGCTTGCGCGGCGGGCTCCGGCGATAGAATATCCTCCTGGCGCAGGCCGAAACCGAAGCCCACTTCCAACTTCAGGGCGATAGGGTCCCACCAGACCACTTGGTGATCGCCGGCTTGCGGAGTGTGCAGGCCGGGACGCACGGAATCCTCAGGCTGGCCGAGGTATTCCGCGGGGCGCTGCAGTACCGTGCGGTCGCCCGCGAACGGTGGACAGCCCGGGGCCGCGGTCCTCGTGCGGCGCATTTCGCGCGGCGGATGGATGGCTTTGTTGAGCGGCCGCAGCCAGCCGTCACGCTCCTCATCGCCCACCGCGGGAATCACCAGCAGATCGCGCGCGCGCGTGGCCGCCACATACGCCACGCGCACGCCCTCGGCGAGCTCGCGGGTGTGCTCACGCCCTTCATGTTCCAGCAATTCCCACGGCGCGGCGCCCAAGAGTCGCGTGGCGCACAGGTTGCCGTCGACGAAACGCTCGGCGGTTTCCCGCGCCAGCTTTGCCGTCATATCCGCCAGGATCACCACGGGGAATTCCAGACCCTTGGCGGAGTGCACCGTCATCAGGCGCACGCCGTCGGACGCCTCTTCGAGGACCGGCGCTTCGCTCGATTCGCCCTTCTCCGCGCGCGCCCCAAGATCTTCGACAAAGCCGCGGAAGGAAAGACCGCCGGTCAGCTCAAATGTGCGTGCCAGATCGCAAATCCGATAGACGTTCGCCATCGCCTGCGAGCCGCCCCGCCGCAGCATAAACCCGGCGTGCGCGCGGGTGGCTTCGAGCAGGCCATTGATGGTGTCGACAATGGGGCAATAGTTACGATTCCGATGCAGGCCCTTCAGAATCGACAGCGCATCGGCGATGGGTTTGAATTCCGCCGCGAGCGGCTGAGAGTCGCTGCGATACGAGCGCAAATGCCCGACCTCAAACCGGAAGCGCAGCAGCAGATTGTCCGGGATGGCGAAGAGCGGCCCGCGCAGCGTGCCGTACGCCGAGAACTCGTCATCCGGCCACTCGATAGCCGCCAGCGCCACGCGCAAAGCTTCCACTTCGTCCCGATGGTAGAATGACTTCGACCCCACCAACAGGTGCGGCAGGCCCCGCGCTTCCAAGGCTTGCGTATAATCGCGCGAAATATCCGCGCCAAAGCTGACGAACCGTCGAAAGAGCACGCAAATATGCTTGGCCTGCAGCCGAACTGGTGCGCCATCCCGATCGCGCACCTCCCAAGGGCTCTCGTTCACCAACCAATCGATGTAAGCGGCGACCGCCTTGGGCAGACAGGAGTCGATGCTTTCGTTGCTGATGCGCATCGATCCGTATGGATTAGGCACCGGCAGCACTACGATTGCCGGCTGCTTCGGATGGGCCGCGTTGTATTCTTCGAGGGGCGCATAGCGCGCTTGACCGCCATCCCGATCGCCGGTCATCTCGGGCGCGAAGGACGCGTTCACCAGATGCTGGATCGGCCGCACGGCGCGGTAACTGGTCGTCAGGTGGATACGCGCCACACCGCGGGAGACCAGGGCCTGGCAAACGTTCTCATACAGCACCACGTCGGCCCGCCGGAATTTGTAGATGGATTGCTTGGGATCTCCCACCACGAAGAGTTTGCCGGGAAGGGGCGTGACTTGCAGCCAGTCGTTCCCGGCGGGGTCGTCGGCGGAGAGCAGAATCAGGATTTCGGCCTGCAGCGGATCGGTGTCCTGAAACTCGTCCACGAAAATGCGGCTAAAGCGGTTTTGCAGGTATCGGCGGACGTTTGGGTCGTCGCGCACCAGATCGCGGACCAGCAACAACAGATCGTCGAAGTCGAGCTTCCCTGCCCGCAGTTTGCTCTGCTGATAAGCCGCCACCAGATCCTGCATTTCGTCGCGCAGGGCGGCCGCGAAATCTGCGCCGGCATCCCGGCAGAAGGCTTCCAAATCGCGTAGCAGGGCTTCGCGGGCATCCAGCACCTGCTGGCGGGAGATGCCGGGTGCGAAGTTGCCTGCACCCGGCTTGAAGTTCCGCTTCAGCGCGGGACCTAGTTTCAAAAGCCGCGCTTCACATGTGTCTTCGTCGCCGGGCCGGTTCACCAGCTCCGTCAGCGGACGCATGCCGGAAACCAGCCGGTCGTTCGATCGCGGACACTGTCGCACCCAGGCGGCGATTTCCCGGCACTGGCGCATCAGCGCCTCGGTGCGCGCACCGCGATCGAACGGTTCCTTGCGCCAAGGGCTCGCATAGCCGCGCCAATCCAGCAGATGCTTGCCGGCGCTCTTGATCGACTCCATCGCTGGAAGTTCCGCTTGCCAGGGCTCGCGCCAAGCCAGCCGAGTGAGAGCGCGGCGCAAGGCTGTGGATCCCGCATCCAGCTTCTTCTGGAACCATAAATCGAAGGCGCGGTCGTAAATACGAGCGGCTTCCGGCTCGGTAAGTTCCTCGAAGGCCGGATCGATGCGCGCTTCCACCGGACGCTCGCGCAGGATCTGGGCGCAGAAGCCGTGAATGGTGCCGATGGCCGCTTCTTCCAGCCGTTCCAGTGCGTCTTCCAGATGCGCGCGCTCCTGCACGTCGGCGCTCGCGGCGCGGGCTTTGTCTAGCTGTTCGCGCAGGCGGATCTTCAACTCGCCGGCCGCCTTATGGGTGAAGGTGACCGCGACGACTTTCTCCACCGGCGTGCCCGCCGCCAGCACTCGCACGATACGCCGGATCAACTCCGCCGTCTTGCCCGTTCCGGCGGATGCTTCCACAATCAGGCTCTCGCCGAGTGAAGTGCGGATACGCTCGCGGGCGGCGGCGTCGTCTGTTTGTACGCCCGTCTGCATGCCGGGAGTCACGGGATGTTCCTCAATTCCTGTAGAGTCTCCAGCGAATCTGGGTTCTTTCGCTTGGTGCGCCTCTCTTCGTGGGGGCCGCAGACCGGCAGATAGTCGCACATACCGCAAGCGCCCGGCTGCGGCGCGGCGGGAAGGAAGCCGCGGGCGATCTCGCCGTCGATAATCGACATGGCCCGGCCGAACCACTTCCGGTTCGGCGCCACCTCGAACGGAATCTCCGCGTACCCTCCGCGCTGGGTGCAATAGAATAGGCGGCTTTGTTCGACAGGCAGCCCCAGCAGGGACTCCGCCGCCATACCGTACGCTAGCGGCTGCATGTAAGCGCCGCCCCCGATATAGGTCGGGCCGGGATTCGGCAGTTTTCCGGTCTTGTGGTCGGTAATGCGCAGCGTGCCGCGCGCGGGATGCTTCTCGATCAGGTCGATCGCGCCGCGCAGCCGGGTGCCGCCTTCGAGGACTACCTCCGATTCGACGCTCGCGGGATCCCGATATCCACCGGCATCCGTGCCGAAGCTGTACTCGCAATGCACGGGCACCCAGCCATCATTCGCGGCTGCGACGTGTTCGATCCATCCGCGCAGATCGGTGCGCAGGTCATCGATCTCACTACGCCACACGCGCGGAATGGCAGGCGCCAATTCCTCCTCGTTCTTCGCCGCCACCCGGTTCAGCACCTCATCCGCGATCTCCAGGATACGGGCCTTGTTCTCCGGCCGTATCGGCAGCAGTTGCGCCGCCTGCAATTCGCGGAAGAGCTGGAACTGGGCCTCGTGAAACAGAGCGCCGCGAGTGAGGGGGTCCATCTGCTCCAGCGCTATCTTCTCTTCTCGCGGATGCAGCTTGTGGATGGCGTGCAACAGGAACCGGTAGGGGCAGGCTGCAAAATGCTGCAATGCCGATGGGGAATAACTACGCGCGGCAAGCCGCTGGGTGGCCAACACCGTGCGGGTGGCGGCATCCGGCTCGACGATGCCATCCGCGGGGAACCAGCCGGGGCGGTTACGTCGCGCGTACCGGCGCAGCGACTCGGCCAGATAAGGATTCGCGTCGATCAGGTAGTGTCCAGCGCCTTGGATATCGGTGCGGCCCAGCGCGGCCAGATCGAATTCGGCATCGTCGATGGCATCCATCGGGTCCGCTGGCGCCGGCCAATCCAGGCGCGACGGCGCACCCTGGCGCGCTTTCTCTTCGAACGCTCGCAACTCGGGCAGCATCCCGTGCGCCGCGCGCACGATTTCGAGGGCATAGAAAGAGGGAACGCGCGGCCGCGATTCCACGGCGTCCACGCGCGGGTATGAGAACACCAGGCGCGTGCGCGCCGCCGCACAAGCGATATGCAGACGGCGGCGCTCGTCGGCCACGCGGTCGTCCTGCACGCGCAAGCCGGCGATGGCGCGGCGGTAGTCGTCCAGCAGGATAGGATCTTCGTGCCCGCGGCTGGGAAAAAGCCCTTCGCACAGCCCCGGCAGAAACACGATATCGAACGCGCGTCCGCGCACTTCATCGATGGCGGCCACAAACACGGCGCCATAGCGGCGAAGGGGCGGCTCACGCCGCAGGAAGCGCAGGCGGTCGCGCAACACACCGGAAACTTCGTCGAGTCCCACCGGACCGACTTCCGCCATAGCTTGCAATTCGCCCAATAGGGACAGTACCGATTCGGAGTGGCGCAACGCGGCTTCGGCCAACGCGCTAAGCTGCTCGATCCAGTCTCCCCAATCTGCCTGCCGGGGCAACGCTGCCAACCGATCGATCAGCGGCAGCGCGAAACGCTCCAGATTCTTGAGACGGACGATTTCACGCTGCAAGCGCTGGCGTCGGCCTTCTTCCCTTTCACCGAGGTCCCCGAGATGCAAGCGCAACTCCGCTTCCAAGCCGCGCAAGCGGCGCGCCCAACGTTCGCGGCCCCCAATCACGGCGGCGTCGACCAGAAGTTTTTCCCAAGCCGCGGGCGATTGCAGAGTGCCGCCGATCACTGCCGCATCTTCGTCTTCAACGGGATCCGGCGCGGCCTCGGCCCGCGGTTCCGCGGCTTCGGAGCCCTCGTACAATCGCGCCAGCATTTCGTCCTCTGGCGGCAGTGGCGCTGCGGCACGGCCCGGTACACGATCGACCGGTGGCGCTTGCCCCAGCGATAAATATTCGGCAAAGCGTGTGGCGGAGCAACCCTCGCCGGCGCAAGCTAGCAATGCCAGGAACGCGCGCCCCGCCGGATCCGGCCGCGCCACTCCCCGGCTGAAATACGCGGGAATTCCCGCCCGCCGCAGCGCCTCTTCCACCAGCGGTTGGTAGCGTTCGGGCGAACGCAGCAGAATGGCCATGCCATCGAAGGCCGCCCCCTCAGCCGCCGATTTGCGGATGCGGCGGGCAATCTCCACGCATTCGAGCGATTCGCCCGCGGCCGAGAAATAGTCCACGCTGGAATCCGGCTCCGCATCGGGGGCGACTGCTTCCGCAAACAGCGATTGCCGAACGCGATCGAGAGTGGTTGCAGAATTGGAGGGCGGCCAATATTGGCCGCAGCCGCCTTTTAGGCGGCTGAAAGCCGGCTGAAAGCCGGCTGCGGGCACGATTGCCCGCCCTCCAACCTGGTCTGGATCGCTATTGGTGGGCCGCAGGCCCATTGCGGCAGACCTGGAAGTCTGCACCAGAAGGCGCGCGTCGAAGACCTGTGGCGATTGCGCGACGACCACTTCCGCCAGTTCCCGCATCAGTGCCCGCTCCGCATCCACATCCAACAGGACCATCGGCAGCCCCAGCAGCCGATGCTTCCCTTCCCTGGCGGCCGCAAGAGCATACCGCAGCAGCAGCGCGAAATCGGCCGCGGACCGGTCCGCCAATTCCTCTTCGAAGCGCTCCGCCATACGCGCCAGATCGCGGCCTGGCAGGCCTGTCGCGGCCACCTGCGCCGGCCGCACGCCTTCCAGTCGCAACTCGGCAATCGTGGCCGCCACCGCGCGCGCCAAGCCGGGCGTATCGGCCACCGGCCTAAAATAAGGTATCGACTCCGCCTTCAGCTTATGGATCAGGCGCGCCACCATGGCCTCCACGCTCAAGCCGCCCGCGGGTGTGAGTCCCGCGCGGGCCAGGGGACCTTGGGCCAGATCCACCGCTAAGCCGGTGAGCGTCAGCCGATGCACGCCCAGCAGGCCGGGCCCGCAAGCCGCGCGCGCGAAATCGTCGGCCGCGCCGCGGGTTTGAGCGAGCACCACAATCTCGGGATAATCCTTCAGCGATCGCAGAAAGCCGGCCGCCGCATCCAGCAAGACGGCATACGACGCGGACTCTACAATATGGTGCACTGTAGACGCAGTGTAACAACCCGTAACCTTATACCGCCTCCGCGCATTCCAGGAGTAGAACAGACCTCCTGGTCTGTCCACACAAGAGCCGTCCAAAACCATGCTAAAACCAGTGTTCGATGCTGGTTCGAGAGCTACGCCCGCGGCCACACCCCTGGTCCCACTACAAGCGGAATTGCATGGCCATCGCGCTGCCGTTTCACGCGCTGGAATGGACTTTGCAGTGGTCCGCCTACTATCTGAGCCGGTGGGCTCTGCTGGAAGTGCTCGAGTATCTCAGCGTCCTCTCGGTGCTGTTCGCCGTGATCTTCTACTTTGCGGAATCCGGCGACCGTCAGAAGCAGAAACACTATCAGGCCTGGCAGGTGATCAACACGGCGCAGGGCAAGGGCGGCAGCGGCGGCCGCATTGAAGCGCTTCAGGAGCTCAATTTCGACCATGTTCCGCTGGTCGGCGTGAATGCCGCCGGCGCGTTCCTGCAGGGCATCCAACTGCATGGCGCAAATCTGCTGCGCGCCAACCTGGAAGCCGCCGACCTGCGTGACAGCATATTGGAAGCGGTCGATCTGCAGTACGCAAACCTGAGATCGGCCAACTTTCGCCAAGCCAATCTGAGCGGCACAAAACTGGAAGGCGCCGATCTTTCCGACGCCGATCTGGTAAATGCCGACCTGCACGGCGCCGATCTGCGCGGCGCGAGTTTAGAAGATGCGGACCTGCGCGGCGCGAATATGGGCGGCGTCCAGTGGAAGGAAATCAAAAATATCGGCAACGCCAACATTCACGGAGTGCGCAATGCGCCGGAAGGCTTCGCCGCGTGGGCCATTCAGCACCACGCCATATCGTCCGCGGGCGATGAATAGGTTCGATTCTTTTAGGGCAATCTTGGAACGTTTTGGCGGCGAAACGAATCTATGAAGGGACCGGGTTGCGGCCAGACGGCTCCTGTTATAATTGGATAATTCAAAGCGCTTAGACGTCACATGCCATTGAAACCCATAGCCGCTAATCGCGGTTCGGAAAAGAAAGTGTATCTTCTCAAGCCGCGCGGATTCTGCGCGGGCGTGGTGAGGGCCATCGACGTGGTCAAGATCGCGCTCGATCTATACGGACCGCCCGTCTATGTGCGCAAGGAAATCGTGCACAACAAGCACGTTGTCGACGAACTGCGCGAGGCGGGCGCCATCTTCGTGGAGGAGATCGCGGAGGTGCCGGTAGGCGCGCGCGCAATTTTCAGCGCGCATGGGGTGGCGCCGGAAGTGCGCCGCCAGGCCGCGGCACGGTATCTGGAGGTCATCGATGCCACGTGCCCGCTGGTGACCAAGGTCCATCTGGAAGCGGTGCGCTTCGCGCGTGACGGCTACAGCATCGTGCTGATCGGGCACAGCCAGCACGACGAAGTCGCCGGGACTCTGGGAGAAGCGCCCGAATCCAGCTACCTCGTCGAAACGGTCGAGGACGTGGACCGATTGGAGCTGCCCAATCCGGCGCGTGTCCGCTATCTTACCCAAACCACGCTCAGCCTGGATGAAACGCGCGACATTATCATACGTCTTAAACAAAGATTTCCGTTGATCGAGGGGCCGCCCGCCCAGGACATCTGCTACGCCACCGAAAACCGCCAGATGGCGGTAAAAGGCGTGGCCGAATATTGCGATCTGCTGCTGGTTGTGGGATCGCAGAACAGTTCCAATTCGAAGCGACTGGTCGAGGTGAGCGCCAACGCCGGGGTGCGCGCCTATCTGGTCAACGACTACGGCGAAGTGGATGTAGCATGGTTGAACGGCGTTTGTAATGTGGCGGTCACCGCGGGAGCCTCCGCACCGGAGAACCTGGTGGAGGACTTAATAGATTTTCTGCGGGACCAAGGCTTTCACCGGCTGGAAGAAGTGGAGTTGATCGACGAAGACGTGCGCTTCTCCCTGCCCCCGGAGCTGGTTCGGGCGGTTCCGGGTTTGACGACGATATCCGCACGATGAGTACATCAACCGCTTACGCGCAAGAGACTTCCGCCGCAACGGCTGCCAGGGCCGCTCGACGGGCCGCCGACCGCCTGCTGGCGTTACAGGATTCCGAAGGCTATTGGTGCGCGGATCTGACCGCCGACACCACCCTGGAATCCGACTACATACTGTTGCAGCTTTGGATGCATCCGCCGCAAGCCGGCGCCTGGAACCCGCCTACGCGCGAACTGATCGACAAAGCGGTGCGCTCGATCCTGGCGCGCCAACTGCCGGACGGAGGTTTCAACATCTACGTCAAGGGACCATCGGAGATTAGCGCCAGCGTGAAGGCGTACTTCGCGCTCAAGCTGGCGGGCCTGCCGCTGGACGATGGCCGTTTGGTACGGGCGCGCGAGCGCATCCTGGCACTCGGTGGCATTCAGGCGGCCAACAGCTACGTCAAGATCAATCTCAGCCTTTTCGACATGTATCCGCGGCAATACTGCCCCTCCATCCCGCCGGAGGTCATGTTTCTGCCGGGCAATTTCATCTACCAGATGTCGGCTTGGACCCGCGCCATTGTGGTTTCGCTGGCTATAGTGCACTCGAGCAACCCGCGCCGTCCCGTGCCGGCGGGATTCAACCTGGATGAGCTTTACAAGCCGGGAGTCAGCCTCGGATTCGAGCTCAGCGAGAGCTTTTTTTCGTGGCGCAATTTCTTCCTGAGCGTAGATCGCTTCTTGAAGTTTTGGGAGAAGCATGGTTCGCGCGCGTTGCGGCGTAAAGCTCTAAAGGCGGCGGAGAAATGGATGCTCGCGCGGTGCGAGAACTCCGACGGCTTGGGCGCTATTTATCCGCCAATGATGTACGCCATCATGGCCTTGGATGCGCTTGGCTATCCGGTGGATCATCCCGCGAGCCAGGAGGCTCGCTACCAGTTCGAGCGGCTCATGATCGACGACGGCAAACGATTCCTGTTCCAGCCGTGCTTTTCGCCGATTTGGGACACCGGCATCGCCGGATTCGCAGTGGGCGAAGCCCAATCGTTAAATGGCGATGCGTTCGCGGCGCCGGCTTTGCAGCGGGCGGCGGACTGGATTCTGTCCAAGGAGGTTCGGGTCAGGGGCGACTGGTCTGTGAAGCGTCCAAGAACCGAGCCTTCCGGCTGGGGATTCTTTTTCCGCAACGATCACTATCCGGATATCGACGACACCGCCATGATCCTGTTGGCACTGAGCAGGACTAGTGCCACGGATGCGGCGGCGCAGAAGGAATGCCACCGCCGCGCGATCAAGTGGATATTGGATATGCAAGGCAGCAACGGCGGTTGGGCGGCGTTCGATGTGGACAACAACTGGGAATTTCTTAACGCCGTTCCGTTCGCAGACCATAATGCCATGCTCGATCCGTCGTGCCCCGACATCACTGGCCGCGTGCTGGAGGCGTTGGGCGCGCATGGGCTAGGCGACACGCATGCCGGAGTCAAGCGCGGGGTCGATTTTCTTCTCCGCAACCAGCAGCCGGACGGAAGCTGGTACGGACGCTGGGGCGTCGCGTATATTTACGGCACCTGCTTCGCGCTTCGGGGACTGCGCGCCGCACAGTACGACGATCGCGAGGCCGCTATCCTGCGGGCCGGCGAATGGCTGCGCTCCATTCAGAACGCCGATGGCGGCTGGGGCGAGAGTTGCTCCAGCTACGACCACGGCGGCTTTGTGGCGGCGGAAAGCACGCCATCCCAAACTGCATGGGCCTTGATGGGTTTGATCGCCGGCGGCGACACCGACAGCCTCAGCGTGCGCCATGGCATCGAGTATCTGCTCGATACCCAGCGGCCCGACGGAGACTGGGACGAAGAACTAGCCACCGGCACCGGTTTCCCCCGGGTTTTTTATTTGAACTACCACTACTACCGCCTGTATTTCCCCTTGCTCGCGCTTTCCGAATTCGTGCGGACCCACAACCCATGAGATTTCCTTTATCAATGACCGCCGGCATGGCCGGATACATCATCAAGAACAGAATGCGTCCGCGCCCGGAATGGCAGAAAGACGTGGTAGCCGTGCCGGACCAGGCTAACCCCTTCCGCATCCTCCACGGGGCGCCGGAAGAGCGCGCCAACCGCCAGCCGCATCCCATGATCCGGAAGCGTTTTCCGCTGGTGATGATGCTGGAACCGCTGCACGCCTGCAATCTGACTTGCACGGGTTGCGGCCGCATCCGCGAATACGAATCGACCATTACCGAACGCATGCCGCTTGAAGAATGCCTGGCCGCGGTGGACGAATGCGGCGCGCCGATGGTATCGATCTGCGGCGGCGAGCCCATGATGTATCCGCAAATCGGCGAGTTGGTGGCCGGCATCCTGGAGCGAAACAAGAATATTTACCTGTGCACCAACGGGATGTTCATCGTGAAGCGTCTGCGCGAATTCGCGCCGGACAAGCGGTTCTTCTTCAACGTGCATCTGGACGGACTGGAGAAAACCCACGACATCTGCGTGGAGCGCGAAGGTGTTTTTCGCGAAGCTATCGCGGGCATCAAAGCGGCCAAGGCCGCTGGTTTCATGGTGTGCACCAACACCACCATTTACAAAGAAACCGACATGAAAGAGATTGAGGCGCTATTTGAGTACTTGGAACAATTCGGCTTGGACGGCCATCAAATGGCTCCGGCATACGGATATTCCGCCGTCAACGACCGTGAGATTTTCATGACGCGCGACGACATTCGCGAGAAATTCCGTGACGTCGACCGGCTGGCGAAGAGATTTTACATCAAGCAGACGCCGCTGTATCTGGATTATCTGAAGGGCGCGCGCGAACTTCCCTGCACCGCCTGGGGCACGCCGACCTACAACATCAAAGGCTGGAAAGGTCCGTGCTACCTGATCACCGACGGCCACTACAAGACCTTTGAAGGGTTGATGACCCAGACGCCCTGGGAAAACTACGGTCCCGGGAACGACCCACGCTGTGAGCATTGCATGATGCATTGCGGCTTCGAACCCTCGGCGGCGCTGGGTCTAACGGCCAGCCTGGCCGACAGTTTGAAGATGCTGACCTGGGCGCTGAAATGAGATGGAGGGCGGCCAATCTTGGCTGGCCCCGCAACTGATGAAGCCCACGCTGGTCACCGGCGCATCGGGCTTTCTGGGCTGGCACGTAGCCCGGCTCCTGGTAGAGCGAGGGCATCGCGTGAGGGCGCTGGTCCGATCGTCGAGTAAAGTTCGAGAACTCGACATCGAATCCGTGGCAGGCGATTTGCGCGACCCAACCTCGGTCGAACGAGCAGTCGCAGGCTGTGGCTTGGTTTTTCACGTGGCCGCCGATTACAGGCTATGGGCGGCCGATTGGAGCGAACTATATCGCTCAAATATAGACGGCACGCGCAACGTGTTGCAAGCGGCCCGCGACGCGGGCGTGGACCGCGTGGTGTATACCAGCACTGTGGGGTGTATCGGAATACCGAATTCCGGCGATGGCAGCGAAGATTGCCCGGTGTCCCTCGACGACATGAATGGCGCATACAAGCGCTCCAAGTTTCTAGCCGAGCGCGTCGCGCTGGAATTCGCCGCTTCCGGATTGCCGGTGGTCATTGTGAATCCTACGGCGCCTTTCGGGGATCATGATATGAAGCCGACGCCGACCGGCAAGATCGTTCTGGATTTCTTGAAAGGGGAGATGCCCGCTTTTATCGACACGGGGTTGAACGTAGTAGATGCAAGGGATGTGGCGCTAGGACAGCTTCTGGCTTGCGAGCATGGCCGGGCCGGGGAACGCTATATTCTGGGATCCGAAAACCTGACGCTGGCACGGATCTTAGGGAAGCTGGCCGCCATCACGGGCCGTCCGGCGCCCACAATGCAGTTGCCCTACGCGGTAGCCTATGCCGCGGGCGTCGTCACCACGGCGTGGGCCAGGGTGACGGGGAAGCCTCCGCGCGCGCCCCTGGATGCCGTCCGCATGGCGCGCAAGAAGATGTTTGTCTCGCATGCGAAGGCAGCGGGCGAATTGGGGTTTCGGCCGGGGCCCGCGGAAGGCGCGCTTCGCCGCGCGGTGGCATGGTATCGGGACAACGGATATTGTTAGTGGCCGCGGAGCCCCGCGAGTTCGACGGGCTGCTGCGGTTTTGTTCGGACGTGCGTAAGCCAGGCTGGCCGGTCTATTGGGCAAGATTCGGCGAATCCGGCGGCAGGCAGCTGTGGATGGTGGCGAATGGAGCAGGCGCGGCGCATGCCGGCAAAGCGGTCGAAGTTGCCTATCCGGCTTGCCTGCCGGATGCGATCGTCAGTATGGGATTCTGTGGTGCGCTGGACCCAGCGCTGAGTATCGGAGATGTTTTCGTGGCTAAGGCGGTCGAGGCAGAGGGCCGCCGGTTCGATTTGTGCATGCCGCAAAGCGAAATCCCGCACACCACCGGCATTTTGGCTTCGATCGGCCATGTGGCGCAGACTGCGGCCGAAAAGAAGCTTTTGCGGGCTGGCGGAGCCGCGGCTGTGGAAATGGAGGCTGGGGGGGTTGCGCAAGCCGCCGCGCGGCTCGGTATCCCTATGTTTTGTGTACGGTCGATTACTGATACCTCCACTCAGAACTTTGTCCTGGATTTTAACAAAGCCCTGCTTTCCGACGGCCATTTCGGTACAATAATCCTTTTAACGTCTGCATTGGGAAATCCTGGCAAGGCGTTTCCGGAGTTGTTCCGGCTACGTCGGTTCTGCCAAATCGCTTCGCGTACATTAGGAGAATTCATTGCCGGTTGCCGATTCTGACTGGAGCATCCCGCCGATCATGCACGCGGCTGTATACAAGGGCCACAGTGTCGTCTCCGTGGAGCAAGTACCCATTCCGGAAATCGGTCCCGGTGAGATTTTAGTGCGGGTCGAAGCTTGCGGGATTTGCCATACCGATCTGAAGAAAATCGAATACAACCTTCTCGCTCCTCCACGCATCTATGGACATGAGACGGCTGGAGTTGTGGTGCGCGCAGGTCGGGAAGTGCGCCGATTTGCACCGGGGGACCGGGTAGTTGTCTTTCACCACATCCCGTGCAAGAATTGCTTCTATTGTCGGCGGAAACTCTATGCGCAGTGTCCCGGTTACAAGAAAGTCGGGGTTACTGCCGGATTTGAACCGGCCGGCGGCGGTTTCTCTCAATATGTGCGGGTTATGGACTGGATCGTGGAAAGTGGCGTAGAACGAATTCCCGACGGTGTTTCTTTCGAGCGCGCCAGTTTCGTCGAGCCGGTCAATACATGTTTGAAGGCCGTGGTGCAATGCGCGCCGCAACCGGATGAGACCGCCGTAGTGATCGGCCAGGGGCCGATTGGTTTGCTGTTCACCATGCTGCTGAGGCGTACTGGCGCGTCTATCGTGACGACCGATACCATAGCGGCGCGGCGCGAGCTTTCACGCCGTTGCGGGGCGCTGGAAACCTGGGACCCGCGCGCGACGGATGTGGAAGTAGAGGTGCGCAGGCTGACGGGCCAACGCGGGGCGGACCTGGTGATTGTGGCGGCGTCCGTGCCCGGTATTGTGGAGCAAGCCATCCGGCTCTCGCGTCCCGGCGCGCGTATTCTTCTGTTTGCTCAAACATCGGAAACCGAGCGCGTCGACGTTTCCGGCGCGGCGATTTGCGTGGGCGAGCGCAGTTTGTTCGGGTGCTACAGCGCTTCCGTGGATTTGCAGAAGGAGTCGGCGGATCTGGTCTTCAGCGGCGATTTGCCCGTTGGAGAACTCATTTCCCATCGGGTGCCGCTTGTTAAAATCCGTTCAGGATTCGATTTAGCATTGCATCCTGGTCCCGAATCGTTGAAAATTATCGTTCAGCCACAGAGGTGGACACAGTGAAAACGCACATGATGGCTGCCGTGCTGTATGGCAAGGAACACTTGCAGGTAGAGCCGGTGTCCGTTCCCAAAATCGATGATGGCGACCTCCTGGTTCAAGTTCGCGTTGCGCTGACATGCGGTACCGACGTCAAGGTATTCCGCCGCGGATATCACGCGCGGATGATCGTGCCGCCAGCCGTGTTCGGACACGAACTGGCGGGGGATGTGGTGGATGTAGGGCACGGCGCCGGCGACTTCAGGGTTGGCGAGCGTGTGGTGGCGGCCAATTCGGCTCCCTGCGAGGAGTGTTTCTTTTGCCGCCGCGGCTTGCAGAACCTGTGTGAGGACCTGCTATTCAATAACGGCGCGTACGCCGAGTACATCCGCATACCGGCGCGTATCGTCGCGCGCAACACCTATCGGATTCCGGAGGGCGTCAGTTATCACGACGCGGCGTTGATCGAACCGCTGGCTTGCGTGCTGAAGGGCTTTGAAGAGACGGCGCCGCGTCCGGGCGACACCATCGCCATTTTGGGTCTGGGACCCATCGGGCTGATGTTCGTGCGGCTGGCGAATCTGTACGGGTGCCGCGTAATTGCCATCGGCCGGCGCAGAACGCAACTGGACCGCGCAGAAGCCATGGGGGCGCACGAACTGGTGCGCGCCGATCAGCACTCGAGTACCGTAGAAGCGGTGCGCAACCTGACAGGCGGCCGCGGCGCAGACATCGCCGTAGAAGCCGTGGGCAAGCCGGAAACCTGGCATTGGGTGCTGGATATGGTGCGGCGCGGCGGCACGGTGAACTTCTTCGGAGGCTGCCCCAACGACAGCCGGGTGATTTTCGACACGAACCGGCTGCACTATTCGGAAATCACGTGCAAGGCCAGTTTCCATCACACGCCGGCGTTCATCCGCAAGGCGCTGGATCTGGTCACCCGCGGCGACATCACTTCGCGCGACTTCGTCAACAGCGAGGAGCCACTGGCGAACCTGCTGGAAGTCATGCGCCATCTAATGAGCCACAACGGCCATCTGAAGACGGCCATTATTCCGTGATTCCGCTGCCGCCTAGAGAGTTTGTCCTCTCACCCGAAGCGGCTGCCGCGCGCTACACTATCGCCGAGGCCGAAGCCTACACCCGCTGGCTGGCGACCCACCACTACGAGAATTTCCAGGTGGTCAGCTTCCTGCTGCCCAAGCGCCTGCACCAGGACTTCTACAACGTGTACGCGTATTGCCGCTGGGCCGACGATCTGGGCGACGAGATGGGATCGCCCTCCGAGGGTCTGCGGCTGTTGGCGTGGTGGCGCGACCAGTTGGAGGCCATGTATGCGGGCGAGGCCGCCCATCCCGTGTTCGTGGCTTTGCGCGGCACGGTGACGCGTCACTCAATTCCCCAGACCCCGTTTGCGGAATTAATTCGCGCTTTCGAACAGGATCAGACGGTCAAGCGGTATGCGTCGTGGGAAGATGTGTACGCCTATTGCCGCTACTCGGCGAACCCCGTGGGCCGCCTGGTGCTGTACCTCTGCGGCTATTCCGATGCCGAGCGGCAGCGGCTCTCCGACGCCACCTGCACCGCGCTGCAGCTCGCCAATTTCTGGCAGGATGTGGCCGTGGACTTGGAGAAGGACCGCGTGTATATCCCGCTGGAAGCGATGGCCCGGCACGGTTATACGTTGGACGATCTCTACGCACGGCGGGTGACGCCCGCCTTCCGCGAAGTGATGCGTGAGATTGTGACGCGCGCCCGGGAGTTGTTCGTCGAGGGCTTGCCGCTGGCTTCCATAGTGGACCGGCGCCTCGCGCTGGATATCGACCTGTTCAGCCGCGGCGGGATGCGCGTGCTCGACAAGATTGCGGCGCAGGACTATGATGTGCTCTCGCGGCGGCCGGCCATTTCAAAGGCCGAGCGCGTCTGGCTGCTGCTCGGGTCGCTGGCGCGGGTGGCTATCTCGCGGGCGGCGTGATGGTCTCGCTAGAGTCTTCCTACGCCGCATGCCGCCTGGTCGCACGCAAGCGCGCTCGAAATTTCTACTATTCGTTCGCCTTGCTTGCGCGCGAGCAACGCGATGCCATGTGCGCCGTGTATGCCTTCATGCGCTATTGCGACGACTTGAGCGACGAACCCGGCGCCAATCGGGCCGCCATCGAGCAGTGGCGCAAAGCGCTCGACGACGCCCTGGAGGGCCGTTATGGCACGCATCCGGTGCTGCCCGCCTTCCACGATACGGTTAGCCGCTACGGGATTCCCCCGCGCTATTTTTACGAAATGATCGATGGCGTAGCGTCCGACCTGGAACCCCGCAGCTTCGAGACCTTCGATCAGCTTTATCGTTATTGCTACCAAGTAGCTTCCACGGCCGGGTTGACCACCATCCATATCCTGGGCTTCGATTCGGCGGATGCGCTGCCGCTGGCCGAGAAGTGCGGCATTGCATTTCAATTGACCAACATCCTGCGCGACATCCGCGAGGATGCCGACTTGGGCCGCATCTATCTGCCCGTCGAAGATCTGGCCCGCTTTCGCGTGACTGAAGACGACATTCGCGGTGGCGTGCGCACGCCGGAATTCATCGATCTGATGGATTTTGAGGCTGGCCGCGCGCGTCAGTATTACAAGGAATCGCAGCCGCTTTTGGGACTTGTGCATCGGCGGAGCCGGGCATCGCTTGGCGCGCTCGTCGCGATCTATTCCCGCTTGCTGGATCGCATCGAACGGTCGAACTACGACGTCTTCACGCGCCGCATTTCGCTGCCGGCTTGGGAAAAGTGTTGGATTGTCGTGAAAGCTCTGTTCGGCCGATGACGTGGCCCGGCCCCGGCGGGCTGCGCGTGCTCCGCCACGTCAATTGGGATAGAGGTGAGCACTGCGAATAGAGCGTTCAAGGCGGCAAAGCAGCGGCACATCGGAGCGGCTCAGGTCGTCCCAGTTGGCGAGGATGACGGCATCACGGGCGCGTGAGACCTCTATGAGGATGTCGGAGTCGATCAGAATGGCCTTCAAGCCTTGAGTCTCTCGATCCTGTCACCCCTACGCATTGACGCACGTGGGCCTCTGTATCCGGCAGGCCGCGCCGGCCTTTCCGGATTCCTGGCGCGGATATGCAGCGCTTTCCATAAGTCGTCGTCCAGGTAAAGCTGGGCTCGCTTCATGATGTATAGTACATCGCGGAGATCGGTGCGGGATGCTGCGGCGAGCCTTACCGCGATACGATAACGGAATGTCGCTTTCCCGCCGCGAGCTGCTGGCATCCGCGCCCCTTTGGCTGGCGGGTTGCGCGGTGCGACGCACTGCCGTGGCGCCGCCCGCTGCGGTCTCACTCGCCAGAGTGCGCGTGGCGCCGGAACGGGTCATTCGGACCCTCGTTGGCCTGCGGCCGTTCCGCCCTTCCGGCTTCGTAGTCCGCGGCGAAAAGCTGGACCAGAAAGTGGTCATCCACAACTACGGCCACGGCGGCGCGGGCATCACGCTATCGTGGGGCACGGCGCAACTTGCCGTCGCGGAGGCGGCGCAAATCGAATCGCGCCAGGCGGCGGTAATCGGATGCGGCGTCGTGGGACTCTCGACGGCGCGCCTGCTCCAGCAGCGCGGCTATACCGTCACGATCTATACGAAGGCGATGCCCCCGGACACCACGTCCAATGTGGCCGGCGGCCTGTGGAGTCCCGTAACGCTGTACGATCACGAACGCGTCACGCCGGAATTTCGCCGCCAGTTTGGCGAGGCCGGCAGGTTCGCTTTCCGCCGCTATCAATCCCTGGTGGGCGACGCTTACGGCGTACGTTGGCTGCCGGTATATTCGCTGTCGCGCGATGCCCCTCGCCAACCGGCGACGCCCGGAACAACCGGCGACGAGATCGAGCCGATTTATCCCGATGCGCGGCCGCTTGCGCCGGCGGAGCACTGCTTCGACGTGCCGTACGTCTACCGGCGCTACTCGATGCTGATCGAACCAGCCATCTACCTGAACGCGCTGCTGCGGGACTTCCTGACGGCCAGGGGCGACCTCGTGGTGCGCGAATTTCGGGACGTGCGCGAGTTGGCGGCACTGCGCGAGCCGCTGATTTTCAACTGCACGGGCCTGGGATCGCGCGAGCTTTTCCATGACGACGAACTGATCCCCATCCGGGGCCAATTGTCTTTCCTGCTGCCGCAGCCGGAGGTCGAATATATGACCGTTGGTCCCGGCGATATCTACATGTTTCCGCGCCGCGACGGCGTACTGCTGGGCGGCAGCCATGAGCGCGGCGTGTGGGATACGCAGGTGGATCCAGCCACCACGGACCGCATCCTGCGCGAGAATGCGGCGCTCTTCAATGCCATGCGGGTTACACCTGGCCGATTCCGCGTATAATCGTAGTCTCATGAAAGCTCGCGTCTATGTCTCGCTGAAAACCACCGTGCTCGATCCACAAGGGCAAGCCGTCCGCGCCGCGCTGGCGGGATTGGGGCACACCGCCATTGCCGACGTGCGCCAGGGCAAATTTTTCGACATCACCATCGCGGATGGCATGAGCCGGGAGCGGGCGCAGAAGGATGTGGAAACGATTGCGCATGAGGTGCTTGCGAACCCGGTGATAGAAGAGTATCGGGTGGAGATTGTGGGGTAGCGCGCGCTCTTAGCGTGCCGTGCCCGCACTCGTGCGGACACATCGGCAGAAGAGGCCGAATGACCAAGCACAAAATTATTCTGTATTGGAGCAACGACGATCAGGCATTTATCGCCGAAGTGCCTGAATTGGC
>JBEKTJ010000067.1:0-31341 GCA_049516155.1 Bryobacteraceae bacterium
TTGCAGGAGCGCGATGGCATCGACCCGGACGACGTGATCATGGACCCGGCGCGCGCCGCACGCGCGGGCCTGACCTCCACGGTCACCTTTCCGCACGGCAACTTGGCGCCGGAAGGATCGGTGATCAAGAGCACTGCCATCGACCCCAGCGTGGTGGGTCCCGATGGCGTCTACCGCAAGACCGGTCCCGCGCGCGTGTTCCGTACCGAAGCCGCCGCCATCGCCGCGATCAAGAGCCACGGGCCGGAGCGCGTGCGGGCCGGCGATGTGATCGTGCTGATCTGCCGCGGACCGATGGGTTCCGGCATGGAGGAGACTTACCAGATCACTTCGGCGCTGAAGTACCTGGATTTCGGCAAGCACGTGGCAGTGCTCACGGACGCGCGGTTCAGCGGCGTATCCACTGGCGCATGCATCGGGCATATTTCGCCCGAAGCGTTGGCTGGCGGACCTATCGGCAAGGTGCTGGACGGGGACGTGATCGAGATCGTGGTGGACCGCGTCAATCTGGAAGGCTCCGTGAACCTCGTCGGGCACGGCGCCAACGTGTTCGGCGCGGCGGAGGGCGCACGGGTGTTGGCCGCGCGGCCCATGCGGGCGGACTTGGCGGCCGACCCGGATCTGCCTCCCGAGACCAGGCTTTGGGCGGCGCTGCAGCATGTGAGCGGGGGGACGTGGGGCGGGTGTGTGTACGATCCGGACGCTATTTTGAGGGCTTTGGGCAGGTGACCAAGTGGTTACATTCGATCCATTCTTGGGATGGGTTTTTAAGGGTGGCCGCCGAGGATGCATCACCTCCGCCAACGAATGGTGAGCCGCCAATCCTCTTTTTTCCGGCTCTTGCGGGAAGGCTATTTGGGGACTGGCACACGCCGGAATTGTGCGCTGAGCGAAGTTCTCCCGCCGGATCGGTCGAGGTCGAAGAGGAATTCGACAAGCGTTAGCCGCCCCCTCAACACGCGCGTCGGGAAAGAGCATGGCGCCCCTTACGGGCACGCCGCTGGGGAGGTTAGCGCACCGCATGTAGCTGTCGCCGCTGCGGTCTGCCAGTCGGATTCCTCTGGGAGTGAACACATTGCCGCCTGTATCGACGATCCGGCTCATAATGTCGCCGCCGGCCCTTTGGTAGATATCGCATAACGATCTCGCTTTTGTACGATTTTATACAGAGTGGTCGGCCCTCTTACGTCTTGAGGGCACCGAGTAGGTGACCGAAGGGCCGAGGGGTGGTGTCCCTCTGGCGCGGGTTGCCAAGAGGTAAACTGTGGTTATGCCGCTTTCGGAACGCATCGTCGTGGATACTGAGATCCTGGGCGGCAAGCCGGTGGTACGCGGGACGCGTCTTGCCGTCGAATTGATTCTCGACCTCCTCGCTGCCGGCCAGTCCGACGACGAACTGCTAACAAACTATCCAGGCCTAACGCGAGAGGACATCTTGGCTGTTTCTCCGTTCCTTTGATATAAAACTGTCCTGGTGTATAATCCCCGGCATGCGGATGTTTCGGAACAGCGCTCGGATTTCGGATTCTGCTTGGGGCGTTCATGTTGTCGCTGGGGCTCTCGGCCCAAACTTTCACCACGTTGTTCAGCTTTAGGTCGCTCGGCTACGGCGCCAGCGATACGCTTGCCGGCGTAATCGCCGGCCCCGAAGGGGTGCTCTATGGGATTAGCGCGGGCGGCGGCAGGTGGGATATGGGTACCGTTTACGAGCTCATGCCGCCGTCGTCGCCTGGGGCAGCCTGGACCCAAACGGTGCTCCACAGTTTCAACAGCGACGCCAGACCAATACCGCACGTGGGACTGGTAATGGGTCCGAACGGAACACTGTACGGCGCCGCGGGGTACCCGTTCTACGTCACTGCCTTCAGGCTCGATCCGCCCACCGGAACGAGCACGGGCTGGGCTTATGCCGTCATATACCAGTTCAGCCAGACGGATGGCATCCCATCCGGCGGCCTGGTTTTCGGTCCGCCCGTTAGCTACGGCCAATCCCTATACGGTGTCACACAGGTGGATGGTGGGAATGGCGCCGTGTACAGACTGACGCCACCCCCAGTGGCCGGCGGCGCTTGGACCCACACGACTCTCTATACCTTCCCTGGCGGAACCAAGGGTAGCAGTCCAGCGGGTAATCTTGCGGTTGGCGCCGGCGGCACGATCTTCGGCGTGACGATCGATGGCGGGGCGACGGCTGAGCCTTGCACCGCCGGCTGCGGTACCGTGTTCTCATTGGCGCCGCCCACGGCGCCTGGCGGGCCGTGGACTGAGGGAGTGCTCCACGCGTTCGAGCCGCAGATTGACGACGGGTATGAGCCGCAGGCCGGGGTCCCCCTCGGACCGGACGGAATCCTATATGGCACTACCGCCGCCGGGGGTGCGGGTGCCGGCGGCATTGTGTTTTCGCTGGTCCTGCCCGCGGCGCCTGGTGCGCCGATGACCGAGACGATTCTGCACGCCTTCGTTTTTTCCGCCGATGGGAAAGACCCTCTGGCGCTAGTGCTGGGGCCGGATGGAGTGTTGTACGGCACGACAGAATATGCTGCGTCGACGGCCAGCGGAATAATTTTTGCGCTCATGCCTCCTGCGTCGCCGGGAGGAAGCTGGACCGAAACCATACTGCACAGCTTTACGAACGGAGCCGATGGCGGTAGCCCGGACGGGCTTACTCTAGGGCCTGACGGCACGCTCTACGGCACAAACAACACTGGCGGCGCGCACGGTGAGGGGACCGTGTTCGCCCTGATGCCCTAACCAACTAACCTGACCAAACGCACATAGAAGACCGGCCAAGAGACGCGGCCCGACCGCGATGAGCGCACTCATGGGAAGCCGTTCGGGCGGACCCGTTTACCCCAAACAGGCCCCCAGAGTGACGCAGGCTCGATGCCGCCTAATCGACTGAAAACATTGCTGTGCAGCGCCACCGCCTTCGATTTCCGGAAAAACCTCGTGCTACCCTCATACCGGGAAAGAAGCACTCGCCGCAAGGTGTTCTAACGGACCACGCATGTTCTTTGACAATATAAACGGCCGACTCTAGCGGGCAGCCACCGGCGAGCTGCAACCACCACGGCATTTAGCGAAGCGAACCCAATTCCCAACCTGAGACGTTGCTGGCGAAGCCCAGACGAAATCCCGCAACTACAACAAATGCCTACGCTTGCGTCTCCTGTTTTGAAAATTGGCTTTGTTCGTCATATTTTGTTCTTGCCGCCCTCCACGCACAATTAGGCACATTTAAGCCCAACCCCCGGGTACCCCGGCCGTCGTAGAATCGGAGCTTGCCAGATCTCCAGGTAACGGTGGTGGTCTTCGTCGGGCAGCCGGCAGATAGCAACCAGGCGGCCGCATTCCGCTGCGAGATCCGCCGGCTGCTGGTGAGCTCCGGTGCGGCAGCTTTGCCGATCTGTATTCGCGTTGACGCCGTAGGCACGCTCGACGACCGACTGAGAACAGAGCTTAAATCCGCCCGCAGCGCAACGACGCCAATCGCGATCAGCGCGCCAACCCGCCCTTCCGCTATCATATAAATAGTTCCCCTCGCCCGCAGCCGGTCGAAACGCAATCCAATGGAAAACGCCACCCCCGCAATTCGCAACATCGCCATCATCGCCCACGTGGATCATGGCAAGACCACGCTGGTGGACGCCATGCTCAACCAGAGCGGCATCTTTCGCGAAAACGAAGTACACGTCGAGCGCGTCATGGATTCCAACGCCCTCGAACGCGAACGCGGCATCACCATCCTGGCCAAAATCACGGGCATCCGCTATCAGGGCGTGAAGATCAACATCGTGGACACCCCCGGCCACAGCGATTTCGGCGGCGAAGTGGAGCGCGCGCTCAAGATCGTAGACGGCGTCATGCTGCTGGTGGACGCCAGCGAAGGGCCGCTGCCGCAGACCCGCTACGTGCTGATGAAGGCGCTCGAAGCAAAGTTGCCGCCCATCGTGGTGATCAACAAAATCGACCGGCCGGATGCGCGCGTGCCGGAGGTGCTCAACGAAATCTACGATCTGTTCATCGATCTGGACGCCACCGAGGACCAGCTCGATTTCCCGGTGCTCTACACGGTGGCCAAGACCGGCGTGGCAAAAACTTCCATGGAAGACGATTCGAGCAACCTGAAGCCGCTGTTCGACGCCATATTGAAACATATCCCCGCGCCGGCGGGCGATCCCGGCGAGGTGCTGCAGATGCTGGTGGCGAACTTGGATTACAGCGACTATCTGGGCCGCCTGGCCATCGGGCGGGTTTTCGCGGGCACGCTGAATTTCGGCGACACAGTGTCCATCTGCAAGCTGGACGGGTCGCAACATTCGACGCGCATCACCAAGCTCTACTCGTTCGAAGGCTTGAAGCGGGTGGATGAAACCATCGGCCGGCCCGGCGATCTGTTGGCCATCGCCGGCGTGGAAGGCATCACCATCGGCGAAACCGTCACCAGCGCCGAGACGCCCCGGCCGCTGCCTGTGGTGCAGATCGACGAGCCGACCATCGCCATGACGTTCACCATCAACACGTCGCCGTTCGCCGGCCGGGAAGGCAGCTACGTGACCTCGCGCAATCTGCGCGAACGGCTGGATAAGGAACTGCTGACCAATGTGTCGATCCGGGTGGCGGAACTGGGCCACGACACTTTCAAGGTGATGGGGCGCGGCGAGTTGCAACTGGCTATCCTGATCGAGATGATGCGGCGCGAGGGCTATGAACTGATGGTGGGCAAGCCGGAGATCCTGACGCGCACCATCAATGGCAAGATGCAGGAGCCCGTGGAACTGCTGGTGATCGACTGCCCGGAGGCTTTCATCGGAGTGGTGATCGAAAAGCTCGGCAGCCGCAAGGGCAAGATGAATAAGATGGTGAACCACGGCTCGGGGCGCGTGCGGCTGGAGTTTCACATCCCCTCGCGCGGCCTGATCGGACTGCGCAGCGAGATCCTGACCGATACGCGCGGCACGGCCATCATGAACTCGCTGTTCTACGGCTACATCGACTGGCAAGGCGAAATTCCCACGCGACCCACCGGCTCGCTCGTGGCGGACCGTCCCGGCAAGTCCACCGGCAACGCCATCTTCAACCTGCAGGAGCGCGGCGAGATCTTCGTCAGCCCGGGAACCGAAGTCTACGAAGGCATGATCGTGGGCGAGAATGCGCGCACGGCGGACCTGGATGTAAACATCGTCAAGGAGAAGAAGCTGACGAACATGCGTGCGTCAACCGCGGATGAAGCCATCCGGCTGGTGCCGCCGCGCATCCTGAACCTTGAGCAATCCATCGAATTCATCCGCGACGATGAATTCGTGGAAGTGACGCCGGTGTCCATCCGGTTGCGCAAGAGGATACTGAAGGCCAACCAGCGGTAGCCCACATGTCCCAGGCGCGGCCGAACGCGGTGCTAATGCTGATCGCGGCGTACGCGGCGCTAGTATTCGCGGTGCTGGGGATCACACCGTTGTGGCTTGATGAGCTGCAACAACTCGTGCTTGGGCGCGGTAGCGTAGCGGATCTGCTGCGGTGGGTGCAGTTGAATCCCGGCGCTTCTCCCCTTCCCTACCTGGCGCAAAGGGCTATCGTCGGCTTGTTCGGTGGGTCGGCGTATGCGGTGCGCATTCCGGCGGCCCTGTGCAGTATCGCGGGGGCGCCGGTCTTCGCGGCCTTGTGCGGGAGGTTCGGAATCCGCTCGCCGGTTTGGGCGACCCTGTTGTTCCTGGCCTTGCCGTTGCAGTTCCGTTATGCGCTGGAGGCGCGCGGCTACTCGCAAGGTTTGTTGTGCGCATTGGCTTCGTTGTTGCTGTTGTTGCGCGCGCGAGAGCGGGGTACAGTAGGGGCGGCCGCTTGGTATGGGGCTTCGGTGACATTGGGGCTGTACTCCCAGCCGCTGACGATACTGCCTGTATTCGGCGCGCTGTTCTGGACCATTGGCGAGCGGGACGTAAGTTCGCGAACGAAGCGGCTGGCCCCTGGCGCGGCGGCGGTTGGGGTGCTTGCGTTTCTTCCGTGGTATTGGCTGGAACGCCAGGCGCAGGATGCTTCGGGCGCGATGTCGCTGTATTTCTTCTCGTGGCGGCAGGTCACTCCGCTGGGTCTGCTGCACGAGTTGAGCGGGGGCGGATATATTTGCAGCGCTGCGTTCCTGGTCGCGGCGGCCGTCGGACTGGCCAAGGTGCGAAACCGCCGATTGCTGGCATGTGTGGCGCTGGCTGCGCTGCCAGGACCGATCCTAGTCGACGCGCTGGTGAACTATTTCTTTGCGGCGCGGCAGCTTCTTTTTGCGGCGCCGGCGTTGGCTCTGTGCGCGGCGGGCGGCATCGAGCGGCTTCGGATGGGGCGGATGAGGTGGGCGGGTTATGCCGTGCTGGCGGCTTTTTTCGGGGCTGCGGCGGTGAGCGACTACCGCCTGGCAACGGTTCCGAAAGACGGTTTCGGGGCGCAGGCCAAGGTGCTGGCGCATCTGCCGGCCGATGCGTGCGTGGCGGTGGCGCCCCGCAATCACGAGATCTACTATTTGTTCCTGCGGCCCGAGCTGGAGGGCAGGATCTGCACAGAGCCTCCGGGAACAGCGCGGGTCGTGGCAGTGATGAGCCCGTACAGCTCGCCGTGGGAGCGCGGTCAGTTGTCGCGGGCGCTGGACGGGAGCTATGCGGAGGCGGCGGTATTGCAGTCCGGCGCGGGGGAGATTGTGGATTACCAGCGGCGCTAGCGCCAGCCTTCGGTTAGCGGCGGCCGGCGCTGGCGGACACAAATTCACGGATGAGCGGATGAACCAGCCCTTTGATTGAGGAGCGCTCCGGTTGGAAAAGAGTCGCCAGGAAGAACGGATGGTGGCGCAAACGCACGATCCGGATGTCACCGGCTTCATCCGTGCCCTCGACGCAAAGTTCGTCCCGATCGCGAATCGAATGCGCAAAATCCGGGTTTAATCCGTAGCTGCAATGATAGCCTTCTTCGACTCGCTCGGTTCCATAAAGCCTGTGAGCCAATGAGCCGGGAGTCAGGCGAATCGTGCCTCTTACCTCCACCAGAGAGCACGACAGCTTCGAGATGAGAGGGTGTTCCGCTTCGGGATTCAATTCCGCATGCGCGACATCCGCGGTACCGATCGCGTTCCTGAAGTACTCCATCATGGCGTGCTGGAAGCCGCCGCATGTTCCCAAGAATGGAATTCCAGCGGTGCGGGCAAAAGAAATAGCTGCAATTGCGCCCTCCGTATTCGCATACGGGGATGCGGGTACGCACCAGATTCCTTGATAGCCGGACAATGCGCGCAACTCCTGTTTGCGATTCAGCCGCGACGTGTGTATCCACACCGGCTCGACTTCGACATCCAGCGCATTGGCGGCCAGCTCCAGCGCCGGCGGTATGGCGGCGTGCGCTGTCACCGCGGCACTGTAATCGCCTATGAGCGCGATGCGGGTTTTCGACATCGTAGTATTATTGCATCATGGCGCCGCTTGAATGGCCAGACTCGCGGCTGGGCCGTCTTCTCGACAGGATCGAGCGGCATTACGACACCCCCACGCTGCCGCCATTCGCCGGGCCGTTTGAGATGATTCTTTGGGAAATCGTGGCCTACCTCGCGGAGGATGCCCGACGCGGCTTAGCCTTTGACGCTCTGCGAAAACAGGTTGGTCTCATCCCGGATAATATCCTTGCCGCGCCGCAAGCGCTGCTTTGCGGCATCACCCGCATGGGCGGATCGATTGCCGCACAGGAGCGCGCCGAGCGGCTCCGGAAGGCGGCGCAACTCACCGTGGACCAGTTCGGCGGCGATCTGGCCGGCATACTGAAACTGCCTCCGCAAAAGGCGAAGAAACTGCTGATGCAGTTTCCAATGGTAGGTGAACCGGGGGCTGAGAAGATTCTAATGTTCTGCGGCGCGCTCGGCGTGTTGGCTCTCGAATCCAACGGTCTGCGCGTGCTCGTGCGCCTGGGTTTTGGCGAAGAGCGCAAGAGTTATTCCACCACCTACAAATCGGTTCGTGAAGTCACGCTTGAAGATCTGCCGGCGGACTGCAAGCTGCTGACGAGGGCGCACCTGCTGTTGCGGCAACACGGCCAGCAGTTGTGTCTGCGGAACGGCCCGGTATGCCATGCCTGCCCGGTGAGCTCAGATTGCCGGTTCTTCCGCGCCGCGCTTTCCGCGGGCAGCGCAAGTTGACCCGAACTGCAGGGACCGCCTCAACTGCCGTCGATTGAGCTAAGCTGGCGCTATGAAGATTTCACGGCGTAACTTTCTGGGTACCGCGGCAATGACCGGCGCAACCGCGTTCGCCGCCACGGATGCCTTGCCGACCCGCATTCTCGGACGCACCGGCGCGCGCGTCTCCATCCTGGCCATGGGCGGAGGCAGCCGCTTCCTGATGTATCAGGACGAGGACAAGGCCCTGGAGGCCCTCAACCGCGCCTTCGACCTCGGCATAACCTACATGGATACGGCCTACAGCTACGGCAATGGTCGCAGCGAGGAACGCGTTGGCAAGGTCATGAAGACCCGCCGCAAAGGCATCTTTCTGGCCACCAAGATCGATGCGCGCAAAGGCGACGAAGCGCAGCGCATTCTGGAAGGCAGCTTGCAGCGCCTGCAAACGGACCACCTGGATCTCATCCATGTTCACAGCCTGACCGACGAGCGCGACCTGGCCGCGGTGGAAGCGCCCGACGGCGTGTTGAATGTCCTGCTGAAGCTGCGCGACCAGAAAGTGACGCGCTTCATCGGCATCACCAGCCATACGGATCCTTTGGTCCTGAAGACGGCGCTCGAACGGCACGATTTCGACTGCACCCAGATGGCGCTGAACGCCGCGCGCGCGGGCATGCGCAGCGGCGCGGGCGGCATGGTGCCGAACCCGGACCTGAAAACCAGCTTCGAAGATGTGGCGCTGCCGGTGGCGCACGGTAAGAAGATGGGCGTGATTGCCATGAAAGTCTTCGCCCAGGAAGCGCTGGTCGGGCAGGCGCCGCCGGCGAAACTGCTCTACTATCCGCTCTCTCTGCCGGGGGTGACGCTGGCCGTAGCGGGAATGCCGAAGTTCGAATTCATCGACCAGAACGTGGCCCTGGCGAGGGCTTTTAAACCGCTGCCAGCCGCAGAAATGCAGCAACTTTCCGCTGGGCTGGCGGCGCGTAACAAGGTTGCGCTGGACCGCTTCTTCAGCACGCACGTCGACACGTAAACCAGACAAAACTTATGGCATTTGAGGGCGGGCGCTGGTAAGCATCTTCGCAACCCAATCGGCATGCGGAAGGCCGCTGCCAGCAAGAGCCTGAATCTCGCTTTCCACGTCATACTCGACGCGCCGGATGGCTGGCTTAGAGTCATCCAGCAAAAGGTATGCAGCCCGGCGATCGCCGTCATAAGAGAGACTCACACTGCCTGTGTTGGCGACGGTTAGTCCTGCCATGCTCCGAATGTATGAACGATGGATGTGCCCGTAGACGGCAATCGGACGGCCGAGCGGTCCGTAAACCGATTCCAACTCTGCATCGCCGGCTTCCGGCGCGGGCGCGCGCCAGCGGCTCTCTGGGCTGGCGTGCACAAGCGCCATCGCACCACGGATCTGAACGCGGGGCAGGGCACGCAACCAAGCCAGTCTCTCTTCCCCCAGTGCCGCGCGAGTGGCCGCCGCCATCTCCTCGATTGCAGCGAACATCGGTTGCAGCTTGGGCGAGTGACTGGCAAACTCCGTCAGCGACTCGGGCGCAAAGAGCATTTCATCTGTATTGCCGACGACGCCTTGCCAGCCGAGACCGCGAATGCGATCCACAATCTCCACGGGACTTGCTCCGCTGTCCGCCAGATCGCCGCCATGCAGGACCAGGTCGGGAGATGTCAGCCGCAGATCCGCCAGGACTGCCTCAAAGGCCGTCAGGTTTCCGTGGATGTCGGATACGATGGCGATGCGCATCGAAGTTCTCGCAGCTATCGGACGAACTCGAACTCACCCTTGGCACGGATGTCGCGGGAGGACGCGCCCACCAGCACCGTGAACCGGCCCGACTGGGCGACCCAGTCGTGAACCGCGGAATCGTAGTCCGACAGGGCAGACTTGTCGAGGGTGAATGACACTATCTTATGTTTCTCCCGGTTGCAATTGTGACGCGTCCAAATCCCTTCAATTCCTTCACCGGACGGTCGACGCGCGCCTGCGGCGGCTGCAACTTGGGTATTAACCTTGCCCCGCCCAGATAGGCGCGTTCACACGGCGTCGCGTTTACGGCGTCAGCGCGAACAGCGTACCCCCATTCCGGCTGCCGCCAATATAGGTTGTGCCGTACAGGGTTCCGTCGGGGGCTAGAGCGATCCCGTTTGGGCCATAGCCGTCCGACGCGCCGTTGAAGCTGTGCAGTACCGTCTCGGTCCAGTCCCCGCCAGGCGTGGCAGGCGGCACAAGCTCAAACACCGTTCCGCAGTCGAAGTCCCCGCCATAATACGTCGTGCCATACAGGACCCCATTCGGCCCCAGCACCAGAGGCGTGTCGGGGTACCAGCCGTCGCCGCGCCCGCTCTCGTTGAATACATGCAGAATTGTCTCCGTCATCGGCGCGCCGGCCACCGTCGGCGGGGTTAACGAAAACACAGTGCCCGAGAGGCCCTCGGCGGTCTCTGACGTGGTGCCGTACAGCACGCCGCCTGGCCCTAGGACCAGCCCCGCTCTCGGCTGGCTCCCATCGCCGATCCCGGGGTCAAAGGCGTGGAGTACCTGCTCGGTCCATGGCCCGCCGGGCACCGCTGGCGGTGTCAATGAGAACACCATGCCGCAGCCCCCACCGTCGCTGCAGATCCCACCGACATAACCGCCAAAACCTGTCACGCCGAATAGCGAGCCGCCGGCACCGACCGCAAGGCTGCCTAATAGACTGGCTCCCGCGGACGATCCGCTAGGAAAGGCGTACAGGATCTCTTGCGTCCAAACGCCGCCAGCCACTGGAGGCGGCGTCAATCTGTACACAGCACCATTTTCCCCAACCGCAGAAGTGACTCCGTACAAAGATTGGCCGTAGCCCAGAGGCGATCCGAAAACCGGAGCGCCATTTGGGCCGCCATCGGCCACCCCCGTAAACTCAGAGATGACGGCATATGCCCAATCCGTGCTTGCGCTAGTGGGCGGATCCAACCTGAATGCCATTGACACGCCGGGTGTTGTAGATTCTGCAAAGCCGTAGAGCGAACCGTTCGGCCCCATAGCCAACCCACCTTGCGGGATCACTTCCCCGCCTCTGAAGCTGTGCAGCACCACTTCGCGCCACGCTCCTCCGGGAGACGCAGGCGGCAAAAGCTCATACACTGTGCCGAGATTCCACCAGCCGCCGCCCGCGATGCCGTATAGTTCGCCCTGAGGGCCGAGGGTTATGTTGGTAAACCCGGCGCAGGCTTCGTAGGGCTGCGTGCAGAAGTTGTACAGAGTGGTGAAAGTTTGGGCGGAAAGCGCTAGCGGCAACATAAGCGCTCCACCCAGAATTCGAGTGTTGTTCCGAAACATCCGCACTCGATTATATACCCGAACAGCTTACGGCCATCTGGGACAAGCGCTAGTAGGCATCTTAGCAACCCAATCGGCGTGGGAAGACCCCTGGCGGCAAGAGACCTAAAACAGGTTGCGGAAAAAGGCAATTTAGCCGCAGATGAATGCGAATGAACGCAGATAAGGCGAAGTCAACCCCTTATTTTCCATCGGCGTTCATCTGTGTTTATCGGCGGTTTCTATTTCTTATGTGTCTTTCCGCGGCCTACTAAACCGCCGCTCATGCTCTTCGGACGCGATCGCTTGCGGCAGGACTGGTGTCAAAACGCGAGCGTATTTCTTGTTGTCGACTGCTAGAGCGCCCCTTTTTTCCAATATCCTCGCATATGCCATCGTGCGTGAGGTCCGCGAACGGATCGCGTTCACGGCTTCATGTTCGCATAATGGCCCAAAGGCCGGTCGCGGCCGCATCCCGAAAGCCGCAATAGGTTCGTTTGGGCCCCTCCATCACACCCGTAGTAGAATAAACGAGATGCCCGACACCGATTCCGAGACACCCGAAAAGCCGGAAGGGCGCCCATTCCCCGTCCCTCCCGCTACCTTCGTATTTCTGGCCGAGTCCCTGCGCGTACAAGCCGAGATGCAGCTTGGCTTGATGCGCTTCGGGACCGAAGAGGAGCCGCCCGCCGATCTGGAACTGGCACGCCACACCATCGATCTGATGGCCATGCTCCAGGAAAAGACGCGCGGCAACCTGTCCCAGGACGAACAGCGGCTGCTGGAAAATTCGCTTACTTTGCTGCGGTTCCGCTACGTGCAGGCGGTCGACGAAGCCAAGAAGAAGACAGCCTGAATGGCGGAGTGCAGCGTCAAGATCACCGTCCTTGGCTCCGGCACCAGCACCGGTGTGCCCATGATTGGCTGCCATTGCGCCGTGTGCACTTCCGCCGATCCGCGCGATAAACGGCTGCGCCCGTCCATCCTGGTGAGTTATGGCGGCCACAACGTACTGATCGATGTTACGCCCGATTTTCGCACACAGGCGCTGCGCACGGGCTTCGAGCGGCTGGACGCCATCCTGTTCACGCACGAACATGCCGACCACATCATGGGGCTGGACGACGTGCGGCCTTTCAATTTCTTGCAGCGTGGGCGCATTCCTATTTACGCGTCGGAGCGCACCATGGGCGCCATCCACGGGGCGTTCCGCTACATCTTCGACGGTGCGGAGAAGGCGACCGTGGTTCCACAACTGGAATCCCACACGCTGAACGGCGCTTCATTCGATCTGTTCGGCGTGGAGTTCACGCCCATCCCGATCCTGCATGGGGCGGCCACGATTTACGGCTTCCGTTTCGGCAACGCCGCCTATCTCACAGACCACAGCGAGATTCCCGAGCCGTCTCTCGATCGGTTGCGCGGCCTGGATGTGCTGTTCCTCGACGCACTGCGTTACAAGCCGCACCCTACGCACTCCACGGTGGACCGTTCCATCGCCACTGTGGAACAGGCCGGGGCCAAGCGCGCCTTCTTCACGCACATCTGCCACGATCTGGCGCACGCGCGGACCGAGGAGCGCCTGCCGCCGCACGTCCGCCTGGCTTATGACGGACTCGAAATCGAAGTCGGAGGCGCGGCCCCGGCGCGCGGCGCCGGCGGAAAATAGAACTCCCGATGCGCGTCTTTCGCAGTCTCGACGCAGTGCCGGCGGACTTCGGCCCATCGGCGCTGACTATTGGCAATTTCGATGGCGTGCATGCCGCGCATCGCCGCATCTTGCGCCGCGTCCGAGAGGTTGCCGTCGAACGCGGCCTCAAAGCCTCCGCGCTCACCTTCGACCCGCATCCCAGCAAGGTGGTGGCCCCCGCGCGGGCGCCGCGCCTGATGAGCTCGCCTGAACAGCGTTGCGCCTTGATGCGGGAGGAGGGCATTGAACAGGTGCTGATCATGCCGTTCGACCGGCATGTGGCGCATCTCGCTCCCGAACAGTTCGTGGAACAGGTGCTGGTGCGCAAGTTGGGTGTGCGGGCGGCGGTTTTGGGGCACGACTTTTGCTTCGGCTACAAGAAGTCCGGCAATGTGCGCGTGCTTGAGGAACTAGGGCGCAAATATGGCTTCACCACCGAAGAAGTCAAACCCGTGACCGTGCGCGGGCGCTTGGTTAGCAGTACGGCTTTGCGGCAGTTGATCGAAGCCGGCAGGGTGGCGCAGGCGGCGCGCCTGCTGGAGCGGCCGTACGCACTGGACGGCGAGGTGGTGCCGGGCCGCGGCGTGGGATCCGCGCAGACTGTGCCCACGCTCAATCTGGCGACCCATACTGAAGTGCTGCCGGCCACCGGGGTTTATGTCACGCGTACACACGACCTGGAGGACGCGCGTGTGTGGCCGTCGGTCACTAACGTGGGCTACCGGCCGACTTTCGGCGAGGGCCACGAACTCTCCATCGAGACCTTTTTGCTGGAGCCACTCACCGGAGACACGCCGCGCCGCATCCGCGTGGAATTTCTGTGGCGCGTGCGCGGCGAGCGCCAGTTTCCGGACGCCCAAGCCCTCAAACGCCAGATTCTGCGCGATGCCGTAGTGGCACAAGCCTACTTCCGGCGCTTGCACAAATGGACGCATCCCCAGGGGCATTGCGGTCCATAATAATAAAGTATGCCCTTCGTATCTATTCCCCAAGCCATCGAGGAGATCCGCGCCGGCCGCATTCTGGTGGTGGTGGACGACGAGGATCGGGAGAATGAGGGCGACCTCACCATTGCAGCGGAAAAAGTCACTCCCGAAATCGTCAACTTCATGGCTACGCACGGACGGGGATTGATCTGCCTCGCCCTCACGCCGGAAAGCTGCGACGGGTTGCGCCTGCCCTTAATGTCGCCGCTCAATACGTCCAACTTCGGCACGGCGTTCTGTGAATCGATCGACGCGCGCGAAGGCACCACGACCGGCATTTCGGCGGCGGATCGCACCTGCACCATCCTCACCGCTATCCGGCCCGATTGCCGTCCGGGCGATCTGGCCCGGCCGGGCCATGTCTTTCCGTTGCGCGCGCGCGAAGGGGGCGTCCTGGTGCGCGCCGGCCAGACGGAAGCCTCCGTGGATCTGGCGCGTCTGGCGGGCCTGAGTCCCGCCGGCGTGATCTGCGAAATCATGAACGAGGATGGCACCATGGCGCGCGTGCCGCAACTGGTCGAGTTTTGCCTGCGGCACGGCCTCAAGATGATTTCGGTGGCCGATCTGATTCGTTACCGGCTGCAGCACGAACGTTACATCCGGCGGGTCGCGGAAGGGTGTATTGAAACCGAATTCGGCCCTTTCCGCACTTTTGCATATACCAGCGATATCTCGCCGGAGATGCACATGGCGCTCATCCGGGGCGACGTGACGGGCCAGGAGCGCGTGCTGGTGCGAATGCACTCGCACTGCGTCTACGGGGATGTTTTCGGTTCGACTCATTGCGATTGCCAGAAACTCATCCGCGGCTCGATGCGCCGCATAGCCGAGGAGGAGTTGGGAGTGCTCGTTTACCTGCACCAGACCGGGCCGGGCTTCCGCACACGGAAAAATCCGCCCGGATTGGACCAGATGGTGCCGCACGCGCGGGACTTCATGCATTATAGCGGCGCCGCCGGCCAGATGCAGTTGCAGCACGAGAGCGGCATCGGCGCGCAGATCCTTTCCGATCTGGGGTTGCACACCATCCGCCTGCTGACCAACCATCCGCGTAAGATCGTGGCCCTGGAAGGTTTTGGCATTGAGATCGTGGAGCAGGCCGCGGTTCCGATCGGTCAGCCTTCAGTTTAATTAGCAGTTTTTCACTCCCTACCCCCCGCCCAGATCGGTGGCGGCGCTCGTCACCCACATGGTTCTCACCTTTTGATGTGTTTCCACGTTCAAGCGGCCTTTTTGGCTCCGACATCTAAGCTGCCCACTAAGTAGCATCGAGCCACGAGATCAGAATATTAAATCTATAGATTGACTTGACAATTTGCCCAAACCTGCCTTAGACTTGGGAAACCAAGCGGCGAAGCACTTGACGTTCGGGGACGCTCAGTTGCGCCGGTTCGTCCGCTGGAATTCAGTAACGGAGAAATTTGCAATGAAGAAGTCTGCTTCCTGGAGCCAAGTTGCCTTGGCTTCATCCCTGTTTTTATTGGGCTTACCCGCCCTGGCCCAGAATTCGCAAGTGGAAGGGCGCATCACCGACCCCAGCCAGGGGATCGTGAGCCAAGCGGCGGTTACGGTAACACGCACGGATTCCGGCCTTAAGCGGGAGGTCCTGTCAAACGATCAGGGGCTATATGTAGTTCCCCTATTGCCACCCGGCCAATATCAAATCGGCGTAAACAAAGTCGGGTTCAAGCCCCTGGAGCGCACCGGCGTCGTGCTGGAAACCGGCACCACCACTACGGTCGATATACAGCTTGAGGTTGGGGGCGTCAACGAGACTGTCACCGTGGAGGGGGCCGCACCTCTGTTGCAGCCGGAAACCTCCTCGGTGGCCCATGTGGTGGACGGTCAGTCCATCCAGGATCTGCCCCTGGTTGACCGGCGCGCCTCGCAGCTAATCGGGCTCAACGGATTTGTGGTGCAGAACGGCGCCGGACTCGGCGCCACGTTCGGCATTGCCGGCGGACGCGCCAATAACGCCATGTACACCCTCGACGGAGAAAGCACGCAGAATCTGCCGAATATCGGCGTGGCGACGCTGGTATACGACCCGCCCGTTGAATCCCTGCAGGAATTCAACGTGGAGATGAGCAACTATGCGGCGGAACTGGGGCGGACCGGCGGGGGCGTCATACAGATGACCACCAAGTCCGGCACCAACGACTGGCACGGCTCGGCCTATGAATTCTTCCGCAACAACATTCTCGATGCACGTACCTTTTTCGCCGCCACCAATCCGATTCTGCGCTACAACCTGTTCGGCGCCTCGCTGGGCGGTCCGATCAAGAAGAATAAGACTTTCTTCTTTTACAACTACGAGGGACTGCGCGAGATCACCTACGTGGCCACGATCCTGGGCGTCCCCACCCTGGCGGAAGACGCTGGCAATTTCTCGGCCGACAAGACCGTGGTCAAAGATCCCACAACCAAAGTGCCATTTCCCGGAAACATCATTCCGGCCAACATGCTGGATCCGGTGGGCCTCAAGCTGGCTTCGTTTTTCCCGGCTCCCAACGTTGCCGGACAGGCTTCCGGGCATAACAATTTCCTGGCGAACCAGGCGAACGGGACGATTGGCAACAATCACATTGCCCGCATCGACCATCTGTTTCGCGAGAAGGACCGCATTTATGGCCGCTTCGTCGGCTACACTACCCCAACGTATACGGGCGCGATATTCGGCGTTGCTGCGGCGGACCCGGACGCGGTCAAAGCGCACACCAGCTACTACAACGTGACCGGAACCTGGGATCACGACTTCAGCGCTACGGTGCTCAACGAATTCCGCACGGGCTTCGATCTGCGGTCGTCGCATACTTACTCCTCGGGCGCGGGATCCGATCTCAATCAAAGCATCGGGCTGACGGGCGCGGATTCCGCGTTTGCCCCGAACGTGGTAGTGCCCGGTTACACGCAGCAAGGAACCACCACTCAGCAAAGATTCCAGGTTCCCACGCTGGCGATTCCCGTGATCGATCACCTCACTGTGATTCGCGGATCACACCAGCTCAAGTTCGGCCTTGAATATAGGTACGCCAGCGACGTAGACGACTGGTGGGGCATCGCCGGCGGACAAGTTACGTTCAACACCACGGCCACCGGCAATTCGTTGGCTGCGCTTGAAACCGGGTGGGTTAATACGGCTCAAATCGTCAACGCGCTTCCGCTGAAGCCGCGCGGCGACAATTACAGCGCCTACGCCCAGGACGATTTGAAAGTTACCTCAAACCTGACTTTGAACCTCGGCCTGCGCTGGGATCTCGACGAACCGCGCTGGGAAGAATACGACAACCGCCAGAATGGGTTCAACCCCACCGCCATCAACCCGGTTTCGGGAACGCCGGGCATCGTCACGTTCTCGGGCCTGAATGGCGTGCCGAAATTCGCCACCAATTGGAATTATCACAATCTGGGTCCGCGTTTCGGCTTCGCTTGGCGACTGCCCAACAACTTCGTGATCCGCGGCGGCTCTGCGCTGCTTTACGTGGGGCCTTATGACATGGCCACGCCCATCACCGCCAACCTGGGCTTCAGCGATTCGGCGTCGTTCGTCTCGCCCAACAACGGAGTTACGCCCGCGTTCTTGCTGGCGAACGGATTCCCAGCGAATGGCGTTCCGACGGCGAGCCAGCTCACGCCGGGATACGGCGCGGTACCGGTGGGGCAAAAACCGACCACCGCCGTTACCTTTTATCAACAGAACGGTCGCAAGACCGGCTATTTGGAACAATACAATTTCAACGTCCAGAAACAGCTTTCAAACTCCGTGTTGTTCGAAGTGGGCGCGCTCGCCACCAATGGCCACGACTTGCCGGTGCCGAATCAAGGTGGAGTAACCATGAACCAGGTTCCGACCGACGAATTGGGACCCGGCAACGCGCAGATCCTGCGTCCCTTTCCGCAATTCAGCGACGTTCGAGTGCTGGCCGACGACATCGGCAGCTCCAAGTACTACGGCTTCAACCTGCACGTGGAGAAACGCGCTTCGGACGGACTCACCGTTCAGGGCAACTACACTTTCTCGCGATTCGAGGATAACGATCCCGGCCGCAACGAGTTGGGCGCGCCCGCGTCGGGCTACAACACGTTCCTGAATATGAACGACCGGGCGCAGGACTGGGGCCTCTCCGGCAACGATGTCAAGAACCGCTTCGTCGCCGAGGCGATCTACGAGGTGCCCTACGGCAAGGGTAAAGCGCACGCGCCATCGAACGCCTTCCTGGACAAGGTCGCAGGCGGATGGTCGCTAGCCTATACGGGCGAGTTGCACTCGGGGTCGCCGTATGGAGTGCTCGAAGCCGTCAACCTGACGAACTCATTTTCGGACGGCAACCGCCCGAACGTCGTCGGCGATCCGGTTCTGAGCGGCAGCCGTACTACCGCCCAGAAAATCTCCGAGTGGTTCAACACCAGCGCCTTCGCGGCGCCTCCCGCCTATACGTTCGGGAATGCCGGCCGTACCGCGGGCTACGGTCCTGGGGCCATCGGGCTGAATCTTTCGATGCTGAAGGACTTCAGGTTCGGCGAACGGCACGACGTGCAGTTCCGGGCTGAGGCGCTGAACTTCATCAACCATGCGAATTTCGCCTTACCAAACCTGCAACAGGGTAGCGCGGCATTCGGAACCATTACCAGCCTCGTCCCCGGCAACCAGTCGCGCATTATTCAGTTGGGGCTGCATTATAAGTTCTAGTTGCCCGGTCCGCGCCTTCTTAGACCCGGTCCGCTCGGCGTCTTCCCGCATTTCGATGGGGGAGCGTTCAACAAGTGGGCCGGGGGCTCGGGCACTGCTCCCTTACGGTCGCGGCTCGGTAAGTGATGAGAATGGGTGGGTGGGGCAGACCATCGTCTTTCGTGGTCTGCCTCCTGCGCCGAGCGCTGGCAGACGACAAAAAGCGATCGTCTGCCCCACCTCTTGGGGACGCCGCACTTGACAACCGCCCGGTACGGTCGGTTACCATCTGTAGATCAGAAAACAATCCCGATAGATTTAGTAGACTCGGAGAGATTCATGCGTCTTCCCCTAGCTCTTATTTTGCTGACCGGTTTGTGCGTCCCGTGCAAGGCCGAGGTGGGCGTACGCCTGCTGCTCGGTATTACCGACAAGGACCCGGCCAAGTGGGACGGATCGGCCACCGTGGATCGGGGGCGGATCGTGAAAACCGATCCCTGGCGATTCAGCAAAGATGATGAAATCCTCGGCGAAGCCTCCTGGAAGGCATCCACTGCTCCGCTGATGACCCGGACGTCCGCGGAAGCCAAGTCGGTAGTCGATAACGGCGTCATCCTTTGGTTGAGCGGTGAGGAGGAGAACAGCACCGTCCAGGTGAAGACCGCGCAAGGGGACTTCAGCGTGCGCCTAGCGGATATACCTTACGGAACGGTGCAGCACGCGCTAGCAGGGCGCGTGGCGATCGATCGGCTTCCGCCATCTTCGCAGGTGACCAGCAGCCTGGAAGAGCAGGATTATCCAGTGGCGGCCCTGGCATCGAACGGCGACGTCTGGCTGGCGTATCTCGAATTCAAACACAACCCGGAACACAACAAATTGCGCGCGCCGCTCACCGCCGCTCCAAAGGATTTCGCGCGATACACGGCCGCGCCGGGCGGAGACCAGGTATTCGTCAAGCGCTTTTCACAGAATCGTTGGGACGAACCCATCGCGATTACCGCTCCGGGTGGCGACCTTTACCGGCCGTCGGTAGCGGTGGATGGCTCGGGACGGCCGTGGATTTTCTGGTCGGCCAACGAGAGCGGCGATTTCGATCTGTGGGCGCGCCCGGTTGCCAACGGAACGCCTGGCAAGACCGTGCGGATTTCGAAAGCGCCCGGCTCCGATGTTTTTCCAACAGCGGCCACCGATTCCAAGGGACGCGTGTGGGTAGCGTGGCAAGGTTGGCGGCAAGGCAAGGCCGCTATCTTCGCCGCTACCCAGCAGGGCGACGGCTTTTCCGCGCCGACGGCTGTGTCGAATTCGCCGGCGGATGAGTGGAATCCGGCCATAGCCGCCGATGCTTCCGGCCGGGTCACGGTGGCGTGGGACTCATACCGTAATGGCAGCTTCGACGTGTATGTCCGCACGGCGAGCGGCCCGGGTCGCTGGGGGCCGGAGGCGCCGGTGGCCGCGACCGCGCGCTACGAAGCGTACCCTTCGATCGCCTACGACCCGCAAGGGCGCTTGTGGATCGCCTACGAAGAAGGTCCGGAAGGCTGGGGCAAGGATTTTGGCGCTTACAACAGTTCGGGCGTATCCGTTTATTTCGCGCGGGCCGTGCGCTTGCTTGGCATGGATACTTCGGGCCGGTTGATCCAACCGGCCGATCCCGGACCCGCGCTAGAAGGCGTCCCGGACGGCCGCGAAGATAGCCCCGCACGACAGGGGGATGCCAAAGGCTGGGAGATACCCGACGTGCAGCGGTATGCCCGGCGCGAACCAAGCGCGCATCCCTTGCCGCCGCCGGAGCCCCGCAATACGCTGCCGCGGCTGGCGGTAGATGCGTCCGGCCGTATCTGGCTGACCTATCGCAGCCCGCATGCCACCCTTTGGAATCCGATCGGCACAGTGTGGTCGGAATACCTGGCCTCGTTCGACGGCACATCCTGGACCGGACCGGTTTACTTGTTTCGCAGCGACAACGTGCTGGATAATCGGCCGGCTCTGATTTCGCGGAAGCCCGGCGAGTTACTGGTGATCGAATCGTCGGACTATCGCCGCGAAATTCAATTGCTGACCAAGCGCGGCTGGGACTTCACCCAGATTCGCACTACCGGTGTCGCGGACCCATACAACAACGATCTGTTCGCCAGCGTGATCGCGCTGCCGCCCGCGCCGCAGCCAGTCATCGGGCGCGATCTCGGCCCGCCGCCGCCCCCAACCACGGTTCCGGCCAGCGACGCCGCGGCGATCGCCAAATTGCGCGGGTATCGCGTGAATGCGGCGGGAAGCGATCTGAAGCTAGTGCGCGGCGAATTCCATCGGCACAGCGAAATCTCATACGATGGCGCGCTGGACGGCACTCTGCTCGACCAGTGGCGCTACATTCTGGATGCCGCTGCGCTCGACTGGGTGGGCTGTTGCGATCACGATAATGGCGGCGCGCGCGAGTACACCTGGTGGACCACGCAGAAGCTCACCGACATGTTCTACACGCCGGGCCGGTTCGCGCCCATGTTCAGTTACGAGCGCAGCGTCGCCTATCCGGAAGGGCACCGCAACGTTGTATTTGCGCAGCGCGGCATACGTCCGCTTCCCCGGCTGCCCATCACGAAGGAGAATGATCCGGGCCACGCGCCCGATACGCAGATGTTCTACGCCTATCTCAAACAGTTCGGCGGCGTGGTCGCCTCGCATACCAGCGGCACCGACATGGGGACGGACTGGCGCGACAACGATCCGGATTCCGAGCCGGTGGTGGAGATCTACCAGGGCATGCGGCAGAATTACGAGATGCCCGACGCGCCGCGCTCCAACAACGCCCAGGATTCCATCGGCGGCTGGCGGCCGAAGGGGTTCATCAATCTGGCCTTCGAGAAGGGCTATAAATTCGGCTTCGAAGCCAGTTCGGATCACGTTTCCACGCATATGAGCTATTCCGTCGTGTTGGCGGCCAACGACACGCGCGAGGCTATTCTGGAGGCTTTGCGCAAGCGCCATGTGTACGCGGCCACCGATAACATCCTGGCGGACGTGCGCAGCGGTTCGCACCTGATGGGTGACGTCTTCTCGTCAAACGAAGCGCCGGAACTCCGGGTGAAGCTTTCTGGGACTGCGCCGTTCGCCAAGGTGGTGATCGTGAAGGACAACAAGTACGTGTATACTACCGAGCCCGGCGCCAAGGATGTCGATTTCCGCTGGCGCGATAACGCGCCGCAGCCGGGCAAGACCAGCTATTACTATGTGCGGGGCGAACAGCAGGATGGCGAGATCGTGTGGGCTTCGCCTTTCTGGATCACGTATGAGGGGAAATAGTAATGCGTAGTTTGCGCATCTTTTCCAATCCCGGCGCCGGAATATGAGGGCGATGGCGGGATTGGTACGTCTAACGGCCATCGTGCTGGCCGGTGTTTCCATTTGCAATGGCGCGGACGCACCCGCTACGGACGCCACTCGGGCCGCCCAGCAGCACGTATTGCAGAATTATCCGTTCGCCGACCGGCAGGACTTCGAAGATGCCAAACGCGGCCTGATCGAAGCCCTGCCAGGCGACGTGATTCACGACGCGGCCGGCCAGGTCGTGTGGGATTTGAGGCCCTTTCTGGCTTTTGAAGGCGAAGACCAGCCTGCGCCGGATAGCGTGAACCCGGCCTTGTGGCGCCACGCGCAACTCAACAACATCAACGGACTGTTCGAGGTGATCCCGGGCATCTACCAGGCGCGCGGGTTCGATGTGGCCGTGGCTACGTTCATCCGCGGCAAGCTCGGCTGGATTGTGGTGGATCCCATGACGTCCGAGGAGGGCGCCCGGACCGCGCTGGAGTTGCTTTTCAAACATGAAGGCAAGCTGCCGGTCACGGCGGTGATCTACACGCACGGCCACGCAGACCATTATCTAGGGGCCGGTGGCGTAATCGACGCTGCCGATGCCGCCCAACGTCACGTGCCCATTCTCGCCCCGGAGGGTTTTCTGGAGGGGCTGTTTTCCGAATCGGTGCTGGCGGGCAATGCCATGGGCCGCCGCTTCCAGTTCCAGTCGGGGCTGGGCATTCCCGTAGGACCCGCCGGGACCGTAGACTTCGGGCAGGGCAAAGTGCCCGGCGCCCGCGGCCATGGCGGCCTGATCGCGCCCACTCTTTTTATCAACGCCCAGAATTCCAGTCAGGTTCTGGACGGCACGCAGTTTGTCTTTCAGCGCACCGATGGCGCCGAGTCGCCCGGCGAGATGAATTTCTGGCTACCCAGTTATCGCGCCCTGTGCATGTCGGAAGTGGTGAACCATGGGCTGCACAACATCGTCACGCCGCGCGGGGCACAGGCCCGGGACGCCTTGGCTTGGGCCAAATACATCGACGCGGCGCGGGAACGTTGGGGCGACCAGGCCCAAGTCTTGTTCGCCACGCATCGCTGGCCAGTTTGGGGCAAAGACCGTGTGATCGGCCTGCTTGAGGATCATCGGGACCTCTACAAATATCTGCACGATCAGACTGTGCATCTGGCGAACCTGGGTTACGGTCCCGCGGAGATTGCCGAGCGCATCCAATTGCCGGCGGCGATTTCGAAGAACTGGTCGAACCATGGCTACTATGGCAGCTTCAAGCTCGGCTCGCGGGGAGTGTACCAGCGGTATTTAGGCTTCTATGACGGAAATCCTGCGAACTTGGACCCGTTGCCGCCGGCCGATCTGGCACGCCGCTACGTGGACGCCATGGGCGGCGGCGACGCCATCCTGGCCAAGGCGCAAGCCGCCTACGACGCAGGAGACTATCGCTGGGTGGCGGAACTGCTCAAGCAATTGGTTTTCGCCGATCCCGCAAACGCCGGCGCGCGGGATCTCCAGGCCAAGGCGTTCGAGCAACTGGGGTATCAGGCCGAGTCCGCGTTGTGGCGAAACATATATCTGCGCGGGGCGAAGGAACTGCGCGAGTGGACGCCCGAACATAAGGCAGGCTCGGGAGGCCGCTGGGTAACGGCCAAAGCCCTGCATCTCTATGCTACGGCCGATGTGCTCGATTACCTGGCGGTGCGCGTGGACGGGCCGCGGGCCGCTACGGCCGATCTTTCGATTGGCGTGGAGTTGTCGGATACCGGCGAGAAGTTGGACTTGCACCTGGCCCGCGGGGTTTTGAACTATGAATTCCGGCCGCCGCGCCGGACACCGCCGCTCACGGTACACACCACGCGAGCAGTGCTGGATGCGTTGTTCAGCGGCGAACTCGGTTTGGAGGAAGCTCGCGGCCGGGGCCAGGCGAGGCTCGAAGGGGATGTGGCGGCTTGGACCGCATTCACGGCATTGCTGGACGATTTTTCCCCGGATTTCCCCGTTGTGACGCGCCCGTTGTCACCATGATGAAACCTGTTATCATCTGAAGATTAGTCAATAATGTCCATCGGTTTAATGGACAATGGAGAGAACGATGCACCGCCCGACCAGTCTGCATACGCTCGTGACGCTCGTCTTTGCACTAACGGCGGCACATGCGGCCGACCACTGCGATAGCGGCATCTCCGCAGCGCGGCGCGGGAGTGCCTCCGGGGGGGCGGGCGCGGCCACGGGAGATAACACCGGCGTCCGCCCCGCTGCTTCGGATATGATCCGAATTCCAGGCGGCGAATTCTGGATGGGATCGGATCACGCCGATATGGAAGATGCCCGGCCGGTGCATCGCGTGTATGTGAACGCATTCCTGATGGATCGCACCGAGGTGACCAACGACCAGTTCGCCGCGTTCGTCGCGGCCACCGGATACGTCACTGTCGCCGAGCGCACCCCGGCCCCCAAAGACTTTCCAGGCGCCAAGCCCGAAGATCTGGTTCCAGGTTCCGTGGTCTTCACGCCGCCGCCACACGCGGTTGCACTCGCCGACGCTTATGCTTGGTGGCGTTACGTGAAGGGCGCAAGCTGGAGGCACCCGGAAGGTCCGGCGAGCAACCTGATGGGACGCGGCAATCATCCAGTGGTCCACGTCGCCTGGGAGGATGCCGCCGCTTATGCGAAATGGGCCGGCAAGCGCCTGCCCACGGAAGCGGAATTCGAATTCGCGGCGCGCGGCGGACTGGACCGGCAACCTTTCGTTTGGGGCCAGGAATTCAAACCGGGCGGCAAGTACCAGGCGAACACCTTCCAGGGCCATTTTCCGGATACCAATACCGCCGAAGATGGCTTTGCGGGAACCGCCCCGGTAGGCTCGTTTCCCCCCAATGGATACGGGCTATCGGACATGGCTGGCAATGTTTGGGAATGGTGCGCCGACTGGTATCGCGCCGATTATTATCAGCAGATCGCCCGATCCGGTGCAGTGGTTCGCAACCCGCAGGGACCGGCGGATAGTTTGGACCCGGATGAGCCGGGCATAGCGAAGCGCGTGCAGAAGGGCGGATCGTTCCTCTGCACGGATCAATATTGTGCCCGCTACATGCCGGGCAGCCGCGGCAAGGGCGAGGCCAGTACGGGGACGAATCACGTGGGCTTCCGGTGCGTGCGGTAGTCTGCAAGCGGACAGGCCGGAGGCGTGTCCTACCGACAAGGAGATCTATGAGAAAGAAAAGCGTCCTGAAGGCGTTAACATCGACGTTACTGTTTGCGGCTTGTGCAAGACTCTCACTGCATGCGCAAGAGACGCAGCCATATCAGGGGGTCGTTGGCAGAACCCTCGCCCAGTCAAAAGAATGGTGGCCGGAACCTGTGAAAGCGCCTGCCGGCGCGCCAAACGTAGTATGGATCCTATTGGACGATGTGGGCTTTGGCGCTGCCGCCGCATTCGGTGGGCTCATCCAGACTCCCACGTTTGACACTCTTGCCAACAATGGTTTGCGCTATACGAACTTTCATACGACCGCGATCTGCGCCCCAACCCGCGCAGCTCTGCTGACTGGCCGGAACAGCGCGTCAGTGCACGTTTCTGGATTTTCACACACTGTTTTGTCGGCCGGATTCCCCGGCTGGGACGGCAGGATCCCTTCCTCGGCCGGAACCATCGCGGAAATCCTTCGTGAGAATGGCTATAACACACTCGCAGTTGGCAAATATGGAGTAACTCCCGACGAGGATGCGACCGATGCAGGCCCATTCGATCGTTGGCCAACCGGCAAAGGTTTCGACCACTTCTTCGGATTTCTTGGTTCGCAGACCGACCAATACAAGCCGGACCTGGTGGAAGATCAGGCTCATGCCCGCCCGGATGGCCGCCACTTCAGCGACCAGATCACCGATAAAGCCATCGGCTATATCGATCGTCAGAAGAAGGCAGCGCCCAACAAGCCCTTCTTCCTCTACTACGCACCAGCAGCCACACATGCTCCGCACCAGGTAGACAAATACTGGAGCGATCAATACAAGGGAAGGTTCGACAAGGGCTGGGACGCTTACCGTGAAGAGGTTTTTGAACGTCAAAAGAAGCTTGGACTTATCCCGGCCGATGCGATACTTCCGGATCGCAACCCCGACATTAAAGCTTGGGATCGATTGTCGGCGAATGAGAAAAGGCTCTACGCACGCTTTATGGAGGTCTATGCGGGCTATTTGACATATACGGACTTTGAAGTCGGCCGCTTGATCAATCACCTAAAAGACATAAACCAATTGGATAACACGCTGGTATTCATTATGATCGGCGACAACGGCGCAAGCAAGGAAGGCACCTTCAACGGCGATATAGATCGGCCTCTGGTGGGCAAGAATCTAACGGAAGAAGAGAATATTACTTACAACCTGAATAAGATTGGGGAGATCGGAACGTCCGCGGCCACCGAGGGGAATTATCCGCTCGGCTGGGCCCAAGCCGCAAACACGCCCTTCAAGTTCTGGAAGACGGATGCAAACAGTGAAGGCGGCACGCACAATCCGCTGATCGTTTTCTACCCGAAGGGAATTAAGGACAAAGGAGGAATTCGCACACAGTACAGCCACGTAATCGACATTCTTCCGACGACACTCGATCTTGTGGGTATCAAGGCGCCCGCGCAGATCAAGGGGATTAAGCAGGATGCGATTGAGGGAACCTCATTGGCATATTCGATTGACGACGCTAAGGCCGCTACCCGTCACACGCTGCAGTATTACTACATCTTTGGTTCGAGATCGATTTATCACGACGGGTGGAAAGCTGAATTGGCTTATCCAAATAGCATGATCACGGGAAATGCGCAAAGCAAACGGCCATTTGATGAAAACGCCTGGGAACTCTATAACCTGAATGAGGACTATACGGAGCGAATCGACCTGGCCAAGAAGTACCCCGAGAAATTGGCTGAACTAAAAGCTCTGTTCGAAGATCAGGCGCAATCGCATAACCTCTATCCCTACATCACTTGGGATGATGTAATGAATGGACGAATTCACCGAACCAAAGATTCTAAATCCTTCGCCGATGCGGTGAAGGACTTAGGTAAGCACGATAGTAGTCAATAGTCTGCAAGTGGACAGGCCGGGAGGCCTGTCCTACGGACACACAAGATGCAAGTTATCAATCGACTTATAAGTGGAATCATCCTGCTCAGCGCGGCCGCCGGGTACGCCGCCGACACGCTACCGCACCCCGATGCGCCGTTTAAAGGCAAGATCGACCCCAGCCGGGACAAGTCGTCTCCGGACTGGCCGACGCGCCCGAGCGCACCGAAGGGCGCGCCTAACGTAATCCTGATCCTTCTCGACGATGTCGGCTTCGGAGCGACGTCCACCTTCGGCGGGCCCGTGGCCACACCCGCCCTCGACGAGTTGGCCAAAAGCGGTCTGCGCTACAACCGCTTTCACGTGAATGCTCTGTGCTCTCCCACGCGCGCCGCGTTGCTCTCCGGCCGCAACGATCATGAGATCGGTTTCGGCACCGTGGTGGAGCTGGCTGCCGGCTTCCCAGGTTATAACTCGATCTGGCCGCGCAGCGCCGCATCCATCGCCGAGATCCTGAAGCTGAACGGCTATAGCACCGCCGCTTTCGGCAAGTGGCATAACACGCCCGTGTGGGAAGCCAATCCCGCCGGCCCGTTCGATCACTGGCCCACCAGCCTGGGATTCGAATATTTCTACGGCTTCCTGGGCGGCATGGACAACCAGTGGCATCCGCGCCTGTATCGGAACACCACCCCCGTGGAGCCGACCACCACGCCCGCGCAAGGTTATCACCTGACGTGGGACCTGGTGAATCAAGCTACTGCCTGGGTGCAGCAGCACGACGCCGTCGCGCCGCAGAAGCCCTTCTTCCTCTATCTGGCTACCGGCGCCACGCACGAACCGCATCATGTCCCGCAGGTGTGGATCGACCAATATAAGGGCAAGTTCGACCAGGGTTGGGACCAGTTGCGCGAAGAGACCTATGCCCGCCAGAAAGAATTCGGCATCATTCCGGCAGGCACCGGCCTGACGCCCCGGCCGGCGGAGCTACCCGCCTGGGAGTCTCTATCCGCCGACGAGAAGAAGCTGCTGTCCCATCAGATGGAGGTTTACGCGGCCTTCATGGCGCACACCGATCATGAGGTCGGCCGACTGCTGCACAATATCAAAGCCGAGGGTCACAACGAAGACACCATCGTGTTCTATATCGTGGGCGACAACGGCGCCAGCGCCGAAGGTGGCCTGGACGGCCACGACGCTTTGACCGTAGATGGCAAGCCGCAAAGCTTCGAGGATCGCCTCAAGCTGTCGGATGAAATGGGCGGTGAGCTGTTTTCCAATCACTACGCCGCCGCATGGGCTTGGGCCACCAACACGCCATTCCAGTGGAGCAAACAGGTGGCTTCGCACCTGGGCGGCACGCGCGATCCGCTGATCGTTTCGTGGCCCGGCCACATCCAGGATGCCGGCGGACTCCGCAGCCAGTTTCACCACGTCACTGACATTGCGCCCACCATTTTTGAACTCGCCGGCGTCGAGTTTCCGGAAGTGGTCAATGGCGTCAAGCAGTTGCCGCTGGAAGGCAAGAGTATGGTCTACACATTCGATCATCCGGACACGCCCAGCCCGCACAAGATCCAATATTTCGAAATGGTGGGCAATCGCGGCATTTACAAAGACGGATGGTGGGCGGGATCGCGCAACATGGTGCCGTGGGCGATGACGGGTCTTTGGTCCGGAAACAGGCCGCCCGCGCATCCGTGGGAATTGTATAACCTAAACGAGGACTACAGTCAGGCGCACGATCTGGCCGCCAAGTATCCGGAGAAGCTGCAGGAAATGGAGCAACTCTTCGAAAGCGAAGCGCGCCGCAACAACGTTTATCCGCTGCTCCCTTATCCTGTGATGCAGCCCGCGCCAAACGATGGCGCGAAGTCCTTCGTGTATCGGGCCGGCATCACGCGTATCTCCGCGAGCGCCGCGCCGCACGTGGTGGGACGGCCGCACCGGATTACCGCGGATGTGGACGTTCCGGCGGGCGGAGCGGAAGGCGTGATTCTGGCCCAAGGCGGGATCTACGGCGGCTATACTCTTTTCGTAAAAGACGGCCGAGTGGGCTACCAGGTGAATGCCTCCGGCAACCGCGCCGGCGGGCTGCTGTCTACCGATCCCCTCCCCACCGGAAAGTCCGAGATCGTGCTGGACTATACTCCGGACAAAACCGGACTAGCCACGGGCCTGTCGTTCTTTCTCACGGGCGGAACGGGAGTGGCGCACCTGTCTATCAATGGCAAGCCGGCCGGGGAAGCGAAAATCACCGGGTTTGGGGGATACGGATTGTACTTCGAAACTTTGGATGTCGGCTCGGATTTGGGCACGGCGGTGACTTCCGACTATGCCAGTCCGTTCGCATTCACCGGCAAGATCGAAACCGTACGCGTAGATGTTCAGTGATAGGAGGACTCAATGACTAACATGCGGAAGCTCATCGTAGTAACAGGTGGAATGCTGGCGTTGTCGACAGCCATGATTTGGGCGGCTGATGTGCTGCCGAAGCCCGATCCGCCCTTCAAAGGCAAGATCGACCCCAGCCGCGACAAATCCTCGCCGGATTGGCCGCAGCGCGCCAGCGCGCGCAAAGGCGCGCCCAACGTCGTCCTGATTCTGCTCGACGACGTGGGCTTCGGCGCCACAGGCACCTTCGGCGGCCCGGTGCCCACACCCGCCTTGGACGAGTTGGCCAAAAGCGGCCTGCGCTACAACCGTTTTCATGTAAATTCGCTGTGCTCGCCCACGCGCGCCGCGCTGCTTTCCGGGCGCAACGACCACGAGATAGGCTTCGGCACGGTAGTTGAAGGGGCGTCCGGCTATCCCGGCTACAACTCCATCTGGCCCAAGAGCGCCGTCTCCATCGCCGAAGTACTGAAACAGAGCGGCTACAGCACCGCGGCATTCGGCAAGTGGCACAACACACCCGCTTGGGAAACCAATCCGGCGGGTCCGTTCGATCATTGGCCCACCAGCCTGGGATTCGAATATTACTACGGATTCATGGGAGGCGCGGACAGCCAGTGGCATCCCCGGCTCTACCGGAATACGACTGCGGTGGAACCGCCCGCAACGCCGGAGCAAGGCTATCATCTGACCACCGATTTGGTGAACGATGCCAGCCGTTGGGTGCAGCAGCACGACGCCGTGTCGCCGCAGAAGCCGTTCTTCCTATACTTCGCCACCGGCGCCACACACACTCCCCACCACGTGGCCAAGGTGTGGATCGAGAAGTATGCGGGCAAGTTCGACCAAGGATGGGATAAACTTCGCGAACGGACCTACGCCCACCAGAAGGAATTTGGGATCATCCCAGCCAATGCCGAACTCACTCCGCGCCCGAAAGAGATGCCAGCCTGGGATTCCCTGGACGCAAATCAGAAGAAACTGCTGGCGCACGAAATGGAAGTCTACGCGGCTTTCCTGGCGCAGACGGATTACGAAGTCGGCCGGCTGCTCGCGAACATCAAGGCGGAAGGACACACTGAAGACACGATCGTGTTCTACATCGCCGGTGACAACGGCGCCAGCGCCGAAGGCGGCCTGGAAGGCATCGACGCCTACACCATAGACGGCAAGAAGCGAACCATTGAAGAGCGCTTACAGCATATCGACGACTTAGGCGGCGAACTTTTCATCAATCACTATGCGGCAGCGTGGGCATGGGCCACTAACACTCCGTTTCAATGGAGCAAGCAGGTGGCTTCCCACTTGGGCGGCACGCGCGATCCGCTGATCGTCTCCTGGCCTGGGCATATCAAGGACGCCGGAGGACTCCGCACGCAATTCCATCACGTCACCGATATCGCGCCGACGTTGTATGAGCTGGCCGGCGTGCAACTTCCCGAAGTAGTCAATGGCGTTAAGCAATTGCCGCTTGAAGGCTTCAGCATGGTCTATAGCTTCGATCATCCGGATCAGCCCAGCCCGCATAAGTTTCAATACTTCGAGATGCTGGGCAACCGTGGCATTTACAAAGACGGATGGTGGGCCGGATCGCGCCATCTGCTGCCATGGCAGAGCACCCAACTCACCAACTGGGAACAGCACAGTCCCGAAAATAATCCGTGGGAACTATACAATCTGAACGAGGATTACAGTCAGGCGCACGATCTGGCCGCGCAAAATCCAGAGAAGCTGAAAGAGCTGCAGCAGCTCTTCGATAGCGAAGCACG
>JBEKTJ010000068.1:0-31080 GCA_049516155.1 Bryobacteraceae bacterium
AGCGTGGGATCGTTCGCCGGGACTAGGGAGGAACTGCGCACGATGCGGTGGCCGCGCGCGGCGAAGAAATCGAGGAAGCGCTGTCGGATGTCGTGACCTGTCACTTTTTTATTGTAGCGGTGCATCCCTCCGGCCGGGGCCTCGGCGATCGATCTCCTTCAAATCGACTCGCTGCGAGACGATCGCAAACGAAGCCCTCGTAGGGCGAAAGCGTGAAGATAAGATCGGTTCGGTCCTCCCCAGCCTGACCCTGTCAACGGACATTTCTACTTGGACCGAAGCGAACATCGTCGCTTGGCGTTGATATTGCCGCTCCGTGCGCGTTGACTGTTCCCCTCCCCGTCCGCTATCCTTACCGTTTATCTAAGCATCCCCAGCCCCCCATGACCGCCGACGGCTCCACTACCGCCGAAGCCAAGCCGCAGCTTAAGCGCGCCCTCGGCCCGTGGGACCTGACCTTCCTCTCCGTTGTCGCCATCGCGAATCTCAATCTCGTCCCGGTCATCGCAGCCAACGGACCCATCACCGTCTGGTTGTGGCTGGCCGCGCTGGTCTTCTTTCTCCTGCCGCAAGGCATCACGGTAATCGAGTTGGCGCATCGCCATCCGGCCGAGGGCGGACTCTACGTCTGGACTAAAGACGCTTTCGGCGACTTCCACGGCTTCATGTGCGGCTGGGCCTACTGGACCACCAACATGTTCTACCTGCCCACGCTGCTATTCTACTTGGGCGGGATTCTCGCCTACTCCGGACCGAAGAGCGTGGCCAGCCTGGCCGATAACCGCGTCTTCTTCTTCCTGCTTACCGTGGGGCTGCTCTGGCTGACGGCGCTGCTCAACATCCGCGGCCTGGGCGTCGGCAAATGGGTAAACAACTCGGGCGGCCTGGGCTACCTGATCGGCGCGGTGGTGCTGGTAGGACTGGCAGTCGCGGTAGTGTGGCGGCACGGCGTTGCGCTGCCCGCCTCCAGCTTCGGCATCCGCGGCCTTGACTGGAGCATCATGTCCTCCTTCGGCGTAATCTGCTTCGGGCTGGTGGGCTTGGAACTCGGCCCGGTAATGGGAGACGAGATCCGCGACCCGCAGCGGAGCGTGCCGCAGGGCGTTTTGTGGGGTGGTATTCTGGCCGGGTTGATCTACATCACCTCCACGCTGGCATTGTTGCTGGCGGTTCCGCAGCAGGAGGTCAAAGTGATTCAGGGCGTGTTGCAAGCGGTGGACAAAATGACCGCCATGGGCGTCGGCGCGCGCTGGATGCTACCCGCCCTCGCAGTGGTGCTCGCCATCGGCATCGCCGGCGCCAGTTCCGCATGGCTGGGTGGATCTGCGCGCATCCTCTTCGTCTCCGGCATTGATCGCTATATGCCAAAAGCAATGGGTAAGGTGCATGCGAAGTTTGGCACTCCGCACATCGCCATACTCGCCATGACGGTGCTTTCCTCGCTGCTGGTCAGCATGAGCTTTATCGGCGCAAGCGTGAAGGAAGCCTACGTGACTTTGCTGGATCTATCGGTGCTGCTGCAGATGATCTCATATCTTTATCTGTTCGCAACCCTTGCAAAGGCGGCTTTCTCGAAGACGGCGGGCGCCGGATTCTACGGCAAAGCCTGGTTGCGATTCGCGGCCATCGGCGGGCTGGCGGCGACCATCGTCGGCGGAGCGGTGGCCTTTGTGCCTCCCCGGCAGGTCGATTCGGTTTGGCGCTTCGAATTCAAAATGGCCGGCAACTGCATCGTGTTCATGGGGCTGGCGGCGGTGCTGTTCTGGTACTACTCGCGCCGCCGGACCGATAATCCCGCATAATCGAAGAATGGCAATCGCTTCCGTCAACCCGGCCACTGGTGAGACTCTACAGACGTTCGATCCTCTTTCGGCCGGCGGGATCGAGCAAAAACTGGCGCACGCATTCGCCACGTTTCAGAGCTACCGCAAAACTTCCTTCGCGCAGCGCGCCGAATGGCTGCACAATGCGGCTCGCCTGCTCGATGAAGGCAAGCGGGAATACGCCCGCATCATGACCGTAGAGATGGGCAAGACGCTGAGTTCCGCGATCGCCGAAGCGGAGAAGTGCGCCTTGGGTTGCCGTTATTACGCGGAAAACGGCGAGCGCCACCTGACCGACGAAGCGATCGTCACGAATGCTTCGCGCAGCTTCGTGCGTTACCAGCCCATCGGCCCGGTGCTGGCCGTGATGCCCTGGAATTTCCCTTTTTGGCAGGTGTTCCGTTTCGCGGCGCCCGCGCTGATGGCCGGCAACGTCGGACTGCTGAAGCATTCTTCGAACGTGCCGCAATGCGCCCTGGCAATCGAAGATATTCTGCGCCGCGCGGGTTTCCCGGATGGCGCGTTCCAGACGCTGCTGATCGGCGCGGCCCAGACGGCTTCCGTGCTGGCGGACGACCGCGTGGCTGCCGCCACTCTCACCGGCAGCGAACCGGCCGGCCGCGCGGTGGCCGCGCAATGCGGCGACCTGGTCAAGAAGACCGTCCTCGAACTGGGCGGCAGCGATCCTTTTATCGTGATGCCCAGCGCCGATTTCGACGCCGCCATTTCCACGGCGGTTAAGGCGCGGACCATCAACAACGGGCAGTCCTGCATCGCCGCCAAGCGCTTCATCGTGGCCGATAGCATTTACAGCGAATTCGAGCGGCGTTTCGTCGAAGCCATGAACGCGCTAAAGGTTGGCGACCCCATGGCGCCCGATACCGACGTCGGCCCGCTGGCCACCAGCGCCATTCGCGCGGAGTTGCACGCGCAGGTCGAGCGCGCCGTGGCTTCCGGAGCGCGCCTGCTATTGGGCGGAAGGACGATCGACGGCCCCGGCTACTTCTACGAACCGACCGTGCTAGCTGGCGTACCGCGCCAATCGGACATCTTCCGCGAAGAGCTGTTCGGCCCGGTGGCCATGCTGTTCCGCGTGCGGGACACCGCCGAAGCCATCGAACTGGCCAACGATTCGCCCTTCGGACTGGGAGCGAGCGTCTGGACCCGAGACGCCGCCGAAGTATCGCAATTCATCGACGAAATCCAAGCGGGCTCGGTCTACTTGAACAGCATGGTGGCGTCCGATCCCCGGATGCCCTTCGGCGGCGTGAAGCGCTCCGGCTACGGGCGCGAGTTGGGCGTCTTCGGCATTCGCGAATTCGTCAACGTGAAAACCGTTTGGTGCAAGTGAGAACTCCTTCATGCTCCACCGTGCCGGGAACGATACGCTCCGCTTTCTGCATAGCCTTCGCCATTGTTCTTGCCTCCTGTGGTCCCAGCTTCCATCCCACCGTCCAAGACATTGAGCGAGACGTGGTCGGCAAGACAGTCGAGCAGGAGTCGGTGCGGACTTGGACATTCGATGCAAAGGATAAATGCACGATCAAGATCGTAGACATCCAGAGGGATGGGGCGTAGCCAAAGCATCAGGTCGCCTTCAGCTCCAATACGAGTACACTGCCGACCAATGGACGCTGGTGAATGTTGAGAATCTGTCATTCAAACTTCTCGGGTGAAACTGGACTTTTCGCACTGAAGAGACGCCAGCGCATCCGAGTTGCGATGTTGCTAGCGTTTTGCTAGAATCGTATTTGAACGTCATCAGCCGGCGTGGACTCTTCGAGCGGGCGGCGAAGTATTCGGATGCAAGAGCCGCCGTACAGGTTTGGTATGACACGGCCGTCCAATCGGATTGGAGCAGCCTCGACGAGGTTCGCGCGGCGTTTCCGGCGACGGATATGGTAGCGGATCTGGCAATCTTCAACATCCGGGGCAATCACTACCGCCTGATTGTCCGCATGGTGTTCCGGTATAGGCGGATCTACTTCAAAGAGTTTCTCACGCACGCCGAGTACGACAAGGGGAGGTGGAAAAAATGGCTGTAGCGGCAATCGACAAGCGCACTTATGCGCGGCTCCTGACCCGCGTGTTGCCGCAGATCATCACCACGGAGGATGAGAACCAGCGGATGATCGCGGAATTGGAGAAACTCGATACGCGCGGCCGTCCTCTCACCACGGAAGAGGAGCGCCTGGCGATGTTGATGAACCTTGTGATTCGGCAGTTCGAGGAGTCGCGCTATTCTTTGGGACACGCCGAGCCGGTCGAGGCGGTGCGCGTCCTGATGGAGTCGCGTGGCCTGCGGCAACGCGACCTGCTTCCCGTGTTCGGTTCCAGCAGCGTCGCTTCCGACGTGCTCAATGGGAAGCGCTCGTTGAGCAAGACGCACGTGCGTAAGCTCGCCGAGTTTTTCCACGTCCCGGCGAGCCTGTTCATTTAAAGGGGAATACATGGCCAAGCCAAGCATGAAGATTCGCATTGCAACGCGGCGTTGGCAGATTGAACATATACGGCAGGGGTTGCGCGAAGCCGATGCCGGGAAGTTCGCATCGGCCCGCGCCGTAAAGCAGGTCATGGATCGGCTGCGCCGCCCACGCAGCCTAGATGAGGCGAACTCCTGCTAATCTCGAATCTGTTCGACTGTTCGCGATGGCTGGATCGGCCCGAGCCGCCGCATTTTCACGTCAGGCGGGCGGATATGGTCGCGAAGTTCTGGTTGGAACCGGTCGCGCTTCAGCGGGCCGGGGGCTTCGGCCGGCATGAACTCAATGTACTTGCGAAGCTTGTAAATGAACATCGAAAGCGATTCCCTGAGAGTTGGAATGACTTCTTCGGTTGTTGAAATCCAGGACTTGCGAGCCCAGTCCGTGAAGGTGACGGCGAAGCGTTAACCGTTGACCTGGCAGACGGTCGAACCATAATTGTGTCCCTGGTGTGGATTCCGCGTCTGTGGCATGGCGCCCCACGCAAACGCAGCCATTTTGAAATCTTCGGAGACGGACGCTACATCCATTGGCCCGACCTCGACGAAGACTTGACAGTCACCGGTTTGTTGACGGGACGGCAGTCTGGTGAGAGCCTTGAATCGCTGGGGAAATGGCTGTACTCTCGAAAGGTGGCCGGTAGCAAGCGTGGCTCACGCCGCCACGCGGGAGGCCAAACGGAAATGGTCGAGATAGGTCGGTAGCAGCTCGTATTAGCCTATCGCCTCCCTATCGCCAGATGGCTATGATGCCGGCTATAAAAGAAATAGATGCATAGCCCAATCGCCAGCCAAATCACCAGCCGCCACCAGGTTTCGTGGTCGAGTGAAGCCATCATCGCCAGGCACACAAGTATCCCCAGCACCGGCACCAGCGGCACCAGCGGCGTACGGTACGGCCTCGGCAGATCCGGCCGCGTGTGCCGCATCACCATAATGCCGATGCACACGATCACGAACGCCAGCAGCGTGCCGATGCTGGTCATGTGCCCCAGCTTCGAAATGGGTAGAAAGCCCGAAAACAGCGAAACGAACACCATGAAGATTAGGTTGCAGCGCCACGGCGTGCGGTACTTCGAATGTACGTCGGAAAACACTTTGGGCAGCAGCCCGTCGCGCGACATCGAAAAGAATACGCGCGATTGCCCCAGCAGCATCACCAAAATCACCGAGCTATATCCGGCGATAATCCCAATGACGATAATGATTTGCAACGCCGCGCTGGGGAACTGTTTGATGACAGTAGCTACCGGCGACGCATCCCCCTTGAAGATTTTGTAGTTCACCATCCCAGTCAGCACATGGGCGAACAGCACGTAGAGAATCGTGCAGACCGCCAGTGAACCGATGATCCCGATGGGCATGTCGCGCTGCGGCTTGCGCGCCTCCTGGGCGGCCGTCGAAACCGCGTCGAATCCGATGAACGCGAAAAACACCACGGCGGCCGCGCGCATCACGCCGCTGATGCCGAACTCGCCGAACGTCCCGGTATTGGGCGGGATGAACGGCGTATAATTGGCCCGGTTGATGTACCCGAAACCCACCGCGATCACAATGATCACGATCACCACCTTCACCGCCACAATCACTCCGTTCACGCGTGCGGATTCCTGAATGCCGATGATCAGCAGTGTAGACATCAGCACAATGATAATGACAGCCGGCAGATTGATGAAGCCCGGAGTCGGATCGAAAGGACAATTCACCAGGCTCGACGGCAGCGTAACGCCCAGCGTGTGAAACAGCTTCACCACGTAGCTCGACCAACTTACCGACACAGTAGCCGCGCCCACCGCGTATTCCAGCACCAAGTCCCATCCGATGATCCACGCCAGCAGTTCTCCCATGGTGGCGTAGGCGTAAGTGTACGCGCTGCCTGCAATCGGGATCATGGTGGAGAACTCGCTGTAGCACATGCCCGCGAAGGCGCAACCAATGGCCGCCACCACGAATGACAGCACCACCGCCGGTCCGGCATTCTCCGCCGCCGCGATACCCGTAAGTGAAAACAACCCCGCTCCGATGATTGCGCCAATGCCCAGCGCAACCAGATTCACCGGTCCCAGCGTACGCTTGAGCGAGTGTTCGCTGTCGTCGGCTTCGGATTTGATGCGTTCGAGCGACTTAGTCGCAGTAAGGTTCATGTCGGACCCTTCGTGTGGGGCAGGCTCGTAGCCTGCGGCGGCGTCGAAGGCCGCCAAATATAATAAACGGGTACGCCCAACAGCACGATAATCAGCCCTGGCCAGGTATAATTCGGCTTGTAAGCCAGCAATAGGATCTCGATCAACCCCGCCGCCGCGATATAAATGGCCGGCAGGATCGGATAGCCGAATGCCTTATACGGCCGCTCCATTCCGGGACGCGTGCGGCGCAGCACGAAGATGCCGGCAATGGTCAGGATATAGAAAACCAGCGCGGCGAAGATGACATAGTCCAGCAGGTCGCTGTATGTGCCGCTCAAGGTAAGGATCACCGTCCACACGCCTTGAATCGCCAGCGCGAAGACCGGCGCGTGATGCCGCGCGCCGAGCGTACTTGCTTTGCGGAAGAACAGGCCGTCGAGCGACATCGCGTAATACACGCGCGCGCCCGCCAGAATCAGGCCATTCACGCATCCGAAACAGGAGACCATGATGGCCGCGGCCATGATCCCCACCCCCGCCGGGCCGAGGATCTGCTTCATCGCGGCGGTGGCCACGCGGTCTTCCGGCGCATGCTGGATTGCCTCGAACGGCAGGACGTTCAGATACACGCAATTGGCCGCGATGTAAAGCGCCATCACGATCATCACGCCCAGCGCCAGCGAAATCGGCAGGTTACGCCGCGGGTTGCGCACCTCGCCGGCCGTGAACGTCACGTTGTTCCAGGCGTCGGCCGAGAACAGCGCTCCGACCATGGCCACGCCCACCAGGCGCACCGCGTGCATGCTCCAACCTGCGCCATCCCAGAAATTGCCCCAATTGTGGCCGAAGTTGCGCGCCAGGGCTTCCGGATTGCGCCCCAATAGGAATCCGATAGCGACCAGTCCCAACAGCGCGGCGGTCTTGGCGAATGTGAAAATGTTTTGCACGATCGCGCCGGTGCGGATGCCGCGCATATTCACCAGGCTCAGTAATCCCACGATTACGACACCCACAAGTTGCTGCGTGGTCAGCCCGAACCTCCCGCTGCCGATCAAATGGTTTTGCGCCGAAATCCACGGCACAAACACGCCGGCGAACTTGGCGAAGCCCACCGCGACCGCGGCGACCGTACCCGTTTGGATCACCAGGAACAGCGTCCAGCCGTACAGGAATCCGCTTAAAGGCCCGAAGGCCTCTCGCAGATAGACGTATTGCCCGCCCGCGTGCGGCATGGCCGCCGCCAGTTCGCCGTAACTGAGCGCCGCGATCAGCGTAAGCGCCGCGGTAGCTACCCACGTCATCAGCAGCAACCCGGGCGAATTCACCTGCCGCGCAATATCCGCGGATACGATGAAGATGCCCGACCCGATCATCGACCCCACCACCAGCGTGGTCGAGTCCAGCAGCCCGAGGCCCTTAATCAGGCCTGTCTTTACTTCGTTGCCAGTCGTTGCCATTCTTCCATCCGCTGACGCAAAGATACACTGGTCAACTCGGCGGGTAGCAGGTCGCCGATCGCCGCCACCGAATCCGCGCCGGCCGCCAGCACCGCCGCCGCAGTCTCCCGGGTGATGCCGCCGATCGCCACCAGCGGCTTCTCCACCAGCGCGCGGCACTCTTTCACGGCTTCGATGCCGGTCACCGGCTCCGGGTTCTGTTTGGATGCAGTCGCAAACACCGGACCGAACGCCACATAGTCCACCGGCTCCCCACCCGCCGCGCAAACCTGCCGCACGTTGTGGCTGGAGAATCCGATTGCCGCGTCAGAACCCAGCAGCCGGCGCGCATCCCGCGGCGGCAAGTCATCCTGCCCCACGTGCAGGCCGGCATCCAGCAACATCGCGATATCCGCCCGATCGTCTACGATCAACAAAGCGCCCGCTTCCCGGCACATCCGCGCAATCTCCCGAGCGGCATCGAATACGGCGCGCCCCCAGTGCTGCTTGTGCCGCAATTGCAGTATTCCCGCGCCACCTTCCAGCAGTGCCGCCGCCGCCCGCGCGGGCGAAAATCCCCGTGCCTCCAGAGCGCCCGTATCCAGGATCGGGTATACCCGCGGCAGCTTCATTCATGATCCAGGTTCCGGTCGAAAAACTCCGTCGCCCGCCGGAACGCGTCAATGTACGACTCATCCCGCACGAAGATGTGGCTCTCTTCCGGATAGTAAATCTCCGAGAAATCCTTCCCTTCGTGGATCAGCTTTTCGCTAAGCTGCACCGTATCCTGGAACATTACGTTATTGTCCACGATTCCGTGCACCATCAGAAAAGGATTCTTCAGAAGGCTGGAAAAATGGATCGGCGAGCTGCGCCGGTACGCTTCCGGATACTCCTGCGGCTTGCCCAACCGTTCCTCGGTATAGAACGCGTTGTAATTCTCCCAATCGTTCACCGACGAAAAAGACGCCCCCGCGCGGAACGTATCCGGCGAAAGGAACATCGCCATGGCGGTCATGAATCCGCCGTAGCTGGATCCCCAGATACCGATGCGTTTCATATCGACGTTGCCCAGGCTGCGCAGATAATCCACGCCGCCCAGCACATCGTCCAGGTCGGGCCCGCCCATGTGCAGATATACGCCCGTGCGCCAGTCGCGGCCGTAGCCTGAGCTGCCGCGATAATCCATATCGAGCACCACGTAACCTCTATTTACGAGCGAGCAATTGAAGACATAGCGCAACTCGGCGTACGATCCCCACTGCTTCAAGACGCTAGTGGCGTAGCCGGAACCATGGACAAAAAACACCGCCGGACGCGGCTTCTGGTTGCGGTCTTCAGGCCGGTAGCCATGCGGCAGGAACAGGCGGGCCGCCACCGGTTTGCCGTCGCCGCGCGAAGGAAAGCTCACCACACGCGCCTCCGGCCACGCGTAACTGGCGAACTCGGCGCGCGGCGACGTGGTGACCCGATGGCCGCCCGCATAGAGGTCGAACGGATTCTTCGCGTCCGCCATCATTATCGCGATATCGCGGCCGTCTTCGGAAACAATGCCGATGTTCAGCCCTTCGCGGGACGACAGCTTCTGCTTGCCGGAGCCATCAGGATGCACGTGGTAGAACTGCCGCTCGGCGGCGCCAGCCTCGGTAGAAGCGAAATAGATATATTCGCCCGCCCACTGCGGCTCGTGCCCGAATGTGCGATCGTTATCCACCTGCCAGGCGCCGTGTGTGAGTTGGCGAGCCTCGCCGCCGTCTCTTGAAACGATATACAGGTGCGACCAGCCATCCCGCTCACTGGTAAACAAGATCCTGCTGGAATCGGGCGACCAAGCGGCAAAGAATGGTTCGACCCACGCGGCGTCTTTGTCTTCGGCCACCAAGCGCACTTTACCGCCGACCGCGTCGTTCACCAGGATGGCGGCCTGCTTCAAGTCGGGATGCACCGCCGTGCGCAACAGCCAGCGCGAATCGGGCGACCACTGCGGCATGCCGAACGCGAAGACTCTTTCGCCCCAAGGCCCCGGCTCCATCGCCACCGGCGTGCCGCCCTCGGCCGGAATCGCGAACGTCTTCACTTCCGTTGCCGGATCGCCCGGCAGCGTGCGCGGGAAACTGTTCGCGGTAACGAGGCGCCCCGAATAATTGGGCAACAGCAGCTTGTGCCCTGCCGCCCGTACGGTGTAGACGAACCGCTTGCCATCCGGCGACCAGCGCCATCCGCCCAGCGACGCGCCTTCGCCCTCGATCTCGGTCACCTGCCAAAGCGCGCCGGTATGCAGATCCTGTACGAAGAGTTGCCCCTCGCGCGAAAAGGCCAGCTTGTTCCCATCGGGCGAAAAGGCGGGGTTAGTTTCGGCGGTCTTAGTGCGCGTTAGGCGGAAGGGTGGCTGCGCACCGGATGTGTTCACCAAATATAGATCGCCATGATACGAAAACGCCGCGCGGGCGCCATCATGCGCGATGTCGAAATCGGCGATGCCTTCCGCCGGCTCCAGGTACTGCTTCTGCCGCTCGTCTTTATCGGCTGCTGGGCGATTAATGGGATCGTCGATCGATTCCAGATTCGTGAGCCGCGCCAGACGTTGTTCATCCGCGTGGTACGCATACAGGTCCATGAAGCGCCGGCCCTCGGCGTTCCACAAAAACAAAAGCACGTGCCCTCGTTTCGACCAGGCCGCCTTCGCCGGTGTCGTGCCCCAGGCGTAAGGGCGGCTGAACAGCCGCTCCAGTGGCCACGGCTCAGCCCCCAGGGAACACACCAGGAGTGCGGCAATGGCGGCAAATCGCATGTTGAAGGCGATTGCCAAGGGTATCACAGCGGACGTGGCGCACGCACTCCTGCGTGCCGCGTCGCGACTCCTCGCGACGCCCGGGCTTGCTACTGGCTTGCAAATTGCGGGGGGGTACAATCGCCGTTATAAGGAGCGGAAACGATGTCCTCGTTACGAACGATGCTGTTGCTCGGCACCACTGCGGCGATGACGCATATTGGCACGATGAAAGCCCAGACCGCCAGTTGGATTCCAGCAAACCCTCCGTCCGCCCGGTGCTGTTCGGGTTTGGCGTATGATGGGTCCGCGCGCTCCACCGTACTTTTTGGCGGTGCCGCAGGCAGTTCCGTTTATGGCGATACCTGGGGCTGGCACGGCGGGTGGTGCCCGATGTCCCCCGCAACTTCGCCCTCCCCCGCGCCTGGGTCCCGCAGTCGCATATGACCCGGCAGCAGGCAATATTGTGCTCTTTGGTGGTTCTACGACTGCCCCACTCGAAACAGGGTCGTCTCTCGGCGATACATGGACCTGGGATGGGACCACGTGGACCCAGCAATTCCCGCCCGTATCTCCGCCCGCACGGACGTGGTGGAATATGATGTATGTTCCGGCAACCAGAACAATCGTGCTCTTTGGCGGCGCCAATTTGCCCGGCGGCGACGGCGGCTTCAGCGACACCTGGACATGGGACGGGATAGCAAAGACTTGGACGCAGCAGAATCCCACCACCCACCCGTCGGCGCGAACAACTAATCAGTTGGTTTATGACGAAGCGACCAGCACGGTTGTCCTCTTTGGTGGCGTCACTACTAACCTGACGGATCTCGATGACACTTGGACCTGGGATGGAACCAACTGGACGCAGCAATTTCCATCGTCTTCCTCATCTCCACGAAACTCACCAGCCATGGCGTACGACCCCGGCCTCAGGGCGGTCGTGCTGTTCGGCGGAGCTGTCGGGACCTGTTGTTCGGATAATCTGAATGACACCTGGACCTGGAACGGCGTCAATTGGACGGAGATCCACCCGGCCAATACGTTACCCCATGGCCGCAACTCCGCGGGCATGGCTTACGATCCCGCCTACAAGGCCCTGCTGCTATTCGGTGGGCAGGCTGCCGAGCCGCTTGGCGACACTTGGCTCCTCGCACTGGCTCCCTGAATGGCGCCACGCGCTGACGACGGACCTTGGGCCCTGCGTTCGTTCTGCGGGCCGCCGCAAGATCCGCAACGCGTGTTCATCCCCAGGCCTGCGTTCCTGCTAGGATGGGACTGGCGGCGTTGTGCCAACTGCTCTAATCTTTCCGATCCTTCCTGAAGGCCGAATACCTTCTGCCGCTGTGAGCCAACTGGTCCCCGCGGCGACGGCGCCTGGCAACGAACTCCGCCGGATACTACCTCCCGCATTGGTCGTAGCCTTAGACAGGATCGGGGATCAAATCGGGGAGGAAATTTTTGACCCCCTGCTTCACGCTGCTTCCGTCGAACAATTGGCGAGGACTTTCGAGCGACTGTTCCCAAGGTTTAGGGACTACCACGCCTCCGCGATTCTTATCGTCTGGGGCTGGCTTCAGGAGGATCCGCATCGGTTTTCCACTCTGACGTTGGCGGGCTTCCAAGAATCCGAACGCTTGTTCCGGTCACAAGGCCCGCGTTGGATCGGTCAAGATGCCTCGCTAAACGCTTTGCACGGCTTGACGGCAATCATTCGGATCGCGAGAGCGGTGGCCACGCTGCTGGACAAGCAAGGCCCTGCTGATCTCTGGCCAAATGAGCTTGACACGGAGGCATGGGCCAATGCGCTGATCGCATACGCGATGGCGTTCTCCACAGTCTGCGCTTCCCTCGGCGCCCTGGCCGACGGCCGAACTGCTTCGGCGAATTTGGAGAACATCGCCGCTCTGGCGAACTGGAGCAAGAACTACACGGCAAATGCATACCATCTAGCCAAGTCTTTCGGTCTGCTGAAAACGGTGCACCGCGCCACTCCGGTTGGCCGGAGCGACGAAGAGGATCTGGTCCTGGCCGAGGCGGGCTTGGAGAGCTACGCCGAAGGGCTTGCTCAAGACGATCGGCCATGAGCCCGGCGAAGCACGGCGAGATTTGGTTTGTGGATCTCGGTCCGCTAAAGGACGGTCACGAGCAGGCGGGGCGACGCCCCGGAGTGATACTTCAGACCGATGACCTGTCTCCCTTGCACCGTTGTGATTATCCCGTTCACCACGCAATTGAAGCAAGCCGGCCGTTCGCACACCGTCCTGGTCGTGGCGAAGGATGCCGGGCTGGAGCTTGACTCGGTCGCCCTGTGCGCCCAGATGCGGGCGCTTGACCGGCGCAGACTGATTCGCAAGGTAGGAGAACTAACTCCGGAACGTTTGAGCGAAATTGAGCTTGCGGCCGCTTTCGTTCTTGGGCTTCCTTAGTAGCGGGCTGATTTCGGTAACATCACACAACTGCAGGGCGCCGGTTACAGCCCGCCTTCCGCGTCCTCCGATGGCTGCTCCAGACTCTCGTCGGGTTCATACGTCGGCCCAATTTCCTGTTCCTCGCTGGTGCAAATCTCCGCTCCCGGATACAGCCGCCGGAGGTCCCACTCGTTAACCCATCGCCGCACATACGAACGCATCTGGCGCGTAACGGATGCGGCCGCCCACGGAATCTCCGGCGGGTCCCAACCGTAGGCCTCGCCGTGGATCTCCTGGAGCCGTCCGTAAGCGTGGCCCAAAACGAGATCGCCGGGCGGCTGGAGTGTGATCGCATCCCGCTCGATCAGACGCATGCCGGTATCGGCGCGCGCCGCGAGATTGAGATACTCATCGGTACCCTTCGCCCGTAGCCGTGCCCCGACAGTATCGCGGTCGCTCTTTTCCTGCAATACCGCAAGGCCGAAATCGTCCGTAATTGCCGCGACCGTCATAAGTCCCGGAATCGTAGCGTTCTTCACTTTACCCATCCAACGCGCCAATTCGGCGTAGGATCTACCGCGCTGCAACAAGCTATACCGGCCCACCAGCTCGACCTCGTCGATCAACAATATCCACCCAGCGTAACCGGCAGTAAGAATCAGGCGAGACACAAACAAGAACCGTTGCACCGCTAGTTCTTTGATCTTGACCGGCTTCAGCGAGTAGACTTCCGAACAATTAATTTGTTTGAGTCCTTGCCTGATCCGGCTGACTGGCAGCCGCTCACCGGACCAGAAGTTGGCGATCTCGTCAACCATTTCCGGATCGTTGTTCAGTTTTTCGTGCAGCAGGATGGTCGCTGCAAAAACCTGGCTAAGACCACTGGACGGGCCATGGGCCCAGTCGAAGAACTCGCGGTACTCCGGGGTGCCCGGCTGCAGTCGCAGGGCGATTTCACGAATCGCCTCTCCTTTCAACCCTGGAGCGGCAGCGCCGTCTATCGCGGCAAGCAGGACCTTGGAAGGATCAAAAAGCGGCGTTTCCTTGCTGATCGCAATCCGGCTGGTTACAAAGTTTTGGGAACCCGCCGCGTGCTCCAGATAATCCAGCAGATGCGATTTGCCGGCGCCAAATCCGCCCTCGATCAGGAGGCCGGGAACTTGCTTGCCCGCCTGGGCTGCGCTCCGCACGGTAGCCAGCCGCTCGGAGAAGGCTTGCTCGGCCTCCGGCTGATTACAACCCAACACGCTAACGGCGTGCCGGTTCGGCACCCCGTTTCGCAGCGCCTCAAGAGCGCGCCGGTAGAGCATCTGTCGATCGGTCGGCATGTCTGTTGCACCCCTCAATTGGCCGCTGCAATGCGGGCCAGCGACGCCATTGGGTTCACGAGATTTCTATCGTGTATTTCATCGAAAACCCGGAACTTCAGGGCCTCATACGCGCTGATGCCCCGGCTGTGGTCCTCCAGGAAGGCAAAGTCCGGTACGACAACCATCAGGAAGCCCTCCAAGTTGCCGGCTCCATCGATGAACTGGCGCAGCAATTCATAGGTGTCCAGCACCGCCGCTTTGCTATAAAACAGACCGAGGTCGGGATTCTTGTGTGCCAGCATGACGCGTTGCGCGTCCAGAAGAGCGACGATGCCGGGGAATGCCGTCAGCCGCGACCAGCGGACCATAGATTCGAAGAAAAAGCGGGCCGTGGTGCGATTGATCCTGCGAAAGATGTGATACGGCTTGACGGCGCTCATGGCTTTGTTGTGTCCCGTCAACCAATCGGTCAGAATCTTGACTGTGGTCGCGCCGTCCTGCCCGCCGGACAATTCGGCGATGCAAAGATGGGTCATGGCGACCCGGAAGTCCCCAGATAATGTCCAGTCTTTGAGTACCTTGTTCCCGATCGCCTTTTTTAGGTCCAGCAAAAGCATCTGCGGGTCCATCTGGTTTTTCTCGGCGAGCCGGGCATACAACGGGCTGTCCCCATCGTCGGCCCATAGGTAACCCGACTCAGCCGCCAGCTTGGCGACGAATCGCCGGCTAAGAATCTGCCACGGCACCTGCTCCGCGGTCCGAAAGAAGACTTCATCGATCATGTGAATTCTGGTTTCCGCGGCGCTGATCTTGACCACCGAGTAGCCCGCCTGCGTGGCCAGGCCGGCCAGTCCCCCGAAGATGTCCGGCCTCAACGTATCGTCGAGCGGCACGGCGAACTTGATCGCGGAACCGCCATCGCGCACGAAGCTTCGCAGATACTCCTGGTCGACAAAACGAAGCCATTCGGAAAGTTCAATGGAAGGCGTCACTCGGGTACCTCGCTGAATCGAATTCCATAATAAGTCACGGTTTCGCCGTCCGGTGCAATGAAGGAATATGTGCCCCTGGCTTTCTTTGTGCCGGTGGCCGCGGGCAAAGAATATGCGATGCCCGACCTCGTTTTCCGGACGCCGCTCCGGTCCAACAAGAAAAGATCGCGCACAAAGTCCGTCTGGTCGTACGCGGCATTCGACCCCGGCAGCAAAGTCAAAGTATCGTAAATGCTCGAAAGTGCGACGGTTTTCCCGTAATCCGCGCCCGCAAGCAGGCGGTACGCCCGCTGCAGCACTTCCAGAAAATGCTCGGTCGTGGCTTTGGGTCTTCTCGCTTGAATAGCCTTCAAGACTCTCGCCAAGCGCGTAGGGCGGATTCCCTGCACCTTGGCGCGATTGATTCTGACCGCCCGATCCGTCGGCAGGATGCGCAGAATGGAGGGGAATACGACGATTCCTTCATCGCGCCGCTGAACTTGGAGACCGTCCTTGCTCACCGCATCAATAACTTCGGCCGCAAACGACTCCTTCAAGTATTTTTCCTCTTCCTCCGGGCTGAACGGCCAAGCCGACCGGGCGTTGCCAACCTCCTGGCGCGCGGATTCCAGGGCTACCGATAGCCGCTCCGATGCCTTCCGGATCTTGGAAAGATCGCCTTCCAGGGCGCCTTTTTGAAGCTGCCGCACGGTTGCAGCAAGGGTAGCAACCGCCTTCGCCGTGGCGGCCGCCGCACGTTCCGCATCTGCAAATCCCGCTTCGAATGTCACTGGTCTCCTCCGTTCCCTTTCCGCACTCTCGCGCGCCCGTCCGCCGTCACAGTTTAACACCCGCAAGAGCCGCGACATCCTCAAGAGCGCGATGCAGATTTCGCATCATGGCGACCTTCTGACGGTTTCCCGCCTTCAGATCCTGAATGTCGTCGGCCGGCAATGTTTTGATTTTTTCGGTAGCTTGTTTGATCGCCAGAAAGGCATCGCTGCGTAGCGAGGGATCCTCCCGCACGAGTACCTTTTGCGCATCCTCAAAGCCCGTTTGTTCCAGGGCCTTGGCCGCCTCGGAGTTGGCCAGGATGATGGGCAGGTCCCGCACCTGCTTCGAGTCGTTGATGCGCTCCTGGCTGACCCACTTATGGAAGGACTGCTTGAAACGCGAATCCTCCTTGAACCGCTGCCGCAGTTCTTTCTTCTTGATGACTTCATGAAATACCGCGAACTTCTTCACGTTGACTGGCTCGGGGTGCAGGTTCAGATACTCCGCCGTTGCCTGGTAGGTATCCAGCAGTTCCTTGATCTTGCCTTTGCTGAGGCGGAGGTGGTTGCTCAACCATTCATATGTCTTGCCGTAGATATGGAAGAGGTCTGAGACGTGCTTCGCCTGTTCGTATGCGTCCCAACGGATCTTCCCGCTGACATGCATATCCGCCAGCAGAACCGCGAGATCCTCTTCGGTGAGGTCCACGTCGAAGATCATGGCCGGCATCATCTTAAAGCGGCCGTCGTTGGGATGTTGGTCGAGCAGGCGCCGGCAGGCAACCGTGCGGCAATTGCCCTCCCTGACGAGAAAGCCCCGGCTCTTGCGTTCGACGATTACGGCTTCGTATACCCCGCCATTCTGGAAAATCGATTGGCCGAGCGCCTTCACGGCGTCCTTTTCCCAGATCAATTCGTCAAGATCCCTCTCGCTGACGGCCCCCGCCCGCTGACCCACCAGAAACTGAATGCGGGGATTTTGGGGATCGAGCACGCATTCGTCTACGGACACAGATCCTCGGGTAAATGGAATGGTCCGCCCCTGGATCAGGATCGTTTCCGGCACCCCTCCAATTTATTAATGAGCTAATGGCTTGTCAAGCGGTACTGAAAAGAAATATTTTGACTGTTTGGTACTGCGCGAGGACCTTGCGAAGCGGTAGGCCACCCAGCGAATGTTCCAGATGGCTGTATAATCGGGTCAGGAGTATTTTATGGCTGTTTCTAAGGATGATCGGAAGGAATACGAACAAGGCGTTAACGATTCCCACAAGGGCGTGCTGGAAACTGCTTTCAACGACATTATCGTAAACCATCCCGATAGCTCTGCCTATTACAAGGGCCGGGACCGCAAGCAACTCGATAACGACAAAAAGAGCGACAAGAAGTAAGCTTCGGAAGCGTTCCTAGTTTGGCTTGTATCCAAGGCGGATGGCCTCGCTGTGATCACGTCGCGCTAGCTCCAGATCGCCCTTGGCTAGGCGTGCGTTGCCCCGGTTGTAAATGGCGGCGGGATAATTCGGATCGAGCCGGATAGCTTCGGCGTAGTCCTCTAGCGCCCCTTCCAGATTGCCTGTGGCATGGCGCGCAGCACCCCTGTTGGTGAGGGCGGCTACATCGTCGGATCTGAGCCGGATGGCTTCGCTGTAATCCTGCAGTGCTCCCTCAAGATCGCCCTTGGCCCTGCGCGTATTACCTCGGTTATTGAAGGCTTCGGCGTAGTCCGGATTGAAGCGGATAGCCTCGGCATAATCCTGTAGCGCTCCTTCCAGGTCGCCCTTGGCACGGCGTGCATTACCCCGGCTGTAGAACGCGGAGGCGTAGTCCGGCTTGAGCCGGATGGCTTCCGTATAGAAGCGGTGCCGTTCGTCAATATCGAGAGCGGCAAGTCCTCGCTCGGCCCATTGCTGCGCCGTCAGTTCCGCTTCACGGAATGCCGGGGCCGCGGCAGCCGCGATTTGTTGTTCCACAGCGGCTCGCCGTGCCAGCGGAGACGCCGGATGCGATACCGAATCTAAGGGCACACGAAGGAATTTATTTCGCAGCTTTTTCATCGCCTCCATGAAGTACTCCGGCGGGATGCTTAGGCCGTTGTAGTGCTTGAGCGCCGCGAGGGCGCCTGTGAGTTGATTTGCGATTCGTGGGCTACCGAACTCAAATCCGTCCAGCATAAGCGGGACGATATTGCGCCTGTTGGTCAGAGCGGTCTCGATTTCACGACGCAACCAGTCAGCCGGGTCGTCGCAGTTCTCTAGCGCCGATGGTGTGAGGAGAACAAGAAAATGTGCCCGCGCAGTAATGTTTTCGAGGATCACAGGCTCGAAATCTCCACTCCCGAGGCCGGTATAATCGAAAAACACATCATAGCCGTGGTGTGTCAGGTTCTGGAAAATATTGAGCGCCCAAGGGAAATAAGTGCGGCGATAACTGAGGAATACAGTCTTCTCAATGCGCTGCATAGTAAACTTTTCCCCTGACAGGAAACAGAAATTCAATATAACAAAGACGCTGCTGTAAGCTCTGCGGACCGGACGAGGGAGAATTGAGCGGCGGAAGAAATTGGGAATGGCCCACCGGAGGCCGTTTCACTTGGCCGTATCAGGCTAAAGCTGTTGAAGTGGCAAATTCCGCGGGGGAAGCGGGTCGGCAACGCAGATGGGCCTGCAAGCATTTTACGGTCTTCCCGTAGGGGCTAAGGTTGGCGCACCTGAAACCGTCGCGCCGGCCGTGAACGACTTATCGTCCCCGCCCGATGCGCTTGTGGTCTTTCAGAATGAAACGATCCATCACGACCGCCAAACGCCCGCCCGCCGATCCGTATTGCCGTCTCCACATTCTCCGGCACGAACTAGCCTTGGTCCTTGCGTTCGACGATGACGCCTCATTCACCCCGCCTTTTTGGAAAAATCAATTGGCCGAACGCCGATGCGGCGGTGCTTTCCCAGACCAGTATGTGCGCCAGGGTACATTTCAAGCGGTACTGAAAAGAAATATTTTGACTGTTTGGTACTGCATTAGATCGGATGGCTCCGCACAACGTAACACTCCCGGCCGGAACGCGATCCCACCCTAAACCGTCTGCTGGACTTGCAGGCCTCTGACTTATTCGTTATCGGTGGTGGACCAGCCGGCCTCGCTGCGGCCATCGCCGCGCGCCGCAAGGGGATGAATGTCACGCTTGCGGACAGTGCCCGTCCCCCCATCGACAAAGTATGCGGCGAAGGGCTGATGCCCGATGGCCTCGCCGCATTGCGCACTCTCGGTGTGATGTTGGACGGGACTTGCGGCCACGCTTTCAACGGTATTCGATTCGTGGATCGCGGCGTTTCCGTGGAATCGCCATTTCCGGAGGGACATGCGCTGGGTATTCGCCGCACGGTATTGCATGCCAAAATGGTGGAAGCGGCAGGCGCGGCTGGTGTACGGATGTTATGGGGAACGCCGGTTACCGGCATCGGCGCGGATGGCGTATCGATAGCTGGCGGCGCCGTGCCCGCCGGTTGGATCGTCGGCGCCGATGGCTTCCATTCGCGCGTCAGGCGCTGGGCCGGAATCGCCGCCCAGCCGCCCGCCAGCCAGCGTTATGGCTTCCGCATACACTATCGCGTCGCGCCTTGGAGCGACTATATGGAATTGCATTGGGGCGCGGGTTGTCAGATATACATAACGCCCGTCGGCCCACAAGAGGTTTGCGCCGCGCTCATTTCCCGCAATCCGCGCCTGCGGCTGGATGAAGCTCTAGCCCAGTTTCCGCGGCTGGCCGCGCGCCTAACGGAGGCGCCGCGCGCGACCACGGAGCGCGGCGCCACCACCGCCAATCGCCGCCTGCCGCGTGTCTACCGCGGCAACGTCGCGCTCATCGGCGACGCCTCCGGTTCGGTGGACGCCATCACCGGCGAAGGTTTGTGTCTCTCGTTCCAACAAGCGATCGCGCTGGCGGATAGCCTGGTGCGTGGAGACCTCGATCGCTACCAGGCCACGCACCGCCGCCTGGCCCGGCGGCCGACGCTGATGTCGAAGCTGATGCTCACTATGGATCGGCGCATCTGGCTCCGCACGCCCGCGTTCCGCGCCATGGCCGCCCAGCCGCGCATCTTCCAATCGTTGCTATCCTGCCACCTATGCGTGCCCAATTTCTCCTGACCGCGCTGGCCGTTTGCGCCACCGGGTGGGGTCAGGAAATCGTCCTGAATCCGGACCCTGCGGCCGCTATCATTCAATTCAAGCTATCCGCCACGCTGCATACGGTGCATGGCACTTTCAAGCTGAAGCATGCCGCGCTCCGCTACAATCCAGCCACCGGCAAAATCTCCGGTGAAGTGGTGGTGGATGCCGCCAGCGGCAATAGCGGCGACGATGGACGCGACCGCCGCATGCATCGGGACATCCTCGAAAGCGCACAGTATCCGGAAATCGTTTTCACGCCGGACCGCGTCGATGGTATGGTCGCGGCGCAAGGAGCGTCGCAAATCCAGGTGCATGGAATATTTCGCATTCACGGCGGGGCGCATGAAATCGTGCTGCCCGTCGCCGTGCTGGTGAACCATGGCCGGGCGTCCGCCAAGACCAGCTTCACCATCCCCTATGTGCAGTGGGGAATGCGGAATCCCAGCACTATGTTTTTGCGCGTGGGCGACAAGGTGGCAGTCGAAGCCGCCACCGGTGCGCTACCCTAAGACCATGTCCCAAAGCGAAACCACTACGCTGGCCGGAGGATGTTTCTGGTGCCTGGAAGCCGTTTACGACGATATGGAAGGCGTGCTCTCCGTGGAATCGGGATACATGGGCGGCCGCCAGCCGAATCCGACGTATCGCGATGTCTGCACCGGCCGGACCGGCCATGCCGAGGTGGTACAAATCACCTTCGATCCCGATGTGGCCACGTTCCGCGACATCCTGGACGTATTCTTCGCCATTCACGATCCGACCACGCTCAACCGGCAGGGGAACGATGCGGGAACGCAGTATCGCTCCGCCATCTTCTATCACTCCGACGCACAACGAGCGACGGCTGAACAGGTGATTCGCGAACTGACCGCGGCGAAGGCTTTCCACGATCCCATCGTGACAGAAGTGGCGCCCGCATCTACGTTCTACGTGGCCGAAGACTACCATCAGGAATACTTCGCCAACAATCCGCGCCAGCCGTATTGCTCATATGTGGTGGCGCCGAAAGTCCAAAAATTCCGCCACAAATTCGCGAATAAAGTGAAGGCGTAGCGGTGCATTTTACATTTTCGACGGGCGGGGCGTACGGGCACTCCCATACAGCAGCAGGTAGCCGGTCACGGAATTCGCGGTAATGCCGGTGATCATCAACTCGCGCTGCTTTCCATCGTCGTGGCCGTGGAAGAAAACCGCCTGATGCGCGGGCTGGTTCTTCAATGTGATGGTATGGCGCTCAGGCGTTACAAACATCCGAACGGTCGCCCGGCGCCTGACCGCGTCCGCTTGTGAGACGCCCAGCCGTATTCCGGGAACCACTTCGCGGCTCTCCCATGTATACACCTTGAAACCAACCCGTTGCACCGTGGACTTCGGGGGCATCCCGCTGACGGCTGGTTTCGCGGCTGGTGTCGAAACCGGTGTCGTGGCTGGCTGCGTGGCGGCGACCGGCGGCGTTTGCGCTTCGACCAGGCTTGCCTTCACGATGAAGCGGTCGGGCGCCGATCCCACGTAATAGAACGGATAACAGGTCACCAGCGTGAGTTCGGGATTCCGGCCCGCGCGCAAGACGGCTACATTGTCCGGCTTGACGATGTTCGTACTTTCCACTCTGTAGTTATAGCTTCCGTTTGGTGTTTGAAACTGAATGACGTCATCTTTCTCGATTTTGCGCAGACCGCGAAATAGCGTGTCGCGATGCCCGGCGATACCTGCATTTCCAGACTCCCCGGGAAACGCGGTGCCGGGAATGTGGCCAAGGGCGACGCTAAGGGTATCCTGGCCGGCCCCCTCGCGAACCACGGCGCGCATGTTCAAGCGGGGAATTTCCAGGCGCCCGATCAAGGCGCCGTTTTGTATTTGTATAGGCGGCGACACATGCGCTTGAGGCGCGGACGGCTGACGGCTGGCGATCCGACGGTCAAGCGCCTGGTTCCCCAAACTTTGGAAGACGTGGAGCCGCACGTAGGACCAGCCCCAAATTCCGACGCCAGTCAAGCCGGCCAGCAGCAAGAAGACTTCCGCCCATCGGCGCGCTTTGCGGCCCGTCATATCATTTTCTTCGCGCACGGGGCTTTTCGGGGCCCTCGTTCTTACGGGTGCTGACTCGCTTCTTCATATCGATAACTGGGGCGTGTGCGGGCGGTTAGGACGGCGTGGCCAGGCGCCGCCACGCGCACCCGGATGTGCCGCAACAATCCGCCGTTGTTAGCCGACGGCGCGTAGCCTACTGTGTAGCGCGTGCGAATATCCTTGGCGATACCCCGGCATGCTTCCGTCATGTTATGTGCATTGTCCGGAAAATAAGCCAAGCCACCGGTAATTCTAGCCAGCTTCTTGAGGATACCCGGGTCCCGGTCCGGATCGTCGGTATCGAACAAACCGATGGTGTAAATCGTCGCGAGGCTGCGCTCCACGCTATCGAAGATCTCATGGCGCGTATGCACGCTGGCGTTGTCGCCCCCATCGCTGATCACGATGAGGGTTTTCTTGTCGCGTTTGCCCTCGGTGAGCTGGCTCAAACCCTCCACAATGGCGTCGTTCAATGCCGTTCGGCCCTCGGGAAATCCGCGCGATAAGGCCCCGCGAAGCTGCCGGATGTTGTCGGAAAACAGCATGCCTTCCGGCAGTCCCCGCTTCACGGTATCGTTGAAGTTCAGCACAAATATTTCATCGTGGGGATTGCTCCCCTCCAGAAAAGTGTTGGCCGCCGAGAGGACTTCGGCCCGCTTGGGAGTCATGCTGCGGCTATTGTCCACCAGAATCCCCACCGTCACCGGAATATCGTTGTTCGCGAATACGGTAATGTCCTGGGGCGCTCCGTTTTCATCGATCCGGAAATTGTCTTTTGAAAGACCGGATACCCACCCCCCGTCGCGATCCTTTACGCTCACATCCAGCAGCACCAGCCGCACATCGCTCCGGATCACGAAGTCCGGCGAATCGTCCGGGGCGCTGGCCTTGAGCGGATCGCCAAAAAATGAAACGGCGCCCGCCACCATCAAATTTCGAATTGCTGCGCGCCGGTTCATGATTCAGCCGTCAGCCCTTCTAATTTCGACTTTACGCCGTCCGCTTCACTCGAAGCAAGCCCGCCAAGCCAAGCAGTAAGACGCCGGAGATTCCGATCGCCGGATAGGAACTTCCGGTTTTAGGCAACTCGGCAGGTTGCATGGGTTGGGAGTGAGCCGGAGTTTCCGTCTGCGTAGGCTGTTGATCGGTCGACGGCGCTGTATTCTGAGCTACTTCTGCCGGCTGTTGCTCCGGAGCGGGTTCAGGCGTGACCGCCTCGGACTCGGCGGGCGGCTCAGCCGGACTGGCGGCCGCCGTGGATGGGGCCGGTTCCGTGGCTGGAGGCAGCGGAGCCGGCGCCGGTGTCTCCAACATGGCTAACTGCTGCAGGTGTTTCGGATAACGGAACTCCTGACCATAGTTGTCGCCCGGATAAAACCACGTGCGCAAAGCCCTGTAGGATCCGGGAGGCGTTTCCCAAAACGTAAACTCGGTCCGCCCGGCCGGTATCAGACGCTCTCTGGGAATCGCCAGGACGGTGTTGATGATGTGTGTCTGATCGCTGTTAAAGATCTGCACAATATGACGGTCCGATTGGGAATCGAGGAGTTTCAAAACGTACTGGCCCGGTTCGAGAACCGTATCGGTGATTTGGATGGGCTGATTTACCGTGAGAATCGTCTTCTTGTCCCACATGTCGGCGCGCGCCGGACTTGTGGCTATGCCCGCTGCCAGACCCATGCCGCAAAGCATGGCCAGCATCGTTCGCGTTGGAATCAGTGAATGCGAATTCATTTGCAAAAATCCTCTCCTTCTATTCTTTAAGACGAGACAGCGTCTTCCTGCGTTGCTTAGGCATACGGGCTGCCAACTCCGCAACTTATTAAAAAGAGAAACGATGGAATTGACGGAGTGCGGGAACGGACGGAATTTTTTACCCTGGTGAGTGCGAAGATGTATTGATCAATCCGCTGGCCGGATTCTGAGCGCGGTCACCTGGCGGACCCACCGGGCCGGGCGCTTCTCGTCGGGATACACAATGCGGAATGGTCCTTCTTTGGCCGACAGCGGCTTGCCGTCCCGCTGCGTGACCAGGTAAATCTTGCGGTCCGTGAAGCCCGGGTCTAATTCCTGCAGCGCAAACACCGCCCGGTATCCGTCGGCCGCCTCCACCAGCAGATATTCCGCCATCAGTTTTCCGCGCAGTTTTTCGCCCGCCGGCGCGTCCACCATCGCCAGCACGTCGGATAGGAGCACGCCCTCAAACGTTGCCGGGTTGCCATGTTCGGCGGCGTTGACGGTGTGCTGTGGGAGCTTGGACAGGTCCGCGGCGGTGAGCGTGATTGTCTTGCCATTGCCGCCGTTCACAATCAGGGAGGGTGGTTGGCACATGCCCACAGGGACGAGCAACGCAAACGCGGAAATGCATCTGACAGCGATCATCTCTAAAGCGTAGCCTAAACCCCTTCCCTGGAGGGCGGGCAATTCTGCCCTGGGGTCCCCTCTGGGGACGGCTTTCAGCCGGCTCTGGCCGCCTCAAAAGGCGGTTGCGGCCAAGATTGGCCGCCCGCCAATTGAAAGCGAAGCCCTACTGCTCAGCATGCGCCAGCCGCCGCACGGCCAGCGCCGAAAGCGCCAGCGTCACGCCGGCAAGCACCGCGATGTGGATCGATTCGCTACCAGCCGCCCGCTGGCCTAAGGCATGTAACGAAAGCTGTAGCAAATGATACGCCGGCCAAACCGGCGCCGCGCCCTGTAGCGATTTGGGCAACGGCATGAACAGTCCCGACAGCCACATCATGGGCAAATAGACAAGGTTGACGAATCCGGGAGCAGCCGAGCCGCTAACCAAGACGCCAACTAACAGCCCGATGGCACAGAAGGGCAAGGCTCCCAGAATATTAATTAGGGCCAGGGTCACAACCTGCGCCCAACCCAGCGGCAAACGCGCCACCCATAGCGCCGCGGGGATCATGGTCAACATGATGATGGAATTGAACAACATCGCCATGCACATCTTCGCCAGGAAATACCCAGCGCGCGGGGCTGGTAGCGCGCGCCTGAGCTTCAGCATGCCGTGCTCACGCTCCATGGCTACCACCACGCCGAATCCGAACATGCCCGGCCCCATCATGCCGAATACGGTGAGACCCGCGAAGACCCCGATTGCCGCCTTCGGGTCGTGCCGCAGGGCCGCGCCGAAAAACACCACGCCCATCAAAAGATACACCATCACGGGGATAAGCAAGAACGGCACAGCGAACGAAGGCGCACGCAGCATGCGCAGCGATTCGTATTTGGCTTCCGTCAGATAAGCGTTCATGATGCAGCCTCCTGCGTCAGTTCCGTGAATGCTTCGGCAAGCCCGGCACGGCGCACTTCCAACTCCTGCAATTGCGCGTCGGCGGCGAGCAGGCGCCGCACCACATCCTCCGCATTGCCAGCCATGATGTGCAATTGGCGCCGATCGCGCTCCACGCTATCGACACCCGGCCAGCTTCCGACTTGCTCGACGGCCAGTGTGCTGGCGCAACTGATGCGTTTGCGGCCCACAACGGCGCGTATCTCGCTTACCGTTCCGGCGGCGATCAAGCGGCCCTTGGCGAGTACCGCGACGCGATCGGCGAGCGCCTCCGCCTCTTCCAGATAATGTGTCGTCAGGACGATCGCGGTTCCCGCACGCACCAACTCGCCAAGCGTGTCCCACAGCATGCGGCGCGCCTGCACATCCAGGCCCACGGTGGGCTCGTCCAGGAACAACAGCTTCGGACGCCCGCAGATGGCCATGGCGAACTGCGCCTGGCGCTTCTGCCCCCCGGATAGCTTGCCATAAGGGCGCTTCGCGATGGCCGACGTGTGCGTCATTTCCATGACGGCCGCGACGGACAGCGGGGCAGGGTAGTAACTGGAAACCAGGTCGATGTGTTCGCGCACCTGCAACTCGGGCGCGACGTCCACCTCCTGCATCATGACGCCAATCTGGCGCCGGTCCGAGAGCCGCGCGGCCGCTGCAGCCCCAGCAGGATGGAAATGGCAGTGGTCTTTCCCGCACCGTTGGGGCCCAGAAGGGCGAGCAACTCGCCGGCCCGGACTTCCAGATCCAGTTCGTCGAGCGCCTGTATTTTCCCGAAGCGCTTGCTCACGCCTCGCAGTTCCGCTAAACAGTCGTTTTCCATAGAGTCGTCCAAAGATGAGCCCAACAGGCGGGAGTACGCGACCCGCAGCGCATAGTTCGCGCTATTCGGTGAGGAGCGGCTTGCTACCGGCGAACAGCGACCGGAGCTTGGTGGGCAGCGGGCTCCCGACGGACCAGCCGCTTCACCTCCTGCGCCCCATCTCCGAGGATAATGATGGCCAGTGCGGCGAGGCCGATGCGTGTGCCCACGTTGGCCCAGTGGTTGGCATCCGCCAGACCGGCAGCCGGAAGGTTAGTGCCGGATACCTGCACCCACGGCCCCATGTTGACCAACGCGCTTGTCAAGACCAGGGAAATCGCATCGGCTGCCAGACGCACGAGCGAGCGCGCCCGCGTCCGCATCCACCAAGGCCGGAGCCAGCCTATCAGACCCGACGGTATGCCGCTCAGGGCGACCAACAGAATGGGCCAGAAGAAGCTGTGCCAGATGGGCGCCAACGCGATCGTGATGCCGCCCAAGTGGAAGCTCGACCGGAACCACATGACGTCGATCCAAGCCACGCCACCGCAAACGGCCGTGAGCACTTCGGCGATGGCCTTGTAGCCGGTCACCGTCTGCGGCACCGTGACGGCCCTGACTAGCGGGATGCGCGGAAGCCGCCGGGGATCCCACTTGAGCGTTGCTTCGTGGGGATAGCGTTCCAGGATTGCGAAGACCAGCGTGATGACCCCGAACGCAAAGACCGCGGCCATACACAGTGTCCACAAAGTCTCAATCAAAGCCACAAGCGGGTCGCGTCCGGATAGAATCGTCGCCGGACCGACGATCAGGATGAAGACCGCCGGGAGGATCCAAAGGATCACCAGCACCAGAATGAACCGGTAAACGGGGAATAGTGCCGGTCCGATCAATGAGCGCTGCGGCAGATAGCCGGCGGCCACCAGCATAGGATTGCCGCGCTGCTTGAGGATAGCGGCAATACCGTCTTCGTCGAGCGGATGGCCGAGCTCGGTTTCCCGGTCCTCGATCTGAGATCGGAGGTCCTCGCCCAGTTCCGCGATGATGTCTTCCTGCTGCGGCTTCGGCAACCAGCCTCTAACTGCGTATAAGTAACGATTCAGAAGTTCCATAAAACGACTCTTTTCAGGCCATTACATGGCCTTCGACGATTCTGGTGAGCGACGCATCGATGCTGCGCCACTCTTCCAGCAGTTGATCGAGGATGCGCTGGCCCTCTCCGGAGAGGCGGTAGAAGCGCTTGTTGCGCTTCTCTTCCTCGCGCCATTCGCTGACCAGCAGGCCCTGGGTCTCCAACCGGCGAAGCAGCGGATAGAGGGTGTTCTCATCAATGGCCATGCCGCGGTCGGCCAGGGCTTTGCGCAGCGCATAGCCGTAGTGCTCGGCGCGAAGCTGGGCGAGGACTGCCAAGATCAGGCATCCCCGGCGGAGCTCCAGGCGGAGGTTTTCAAATTGGTCTGGGCTTGATACTGTTTGCTGCACAGTGTATATAAAACACTATATGCCAACTTGTAGATGCTGTCAAGTGGTTTTTAGGCGGGTCGGACCGGGGCAGATCTCATAGCACATAACATCTTCCGCGATGTGATATCGTAAATGATGTGAGGATGATCTGAGGATAGTGCTGGACACCGATTCGGTGGCTGCGGCCCTGCGGAGTCCGGTAGGCGCGTCCGCGGCGATTATTCGGGCGGTACGGCGGGAGAAGGCTACGTTATTATCGATCGTTCCACTAGCCCTGGAATACGAGGCGGTCTGCCGGAGACCGGAGCATCGGCTGGCGGCCGGCCTATCGGACGGGCAAGTAGAGATCTTTCTGGATACTCTGATCGCGATGGCTGAACCCGTGGAAACCCATTTCCTATGGCGCCCTCAACTGCGCGATCCGAACGATGAGATGGTTCTGGAGGCGGCGGTGAACGGGCGGGCGGATGCGTTGGTGACATTCAATCGGCGGGACTATGGGGCGGCTCCGGCGCGATTTGGTTTGGAGGTTCTCCTTCCGCGAGAGGCGCTAATGAGGATCGGATTATGAGAGAGACCCAGACTTACCCATTAAGGCTGCCCCGGTCGCTCAAGGAGGCTGTGGAGCGGTTGAGCCGTGAAGACCGCACGAGCATCAATCAATTCGTGGCTACGGCGGTGGCGGAAAAAGTTTCCGCTCTGCAGACTGCGAAGTATTTCGCGGATCGGCGGGCGCGCGCGGATTTCAAGGCCTTCGATAAGATCATGCGGCGGCGGGGCGGAAGCACGCCCCGGGAAGGCGACGAAATGCCGCGACGCGCGGACAAATCGGCTCAGTAGTGGTACGGCGGGTCAAAGAAGTCGATTCGCTCATCGGCGACTCTTCAGATCAGCGGCGGGTGAGGACGGCCGTAGTGGCTCCGGTTTCGCCCAGTAAGCCGTAGTCACGATAGCCGATCCCCGCGTCGGCAACGACCCGCGCTAAGTCCGCCCTGCTCGCGCGAGGGGACCAGCAGGCGATACAAGATGCGCTTGAACGCTTGCCGGCGCCTTACCGCGAAGCGATCGCGGCGGAAGCCCAAGTCGAGACGTTCCAAATTCGACAAGTGGCCGATGAACAGACCGGCCGCGCTCAGCAGCCTTACCGACAAAGCCACCTGTGCGACCACCAAACTGTTTCGAAGATTCGGCCGAGCTTGGTTTCACACCTCCCGCTTTCGCGCAGGGAAGACGCCGGGCCGGAGCCGAATGCATTCCGCGGGCGCCACCCGAACACCAGTCCACTCAACAACGCGACCCTGGCGGCGAAGAGTAACACATCCGTATCGCGGTGAACTTGAATCTCGATGCGCGGCGGCATCCCGACGATCGGTCCCTGATCGAGGGGTATGGAATTCTCCCGGGGATCACTTCATGTCCTCGCCCCCTTTTCGGGAATAAAAGCTTCACTTCCCAGTTATCCAAGCTGAAGGAAGGAAAAACGTATGAAAAACATTTTAACGTCGCTTTTGAATCCACCTACGCAGGGCCCAACATCCACGCTGCTGCTCAGGCTAATGGCGGGAGGCGTGTTCCTGTGGGAAGGAATTTTGAAGTTTGTCTACACAAACCAGGGAATCGGGCGCTTCACGAAGCTGGGTATGCCGTTTCCCCACATGACCGCCAACTTTGTCGCCGGCCTCGAGATCGCCGGAGGACTGCTCTTGCTCTCAGGCCTGATGACGCGGCTAATTGCAATTCCGTTCATCATAGAAATGATCGTGGCCATATTGTCGACGAAAATCTCTTTGTACCTGGGGACCTCGCCGCTGCCTTTGCCGCCGGCGCCGCCGCGGGTCGGGTTCTGGGCCGTTTTGCACGAGGGGCGGTCCGATTACGCGCAACTGTTGACGACCGCCTTCTTGATGATCAACGGCCCCGGGAAATGGTCCCTGGATGCGGTGCTGCTCAGGAAGAAGGAAGAGAAGTCCGATGGAAGACGCGGTCCGTCGATTCGTGAGCTTGCCGCCTGACGACCGGCGTGGGCTTACCATATTGAATTGTGACGGATCGACGCGCCGATACAAGGTCCTTCGAAGCGCAGGCGATGCCCATGTTCGCCTCGCTGTACAACTTGGCGCACTGGCTTACACAGAACCGGGAAGAAGCTGAAGATCTGGTGCAGGAGACCTACCTGAAGGCACTCAAGGGCTTCGCTTCGTTCCAGCAAGGGACCAATCTCCGCGCCTGGATGTACCGCATACTGCGTAACACGTTTCTAACGTCGCGCACCGGGTTGAGCGTAAGAATGACCGATCCGCTGGAGTCTGAAGACGACCCGGCGGCGCAGGCGGCAATAATCGATACGCCGGAGTCCGCGCTGCTCGCCCGAGCGGACCAGCAGGCGGTACAAGATGCCCTCGAACGCTTGCCGCCGCCTTACCGCGAAGCGATCCTGTTGTGCGATATGGAGGAGATGAGCTACCAGGAGATAGCCGAAGCGCTCGGAGTCCCGATGGGTACGGTGATGTCGCGGTTGTCGCGCGCCAGGAAATCGATGCGTGAACTGCTCGCGGCGAGAATGCATGGAGCTTCCAAATGAACTGCGAATGGAGTCCAAGACTGGACCGCTACCTAGACTCCGACCTTTCCGGCGGCGAGTTGACCGAAATGGAGGCGCATCTGCGCACGTGTCCGGCGTGCGCTGCGGACGCGCTCGGCCGTCTGCAATTAAAACGCATGACCCAAGCCGTGGGGCGCCGGTTTTCTCCTACATCGCAGTTTCGTCTCAAAATCGAACAAAGCGTTACTTCGGGGAAGCGCTCTTGGTGGGGCGGGCGATGGGTACCCGCCATCGCCGTAGCAGCCGCAGTGGTGGTGATGCTGATTCCGGCGGCCGTGTGGCTGCAACACGCGCACAACGAGCAGACCGTGGGTGAACTCGCGGACCTGCACATTTCCACATTGGCGAGCCAGAATCCGGTGGATGTAGTTTCAACCGACCGGCACACCGTCAAACCGTGGTTTCAGGGCAAACTCCCGTTTAGTTTCAACCTGCCGGAGATGCAGAATTCCCCGTTTAGATTAATCGGTGGCCGCCTCGCCTACTTCCAGCAGAGCCCCGGCGCACAACTGCTGTTCGAGATCGGGAAACATCGGATATCGGTATTCATCTTCCAAAACCGCGCCGAACTGAGCCGGCTGAAT